>WGDA01000033.1 GCA_015493505.1 Pseudomonadota bacterium | reverse complement strand
CGCAGTTTATGCTATTTATAGCGCCATAATCCGGTTTCTCGCTTTCAGAAAGCGCTCAAACCCTCTTTTTCTCCTCTCTGGCTTCAAACCATGGAATTATGCTTGACTTTCCTAAATAAATGACCCCTGACTTTTTACGAGGGTGCCAATTCTGACTTTTTGCGAGAGCATCAAGGTTGTACATGCGTAATAAATCGGAATTACAAGGCGGCTTATCTCTCTTTGTTCCAGAAGTATGCGAAATAACGCCTCCTGTTTTTATCAACACGTGAGACGTGTTATGTTAAAAGAAGGGGGGGAAGAAATGGGGGCATCCGGTTCTGGAGTCAGTTGGATGGGCCATCCACTTTGGCTTTTCGTGGCTGTTGCTGTGGCAATTCTCGTGGTCCTGGCCCTTTTGTTCCTGCTGATATCCGTAAGGAGAAAAGGAAGGGAATGCCTTGAAATGGTGGCTGATAGATTCCGTGGAGAGGATGTCATTTGTCAGGACAATTCAGCCAGTTTTTTCGGGAAGAAATCGAAGAAATTTAAACAAGTGAGAGGTAATGGGGTTCTTATCCTTACCAGACGCGAGCTGTTTTTCAGAAGATTGATGCCAGAGTCGGAAATTTCTATTCCATTACAAAACGTGCAAGGCGTGGAAACGCCGTTGAGTTTTTTAGGAAAATCGATTTTCAGGCCGTTGCTGAAAGTGGACTATCGAACAGAAACAGGAGAGGCAGATTCAATCGCGTGGTATGTCAAAAACCTTAAATGCTTTCGGGAAGGGATAGAGAACCAACGGACGAAATTCGGATAATTTGTATTATAGAATCAAGAACTTTGAAAGGCTTACACTGCAACCAGCAGGCAGCTACCTGCCAACTATCGTTTCACGCCTCACTTCCCCCCTGTAACGCCCTGTCGCAGAGTTCTTCACTCAAAGCCCAGAGCCGTTCCTGGGTCGGGATGTCATAGGAAATGGGGGCGGATCGGGTGGAGGCTCGATCCACGAAATACCTTCCCGTGACCCCCGCGACCTCCGGGCTGTCCGCGAGATAGACGGGGGTCACGGCCCCTTTCTCGACAGGCGCTCCGATACCGCCCCATCCCTTCCTGAGCAGTTTCGTGTTGATGACGCCGGGATGGAGGCAGTTGACCGTGATTCCCGTTCTTTCCAGGTCCCGGGCGAGCTTGTAGCCGAAAAGCAGGTTGCAAAGCTTGGAAACACTGTAAGCCTCGTATCCATCGAAGCCCTTTTCTCCCTGGAGGTTGTCGAAGTCGATTCGGCTCGCGTGGGCCATGGAGCTGACGATAACGATACGACCCTCCCGGGATTTTTTTAGAAGGGGAAGCAGCTCCCGTGTCAGGAGAAAGTGCGCGAGGTGGTTGACGGCAAAGGTCATCTCATAGCCGTCTTTTGAGCGCTCGAAATGAGTCTGGAAAACACCGGCATTGTTGATGAGAACGTCCAGGGCATCGACCTGCTCACGGATATCCCGCGCGAGGGACTGAACCTCCTTCAGGGAAGCTAAGTTTCCGATGACTCCGGTGACACCCGCGTTGCCTGTCGCCTGCTGGATCCCGGCAACAGTAGCGCGAACCTTTCCCTCATTTCTTCCATGGATGATGACCCGGTATCCCTTCCCAGCGAGCTGCAGGGCCGTCTGACGGCCAATGCCATCCGTCGAGCCGGTGATGAGGACATTTCTTTTCATTGTCCTTCCTCCTCCAGTTCCGGGTAATCGTGACTGTCAAGAAGCTCCATCCGGGATCCGTCCACGTTCCTCGAGGCAATCGCCCGTGAGACGGGATAGGCATGGAGAACCTTGTCATCGAGCCGCCCCGTAACCTTTCGGATCTCCTTCTCTTCCAGGGGACGGGCCAGCCATTCCCGTTCTATATCCGGGGTCAGGATGAGTGGCATTCGTTTTTTGGTGTTGTGAATGCTGGCGAGCAGGGGGTTGGCGGGTATCGTGACGATGGTAAAGGTCCTTTCCTCTTGGCCAGTGCCGGGATTTTTCCATGCCCCCCACAGCCCAGCCAGGGCGAAGGGTTCCCCCGATTTCATGCAGATGAAATAGGGGTATTTCCTGCCACCGACCTCACGAAACTCGAAGAAACCGTCCACGAGAACGAGGCAGCGGCGCTCCGTGAGGGCTTTCTTGAATGAAACCCGCTGCCGGAGGGTTTCGAATCGGGCGTTGAGGGTTTTCTGGCTGATTTCCCTCGCCTTCGCTCCATCTTTAACCCAGCCGGGGACGAGCCCCCACCGGAGGGGTTGGATCAGGCCGGGGGCCTGGTTGGTAATGACCGGGACCTCCGGGAAGGTGAAGGCGGAGATGTAATATCGGTTTCCCAGAGAGAGGTTTTTGGCAGGCTGGGCGTTAAAACGGCGAATCAGGGTGTGGATGTCTGAGTAAAGAGACAGGCTGTAGCACATGTATCAATCCTCCCGGGTTGGCCCTGTAACGATCCGCAACTCTTTTTATCCATGAAAGCGAAATTAACCGCCGTTCACTATCCCCTTTAAAACGATATGAATAGTTTTGGGTATTATTTTACCATACCATAGCTCTTTTTTTAATTCAGGTGCCGCAACTCGGAAGGCCGTGCGACGAAAAGCAGACGTAAATGCGTTTGAGATAAAAAGAGGTTCTGATAGCCGTTTTCAAAACGGATACGTTTCGGAAGCAACGGAAGATCCAACCCCCAACTCCAAGAGGAAAGAGCGTATTCTTAAACGCGTGGCCACGGTTATACAGGCATATCCCGTGACATCTTAACAGATTCAGCTTACCAAAGGATACGTCTATTCACAAATTGAACTGGTTGCCAGCAAAAAAAACAGTATTTTATTTGCGCTCCCTATTGACAAACACCCCTCTTTTTGATGATATTTCAGAGTCATAAGTGTAACCGGTAGCTATAGGATAGTGGGATTCAAAAAGTGTACGCCTTTGAAAACGGTAGAAAGGGGGTTGAGGAGGGTGTCCTTGCCTCTGCCGTTCGTGGGGAGACTCTCGTTTAGAGAGGGTTTCCCTCTAATTTTTTAAGGGAAAGGAGGTCTTGCGTATGGATGTCACGAGAAGGACTTTTATCAAAATCTCGACAGCATCCCTGGCCGCCGCGGGCTTAGGCATCAGCCTGGAGCCGGTCAAGGCTTACGCCCAGCCGCTCAAAATCAAGCAGGCGAAGATGTCAACAACCATCTGCCCATACTGCGCGGTTGGATGTGGCATCATCGTTTACGCGCGGAAGGGGAAGGTCGTGAACACGGAAGGCGACCCTGACCACCCCATCAACCAGGGGGCCCTGTGCAGCAAGGGCGCGGCGCTTTACCAGTTGGCCAACAACAAGCGCCGGGTGACCAAACCCATGTACCGGGCGCCGGGGAGCACGAAATGGGAGGTCAAGTCCTGGGACTGGATGATCGATACCATCGCCAAGCGAATCAAGAAGACCCGGGACGAGAACTTCGAGGAAAAGAACGCGAAAGGGCAGGTGGTCAACCGAACGACCGCCATTGCCTCGGTGGGAAGCGCTGCACTCGATAACGAAGAGTGCTGGCTGTACCAGAAATTCCTGAGGGGCCTGGGGCTGGTTTACATCGAGCACCAGGCACGTATCTGACACAGCGCCACGGTAGCGGCTCTGGCAGAGTCGTTTGGACGCGGCGCGATGACGAATCACTGGATCGATATCCGAAACAGTGATTGTATCCTGATCATGGGCAGCAACGCTGCCGAAAACCATCCCATCTCCTTCAAATGGGTTAACATGGCGAAGGAAAATGGGGCCACCCTCATCAGTGTGGATCCCCGCTATACCCGGACCTCCGCGCGGGCGGACATTTACGCGCCGCTGCGTTCTGGGACGGATGTGGCGTTCCTCGGCGGGATGATTAAATACATCCTGGATCACAACCGGATCCACTTTCCCTATGTGTCTGAATACACCAATGCCTCATTCCTGATCGACGATCGGTTTGATTTTCATGACGGGCTGTTTTCCGGGTACAACCCCAAGACCCACAAGTATGACAAGTCATCCTGGAAGTACCAGTTGGATGCCAAGGGCATTCCCAAGCGGGACAAGACCCTGAAACATCCCCGCTGTGTGTATCAACTGTTGAAGAAGTTCTATTCCCGCTACACGCTGGATAAAGTGTCGGCCATTACCGGGACGCCGAAGGACCTGCTGGTCAAGGTATATGATGCCTACAGCAAGACTTACAAGCCCGACAAGGCGGGTACCTGCATGTACGCCATGGGGTGGACGCAGCATACCAACGGGACCCAGAATATCCGGGCCATGGCGATTGTCCAGTTGCTTTTGGGTAACATCGGCGTGGCGGGTGGTGGCATCAACGCCCTGCGCGGCGAGTCTAACGTGCAGGGATCAACGGACCACTGCCTGCTGTGGCACATCATCCCCGGGTATCTCAAGACCCCGCGGGCGTCCGATGAGACCCTGGAGAAATATAACAAACATTACACCCCGACCACCAACGACCCGCTCAGCGCGAACTGGTGGGGGAACTACGCGAAGTATTCGGTCAGTTACCTGAAATCCATCTATGGAGACGCGGCGACGCCGGACAATGAGTTCTGCTATCAGTACCATCCCAAGGTGGATGACGGGGTCAACTATTCCTGGCTGATGATCTTTGACCTGATGTCTCGGGGAAAGTTCAAGGGATTCCTCGCCTGGGGGCAGAACCCCGCGTGCAGCGGTGCCAACGCCAATCTGGTGCGCGAGGCTCTGGGCAAGCTGGAATGGATGGTAACCGTCAACCTTTGGGAAACGGAGACGGCGGCCTTCTGGAAACGCCCGGGTGTTGATCCCAAGAGCATCAAAACAGAGGTCTTTTTCCTCCCCTGCGCGGCGTCGGTGGAGAAAGAGGGCAGTATTACCAACAGCGGCCGTTGGTCCCAGTGGCGGTACAAGGCGGTTGATCCCCCGGGAGAGGCCAAACCGGATTCCGAGATGATTCACGCGCTCTATAAACGTCTGAAAGCCTTGTACGAGAAGGAAGGCGGCCCGGTCAAGGAGGCCTTCCTCAAGATGAAGTGGGATTACGCGGCCAAGGACGGGAAGATGGTGGATATCCACAAGGTCGCCAAAGAGATCAACGGATATGACCTGACCACCGGTAAATTGCTGCCTTCCTTCGGGAAGTGCAAGGCGGATGGCACCACCTCATCCGGTAACTGGCTCTATTGTGGCAGCTACACCGAAAAGGGGAATATGGCGGCGCGCCGGAGTATGGTGGATCGTTCCGGCATCGGACTCTATTCCGAGTGGTCCTGGTGCTGGCCGGTCAACCGGCGGATTATCTACAACCGCGCGTCCGTGGATTATCAGGGGCATCCCTGGAACCCGAAGCATCCCGTCATCAAGTTTGAAGGCAAGGTCAAGGACGGCAAATACGTGACCAAGAAGTGGGTTGGGGATGTGCCGGATGGCGGCTGGTATCCCATGCAGAACCCCGATGGCACTTGGCGCACAGACACCAAACGTCCTTTTATCATGAAGCCGGAGGGCGTGGGACGGATCTTTGGGCCGGGCCGGGCGGATGGGCCATTCCCGGAGCATTACGAACCTCTCGAATGCCCGACCAAGAACCTGATGAGCTCGCAGCAGCTTGACCCGGTGGTGGTTCTCGTGGATTCAAGCGGGCGTCCCCTGACCAAAGCGGCCAAGGTGTGCGATCCCCGTTACCCCATTGTCTGCACCACCTATCGTGTCTCGGAACACTGGCAGACCGGTGCCATGACCCGGAATCAGCCATGGCTGGTGGAGCTGATGCCGCAGATGTTCGTGGAGATGGGCAAGGAACTGGCGGCGGAGAAGGGCATCAAGAATGGTGAGTGGGTCACCGTGGTGTCCGACCGCGGCAAGGTGAGAGCGGTGGCGATTGTGACGGAACGGTTCAAGCCCTTTAAGGTTGGCGGCAATATCGTTCACGAGATCGGAGCCATCTGGTGTTTCGGTTATATGGGTCTCGCCAAGGGAGACAGCGCCAACCTGCTGACGCCGAGTATCGGTGATGCCAACACCATGATTCCGGAGACCAAGGCGTTCATGGTCGACGTGCGAAAGGGGGTGAAGTAAGATGGCCATCGAAAAAGCCATGTTGTACGACATGTCGAAATGTACGGGGTGTCGCGGATGCCAGGTTGCCTGCAAGCAGTGGAACCAGCTCCCGGCGGAGAAGACCATCAATCACGGGTCCTACCAGAATCCCATGGACCTGAGTGGTAATACATGGAATCTCATCGAGTTCAAGGAGATTCATGATGATGAGGGATTTCGGTGGGCCTTTTTCAGCCATCGGTGCCTGCACTGCACGGATGCAAGCTGCCTCTATGTTTGCCCTACCGGAGCCATCAAGCGTTCACCTCACGGGTTTGTGTACATCGACCAGTCCACGTGCATCGGATGCCGGAACTGTGTGATGGCGTGCCATTACCATATTCCCCGATTCAACGAGGATACCGGCACGGCTCAGAAGTGCCGGGCCTGCCTGGATCGTGTGGAAGACGGCATGATCCCGGCCTGTGTCAAGACCTGTGGACCTGGCGCCCTTTCCTATGGCAACCGCGCTGAGATGCTTGAAAAAGCGAGGCTCCGGGTAGCCGAATTGTACAAAAAAGGATACAAACGGGCCCAGATCTATGGGGACACGCAGGCGGGTGGAACCCATGTCTTTTACGTGCTGACGGAGGATCCGGAGGTTTTCGGCCTGCCAAGACGGCCAAAGGTCGTTTCCAAGCGGCCCGTGTCCATTCTCACCAGTTCCCTGATAACCATTATCGCCGCCGCGATCATTGGCCTGGCGGGGATCGTGAAATTCAGGGAGCGTGGAACCTATGGAAAGGGGGGAGAATAATGGAAGGTAAGTGGGGTTTGGCGATTGCCATCTATCTGTATGTGGCAGCCATGGCCGGCGGCGCTTATTTCGTCGCCTCGCTATGCTGCATTTTTGGGCCGGAGGAGCATCGAAAAACGACCTGCTATGGCTATCTCTACGCGATCCCCCTGCTCATCATCGGGGCTATCGCGCTGATCGTGGATCTGGGCCAACCGGTGCGGTTTCTCCATCTCATGAAACTTTTCAAATTCAATTCTCCCATGTCCGCGGGTGCCTGGGCGCTGCTCGTTTTTGGAATCTTCTGCGTGGTGAGCTCTATCTTTGCCTTGAGTGAAGACGCCAAAGACGGGGTGTTCGGGACCTGGGCCAGGTGGATTTCCGCACTGGTGCCGCGAAAAGAGGTGGCGGCGATTGGCGCGATGGTCGCGGTTTTTCTCATGGCCTATACGGGGACGTTGCTCAATTCCACCTCGGTTCCCATGTGGGAAGAGACGCCGCTGTTGAGCGGGCTGTTCCTCGCCTCGGGGATTTCAACAGGGGTTGCCCTGATGCTGCTCGTCAACAGAAAGATTACCCAGGTACCGCAGCTATACGCCCTGGAAGAGTTTGACAACGTGGCCATTATTGTGGAATTGACCATCCTCTTCTTCTTCCTGCTGATGCTGCACCGGGAGACGGGGCCGGATGGGCATTCGCTGACACACGCCCTCGTGACCGGCTCGCTGGGTGCCTGGTTCTGGATCGGCGCGGTGATCGTGGGGATGATCCTGCCTCTGATTATCAACTTCTTCTCCGCCTTGAGCCACAAAGAGAGCGGGAAGGCGCCATCCATTTTATCTCCGATTCTCATCCTGATCGGTGGGTTCATCCTGCGCGTCGTGATTGTTTATGCCGGCCAGGTTGGACTGGGATAGCGTGATACAACATTAACCTAAAAACCCCCGTGGGGCCTTTCCCTCGCGGGGGTTTTCTTTCTCGAATGATCCCCAACGAAACATTCTTCAGCCACCAGCCCTTAGCCTTGCTTCTTACCCCATGAGTAACATTGAATAAAGAGTTTTCGGTATGGGAGTGATAGGCCGATTTAGCCTTGAGTGTAAAACCCGTGTGAAAGCATGGGGCATCACACCCCTTTTCCCCTTTAAGCCGAACAATTGCTTCTACCTTCCACCTTCAGTCTTTTTAAACCTTTGCCAGTTCTTCCCACGTCTTGGCCTT
>WGDA01000032.1 GCA_015493505.1 Pseudomonadota bacterium | reverse complement strand
GAGCCTCTACACAATTTTACAGATTTTGAGCGTTACCCTTTTTGAAAAAATCCCATTATCTCAGATACTTGCAACTTCATACTACAACAATACAACACACCCAACTTATAACCAACTGAAACTATTTAACTTTTAACCGGACAGCAGTGATTAAAACTATGAAAAGGGACCACACAGCCTTATACCGGATGTCGGAATCCAGAAACGACGACTTTGTCCCAGGCACGCCGGCAGACCGTATTAAACTCGTTTGGACACTGACTAAAGAAATCACCTCCCTGAGCAAAAAGCACGATGCTGAACGAAGACTACAAAGACATGTTACGCGCCTTATCCGGCGAGAAGGTTAAATTTCTCCTCGTTGGGGCCTACGCGATGGCAGCTCACGGTTATCCCCGGGCGACCATGGACATAGATATCTGGATCATGCCATCAGGGGAAAACGTTGATGCCGTAATGCGGGCACTGCGTCATTTTGGTGCGCCTCTTAACGATTTGACCAGAGAAGATCTTCTGAAGGAAGGAACTGTTTTTCAAATCGGTGTCGCCCCAAGGCGAATCGACCTCATCAATTCGGCCTCCGGACTTCAATTTGATGAGGTTTACAAACGATCTTTGTCCGTGAATGTTGACGGGATCGAGGTGCGCGTTCCATCAATCGATGACCTCATTCGAAACAAAAGGGCCACAGGAAGAACCAAGGATTTAGCCGACGCGGAAGCATTAGAATCATTGAAGAACTCCGAACAAGCACGTTGATTCGGACTGGAAATTCCGCTGCGCAATCGAGCTAAAATCTAAGCGGCTTTAACAAAAGTATCGATAAACCTTCTCATCATTTTTTCACCTCTTCCCTCCCTCAAAGGGCCGCGTAAGGGAGGGCCGTGACCCCTTCCCCTAACGGAAGCACCGTGTCTCCGGGATGCACCACGTATCCCTTCATGGCCTTGGTTCTCAGGTCGTTTTTGAATCTCCTGATAGAATTAGCCATCGCCGGGCGCGGCGTTGCTGACAGCTTTACCTCCAGGGGGATCAGCTTGCCATTCGTTTCGACAATGATATCCACCTCTGTTCCCGACGTGGTCCGCCAAAAATAGACCTTTGGAGGCATTCCCTGGTGAATCAAAGCCTTAACAATCTCTGTCAGAACAGCGGTTTCCATTACGGCACCCCCCATGGGGCCGGTTGCGGCGTGTTCGGGATTCTTTAAACCCGTAAGATAGCAAAGCGTTCCCACATCCATGAAATAAACCTTGGGTGTTTTTATTAGGCGTTTTCCCACATTTGCAAAATAAGGGCGCAGGACGAAAACCTGATATGTCGTTTCAAGAACGGACAACCAGGTCTTTGCCGTGTTGACAGCGATTCCCAGGTCTCTGGAAACATCTGAAAGGTTCAAAAGCTGAGAACTCCTCGCGGCCAGGACCTGGAGGAAATTCTGAAACTGAGAAAGATCCCCAACCTGTCTTAACGTACGCACATCCCTTTCAAGATACGTTTGCACATAGCTGGCGTGCCATAAACGCGTGTCTCGGCCAGGCTCCGCGCTCAACTCAGGAAAGCCTCCACGGAGAAATTTCTCCCAGAGGCCCTGAAAGGTAAAAGATTTGTCTGGTTTTGAATAGGCGTCGGTTTCCCATGGCAGGGGAAGGCCTGGCCTCCCCTCCATTTCTCTTCTTGAAAGGGGTAAAAGCTGAAGCACAGCCGCGCGCCCAGCCAGGGATTCGGTGACCTTTTCCATAAGAAGGATGTTCTGAGACCCTGTTAGTAAAAACTGCCCTTTCCCCCCACGATTCGCGTCGATTTTCTCTTTAATGTACGGGAGCAGGTCGGGCGCGTGCTGAATTTCGTCAAAGATAATGGGCGGCGAGTACATTTCGAGAAAGCCACGAGGGTCTTCCCGCGCTGACGCGCGAACATCCGGCGCTTCCAGCGACACGTAGCGGTGACGTTCCCCGAAAAGGTGAAGTAAAAGGGTCGTTTTTCCAGATTGCCGAGGCCCGGTTAAGACCACGGCGGGGAACTCCTTGGCAGCCTTTTTAATCACGGGCTCCAGGGATCTTTTGATATATTTGGACGGTGTTGTAACATCCATACCTAATAATTTGCATTTAAAATGCAAATTGTCAAGTCATAAGTTTTTTGAGACGAATGTAAACTCAAAGAGAAAGGTAAAATATAATTTCCATCACTGCTGTCTGGTTAAAAGTTAAATAGTTTCAGTTGGTTATAAGTTGGGTGTGTTGTATTGTTGTAG
>WGDA01000031.1 GCA_015493505.1 Pseudomonadota bacterium | reverse complement strand
CTCCCGGACCATGCGCCTCGCGCAACAGCTCTACGAAGGGATCGACCTGGGGCAGGGCCCAGTCGGGTTGATTACCTACATGCGAACCGACAGTGTCCATCTCGCGAAGCAGGCGTTAAGCGACGCGCGTGACATCATCCAGAAAAAGTTCGGAGAACCATACGCCCTTCCGCGGGCCCGCGTTTATAAGAATAAGGTGAAAAACGCCCAGGAAGCCCACGAGGCTATTCGCCCGACGGACTTGAAGCGCACGCCGGAGCAACTCGCCTCAATCCTTTCGCCCCAGCTTTTTGACCTGTACAAAATCATCTGGAACCGGACCATCGCCTGCCAGATGGCGCAGGCCCAGTGGGATACCCAGACCGTTTTAATCGATTCCGACGACGGCAGCGCGCAGTTCAAAGCGACGGGCAGCCACCTCGTTTTCCCGGGCTACCTGAAGGTGTTAGAGGACAGCGGGAAGGAAACCCTCCTTCCCGCGCTTGAAGAAGGCGTTCCCCTTAAGCTCGCCGCCCTCGAACCTGTTCAGCATTTTACGCAGCCACCGCCTCGTTACACGGAGGCCTCTCTCATCAAAACGCTGGAAAGCTATGGAATCGGCCGTCCCTCCACGTACGCCTCCGTGCTTCAGACCCTGCGAAGCCGGGATTACGCCCGCCTCATCCGGCGAGCCTTCGTGCCGCAGGAGACGGGGATGATTGTCAGTGACCTCTTGACCACGCATTTTTCCCATTACGTGGACTATCAGTTCACCGCCCAACTGGAAGAAAAACTGGACGAGATCGCGAAGGGGCAGATGCCCTGGAAACCCCTGATCCGCACTTTCTGGCAGGATTTTTATCCGTTGGTCAAGAAGAAAGAGGAAGAGCTGAAACGCTCCGATATCCTGACGGAGAAGATAGATGAAACTTGCCCCGAGTGCGGCAAGTCCCTCGTCATTCGCTTTGGCAAATACGGGCGGTTCATCGCCTGTTCCGGGTTTCCAGATTGCCATTACCGCCGCCCGCTCGAAGAGAAGGAAAAGGAAGCCCCACAGGAGACGGACCAGGTGTGTGAAAAATGTGGCCGCCCAATGGTGATTAAGAAGGGACGGTTTGGCCCGTTTCTGGCCTGCTCTGGGTTTCCCGAATGCCGAAACACCAAGCCCCTGAACAAGAGAGAGCCGAAAAGCACTGGTGTCCCCTGTCCGGAGTGTCACAAAGGGGAACTGTTAGAGAGGAGAAGCAGGCGGGGCCGCACCTTTTACAGTTGCAGCCGTTATCCGACATGCAAATTTTCACTCTGGAACCGTCCCATCGCTGAGGAATGCCCGGAGTGCCACGCCCCTTACCTGATTGTTAAAAAGATAGGGAAGGCTGTTTACAAATGCTGCCCTGAAAAAGGCTGCGAATACCGGGAGCCCCTTGAAAAGGAATCCTGAACCTTTTTGAACACCTTGACACCAATCACCAGATATGATTAACTTCGCACGCTATAAGGAGGAAAAGTAACGATGAAACGAACGTATCAGCCAAGTAACACGAAAAGAAAGAGAACCCACGGCTTTCTTGTCAGGATGCGCACGCGCTCCGGTCGGGCCGTGATCAACCGTCGTCGCGCGAAGGGAAGAAAACGGCTTGCGGTCTGAGACCTTCAAGATGCCGCGGGAGACGTTTAAAAAGCGGGAACGCATTACGAAACGGGCGGATTTCATCAGACGGCACCCGGATGATACCGTGGTTCACACACGTGCCTACCGGGTGATTTTTAAACCTTCCACCCTTCCCTACAGCCGTCTGGGGGTCGTGGTCACGCGAAAAAACGGAAACGCAGTCTTCAGGAACCGCGTCAAGCGGGTTCTGAGGGAGGCGTTTCGCAAGAACAAGGCCCGGATTCAGCCGCCAGCCGATGTTATCGTCATCCGCGGGAAACTCTCTGGCGTCCCAACCTTCCACGAGGCGGAAGAGAGCTTTTTGACGGCGATTCACCGCTACGCCGCCACGAAAAATACTAAGGATACCGACACACCTGCATGATTAGAAAACTCGCTGTTTGGGGATTAACCTTTTACCATCAGTTTATCTCACCGTTTTTACCCCCGTCGTGTCGGTACACCCCAACATGCTCCGAATATGCCATTGAAGCCATTCAGCGCTACGGCCTCTTTCACGGGGGATACCTGGCGGTTCGCCGGGTCCTGCGCTGTCACCCTTTTCATCCCGGTGGGTACGACCCCGTTCCCTAAATTTCATGAGGTACACAAGTGGAAAAACGACTCATTTTGTTTATTGCCCTGACCTTTATTGTTCTGCTCCTATATAATCAGATATTTCCCCCTCCAAAGCCTAAAGTAGTCAAGAAGAAGCAGCCAAAACAGACGGCGGTCCAGCCCACCCACAAGGCAGCTCCCAAGGTCTCACAGAAAAAGGGGGAAAACCCGGCGGCACCCTCAAAGGCTGCGCCCTCAGAGAAACAGCCTTCACTCGTCATGGCAAACGTCAAAAAGGTTGTGGTGGACACGCCGCTGTACCATGCCGTGTTTACCACCCTGGGAGGGCGGTTGCTTTCATGGAAACTGAAAAAATATAAGGATGTGATGGGGCCCAAGGGGAAACCCATTGAACTCATTCGTGCCGTGCCCCCTGATTTACCCCTAAAAGGCGGTTTTTACCGTCCCACGAGCGCAATTGTGGACACCATCCCCATGCGCGTATCCAAAGAGACGCTTCTCCTGCATCAAGGGGGGCCCCCTGCCGATCTGGTTTTTACGGGGGTTAAGGACGGGATACGTTTCACCAAATTTTACCGCTTCTTTCCCGACAGGTACGAGGCAATCGTCAACTGGACGCTGGAAAACGACACGCAACAGAAACTCGTGGGTGACGCCGTTTTGT
>WGDA01000030.1 GCA_015493505.1 Pseudomonadota bacterium | reverse complement strand
CCCCCAGATACACAAAAGGGGTATCCAAGAGCGCGAAGACAAACTTGAAGAGATACTGCCCGCCGATCAGGCGCAGGCAATCCGGGAGGCTGTAAATGCCATAAAAGGCGATAAGGATGAAAAGCACCGTGTCAACCAGTTGAGAGGTCATGGTCGATACGTTATTCCGCAGCCACAGGAACCGCGTGTTGGTCACATCGCGCCAAAAATGGAACAGCGCCACGTCACACGTCTGACTGACGAGATACGCGATGAGCGAGGCGACAATAATGCGGTTGGAAGCGCTGAAAATCTGCCTGAACACAGACTGATGCCGGTAGAAGGCAGCGGGCGGCAAATAGATGGCCACCCGGGTAATCACCAGGAGAAGCAGCATCATGGCAAAACCCGTCCAGACCACCCGTTTGGAATACCGCTTCCCAAAAACCTCCGAAACCACATCCGTGACCATGAATGTAATCGGATAGACAATGATACCAGCGGGGGCCGAAAAGCCGAACAGGGTCACCACCTTGGAAGAGATGACGTTGGCTGCCGCCAGGGCAAGCACGAAAAGGGCGGTCAGGGAGGCGTATTTGTCTTCCCGGGTCATGAGGATAAAACAGGGGGAATTACGAGGCGAATGTGGGATATAAAATTTTCTCCATCTCACGGCCGGACACGCTCGCCTTCTCGCACCGGGCGGTGATTCCCCCGCGCGTATGATACTCCAGCTCAACCTTCAGGTATCGGGGCTCGAGAAAACTCATCAGGTCCCGGTAAATGCGCATCAGGGCGTTCTCCTGATAGATCCCCACCTGGCGGAAGGAAACGAGGTAATATTTCAGGGATTTCAGCTCGACCAGCTTTTTATCAGGAATATAATGAATCGTCAGGAATCCCAGATCCGGCAGCCCGGAAAAGGGGCAGACCGCCGAAAACTCATCCGTGGTGTAGGTAACAAGCTGAGGTTCTCCCTCGTAAGGAATCGCCTCGAGCCAGTCCTGCCGAATCTTCTCCTCTGTCTCCCACTGAATAACCTTGCCCTCCGCTTCCGGCATGCCACACCCTCCTCGTGATATTCAGTCAGCCGTTAAACGCTAACCGACTTCCCCTTTCCTGTCAACATCATCAAACCGGATAAGCCGTCAAAGATTTTTTGGGGCAGGTGGCACATGGTTACTCCTCGCTGGTGACAATCACCTTGATGGGTTCCTTGATATGCTTCGTTTTTGAAAAATTCTTCAGCCGAGCGATCAGAGGCCAGGTAATTTCCTGCCCTTTGGAAACCAGCAACGCCCCTTCCGTGGTACGGATATCCTCGGCAAGAATCATGGTGCCTTTCAGTTCATTCAAGGTCAATTCCTGAATCTTCACCTCTTCTTTGGCGGCACGCGCCGTCTCAAGCGCCTTTAAAACCCGAGGGTCGTATTTTTCCGCTTTCTTTTTCAACAATGCCATCGCCCTGTCGGAAGGCAAGCCGGCAGACTGGTATTTGTCAAAATCCAAAGCGACCTTCAAAATCCTCGCCCCAAGGGGAATTGCCTCCCCCTTCACGGCGTCAAGGGGAATTCCGGTACCATCATAGTTTTTTTCCTGATAGGCAATGATTCGCGCGATTTCTTCCATCCTGGGAATATTTTTCACCAAATCATGCCCAATAGACGGGTACATATTGTATAGCTGAGACTCCTCATCCGTCAGAGGTTCCCCCTTGTAAACCTTTTTCAACACCTCTTCGGGCAGGATCACACACCCAATCTGGGACAGCATGGCGGCGGTCTCAAACATCCAACCGTTAGAAATCTTGAGGGTATTCACAATATCAATCACGGTGGTTTTGATCCTTGAAGACCTTCCAAAGGCCTCCGGGTTGAGGAGGGACAGAATCTCGGACAGCACCTGGATACTTCCCTTCAGGGTTTCTTCAAGAAGCTCCCGTTCCGCGATGATGAGCTCATACTGTTTCAACCCTTCCCCAATGGCCAGCGCGAGCTTGTCCGGTGGGCATGGTTTTGTCAAGAATCGGAACACATTCCCCTCATTCACCGCTTCGATGGCGGTCTGAAGGTCCGCGTAGCCAGTCAGCATCATCCGAACCGTGTCAGGGGAAAGGGCTTTTACCTTAGACAGGAATTCAATCCCGTTCATCTCTGGCATCTTCAGGTCCGAAACCACCACCGCGAACGGTCCCTGTTCCGTGAGAATCTTAAGGCCCTCGCGCCCTCCCAGAGCGGTATGAACCAGAAAAATTTTTCGAAACTGGCGTTTGTACCCCTCCAGAATGTTTGGCTCATCGTCCACAAAAAGAACTTTATGCTTCACCTTGATCCCCCTTTACCAGAAAAATCCCGCGTTCCTCCTTCCAGGTTGTGAATCTCTCCTTCATCCCCAACGCCTCGATATAGGACTGGTCCATGTCCATCGCATTTATTTCGACTCTTTCCCCTTCAATCCGGGCGTGTGCCAGCGCGTTGGCCACATGGGTAAACAGTAATGGCCCGGGACGCGTTTCCCCACCCTGGCTGGGGCAATGGTGAAAAGCGATCGCCGAAACCACCCCATCCGGAAGCCCCCACGCGCCCATCAGATACGCGCCAATTTCCGCGTGGGTCGTGCCCAAAATCTCCCGTTCTATCTCAAACAAAGGACGGCTTTCGCCCTGAAATCTGCGCATAATCTCTGACAGCTCACCAGGCATGGCCGTTGCCAGGACAAGTTTTCCCACGTCATGCAAAAGCCCCGACAGATAAGACGCGTCTCCCTCCATCTTAGAGGCACCCGAAAAGACCGCGAAGTCAGCGGCATATTTTGCCACACGTAGCATGTGCGCCCTGAGCCCCTCCATGTCGAAACCGGGAATCCTTTTAGGATTAAACGTCTTAAAAATTCCAACCATCAGCACCAGGGCCCGAATGGTCTCGAGCCCAAGCAAGCTCACCGCTTGAGAGACACTCGTTACCTCTCGTCTCAAACCGAAAAAGGCGGAGTTCACCAGCTGCAGGATTTTTGCTGTCATCCCGATATCTTCTGAAATCACTTTTCCAATTTCCTGAAGGCTAACTTGGGACTTCTGCAGCACCTCAACTACCCTGGCATAAACGGAAGGGACACTGGGAATCGACTCCAGGCGCGACACGATCCTTCTGACCCGTTCGTCGTGAATGGTTCTTCTCAAAACCCCCGCCTGCTCAATCAGGTTTTTCAGTGTTTCCGCGTCACACGGTTTGGGTAAATACCGATGAGCGGTCGTAACCACACGCATCACCGTATCGAGATCGGAATACCCCGACAAAACAATGCGGATCGTCTCGGGATAACGCTCGGCGACTTCTTTCAAAAGTTCCGCGCCATCCATCCCTGGCATTCTCATATCTGTGACAATCACATCAAACGGGGCCTCCTCAAAGCGTTTCAAGGCTTCTTTGCCGCTCAGGGCAAACTCCATTTCCCACGCGTTATGAAACTTCCTCAACATCCGCTTGAGCCCGTCAAGGATCCCTGCCTCGTCATCTACAAAAAGAATCCGCTTTTTTCCCATTTACGTCTCCTCCGGCTCTTTCACCTGCTTGGGAAGCTTCACGATAAACACCGTTCCCTTTCCCTCGCGGGTTTCAAAGGTCAAGACGCCCCCATGCTTATGGACCACGAAATCATAGGCGATGGCCAACCCCTGCCCCGTGCCCTTCCCGACTTCCTTAGTCGTAAAAAAGGGGTCAAAAATTCTGTTTTGAATCTTTTTGGGAATGCCCGGTCCCGTATCCCGCACCCTGATTTCAGCCCATTTCTTCGTGTCCCGTGTCTCCACCACGATCTGGCCTTTCTTTTCCGGGTTTTTACCAACCACCTCTTCGATAGCCTGCGCCGCGTTCACGATCAGGTTTAAGATAACCTGATTGATCTCATCCGGAGAACACAGAACGGGTTGCAGGTTGGGGTCCAGCCGGGTTGTAAGTTCCGCCACATACTTCCACGCGTTTTTTGTCACCGTAACCGTGGTTTCAACGGCCTTGTTCAGATCGACCCATTCCTTTTTCTTGACACCCGGGTGCGTGAACTCCTTCATCGCCCGAACGATATGGGAGACACGCTCCACCCCCTCCATGGATTGCTCCACGGCCTTTAAAATCTCATCCCGGATAAACGCCAAGTCAATCTCATCAGAAAACGCCTCAATCTCTCCAATCACCTCCGGGAAGAAACCTTTCGATTTGACCAATGCAACAAGCTTTTCATACTTTTCCATCAACTGAAGCAAATCGCCAAAGGCGTCTTTCAAAAAACTGAGGTTATCCCCGACAAACTGCGTGGGCGTGTTAATCTCGTGGGCGATCCCCGCCGCCAACTGGCCAATAGATTCCATTTTTTGCGCCTGAAGCAATTGCGCTTCCATAAGCTTTCTGCCCGTTATATCCGCGGCAAAGATTAAGGTCCCCGCCAGGTCGCCGCGCGTGTCGATTACCGGATTGATCGTCACGCCGAGGAAACGCTCCTCACCTCTTCGATCCGTGAAACGGACATCTTCCACACTGATGATCTGCCTTTTGTTCGAACACGCCTGTATCCCTTCTTTTATACGCTCCCATTCCCAGGGAATTTTTTCTCCTTCCAGTAATTTACCGACAACGGTTCCCTCCCTCAGCCCAAACGTCTCCTCGGCCACCTTATTCCATAAAAAAACAGTCCCCTCTGAAGACACGCCAATGAGGATGGAATGAATCGCGTTGATAACCTGAGAAAGGCGCTCGTGAGCGTTCCTGAGCGCCTCTTCCGCCTTCTTTCGCTCTGAAATATCCCGGATAAAGGTAACATAGCCGGAAACCTTCCCCACCTCATCCCAGAATTCCGTGACAATTGATTCAATAGGGAATACCGTTCCATCCCGTCTTTTTAGGCGCCATTCTCCCTGCCAGTACCCTCTTTCACGGATGATGGGATACGCGGTCTCCCTAAATTTCTCCGAAGCCTCTTCGGAAACATGAATCAGCGCGGTAGGCTTACCAACGACTTCATCCTTTTCGTACCCAAACATCTCGCAAAAAGCCCGGTTGATATCCACAAAGTGGCGATTGAAATCTATAACGGCAATGGCGTCCGTGGCGCTATCCACCAACGCGCGAAGGAACGATTCTCTCGCCACGAGTTTTCGTGAGGCAAGGTGCCGTTCCTCTTCTTTGCCAATCACCCTGGACAGCGTCCCCATCAAATCCATCGCGTTTTCAGGGAATTTATCCCCTTTGAAAAAGACGCAAAGGACCCCTATTGGCTCACCCTTGGCGTAAACGGGTTGTCCCAAATAAGTTTCCAGCCCCAAGCGGCTGAAAGCATCATCAGAAAGAGCGAAACGAGAATCTTTTAAACGCGATATCACCAGGGCTCCCTTTTCCGGCTGCTTGAGCGTTTCAATAAAAATGGTCTCTTTTCCGGAATCGGTTTCCAAATCTTCCTCAAGGTTCCAGGCAAAGACACGTTTCAGTGCCCCCTCTTCCATGTGAAAATAGCACGCGCAACACGCGTCGAGCGCTTTCCCGGTCGTCTCCACAATAGAACGGATGTTCTCGTCGAAATTCAGCCCAAGGCCGCTGAGACACCGATAAAGATCAGCCAAACTCTGTCTCGCCGTCTTTAACGCCGTAATATCTTTATCAACCCCCCGGTAACCTCTAAATTTTCCGGAATCATCGAAAACTGGAAATCCGTTCGTGAGAAGACAAACACGCTCACCAGACTTCGTAAGGTTCCAATTTTCGAAATCCTTGATGGGAGCTTTCTTCCGTACGGCTTTCTCAAAAAGGTCACGGGACTTTTTGGCTTCTTCCCTTGGCATGAAATCAAATGGGGACTTACCAATCATCTCTTCGGGCGTATAACCCAAAATGCTTTCAACCGCTTCGGAACAATAGGTATAATGTCCGTTATCATCGACCTCCCAAATCCAGTCCCCCACGGCAAAAACCAGCTTTTTTAGCCCCTTTTCATCAATCACCAAAGCTGTCTCGTCAGCGTGGGAATCCCCCGTCCTATTTTCTGGACGCCGATGCCCTCTACGTGTTTTCGACATCGTCCGGAGCCTCCTTTTTGTGCCGTGTTTTCATGCTTCCATTGATCACTTTGATACCCAAGTTTCCACATGACAAAAGGCGTTAAAATTCGCCTTTTTTACCGCGGGGGTGCCTTAAGAAGATTGCTTCTGAGATTTCCAGTCTTGTAAAACCCTTTTATATTGTAGCACGTATTTCAGGGTATGCAACCCCTTTTTATTCATAATCGACTCAGAAAGCTTTAAGCATCAAATATACTGTAAATTTAGTATGTTATAAAACTAAATCCTCGTCTACCGTCCCGGTTTTCTCTGGAAGATTTTTCCTTGACAAACATGTTTTTACTATGTTAAACACTCATTCAGTGATGAACTGGTGCGCGTTAATCAATACGGAACAATTCTCGGTGAAGGGGTGGTGGTGGCAGGTTGTTATCTGAGAAAAGGCACAAGGGTCTTTAAAAAAGACCCTTTTTTATTTTAACCCTTACTCAAAGGAGGTATCTATGGAGGTCAAAAAAATCCTGCTAACCGAAGACGAGATGCCGAGACAATGGTATAATATCCTGGCGGATATGCCGACTCCCATGCAGCCCCCCCTCCATCCCGGAACGGGGCAACCGGTGGGTCCCGATGACCTGGCACCCATTTTCCCCATGAACCTCATCGAACAGGAAGTGAGTACCGAGCGCTGGATTGATATTCCCGAAGAAGTCCTCGAGGTTTTGAAAATCTGGAGACCCGCTCCTTTGGTAAGGGCGTATGGGCTGGAACGCGCCCTGGATGCCCCCGTAAAAATTTATTATAAAAACGAAAGTTACAGCCCTCCGGGAAGCCACAAGCCCAACACGGCTGTGCCTCAGGCATACTACAACAAGATATTTGGCACGAAACGGATTACGACAGAAACCGGTGCCGGCCAGTGGGGAAGCGCGTTGAGCTTCGCGGGCGCCATGTTTGGTATTGAAATTGTCGTCTTTATGGTCAAAATCAGCTACCAGCAGAAACCCTACCGGCGGCTCATGATGAACACGTGGGGCGCCACCTGTTACGCCAGTCCCAGTACCCAGACGGAATCCGGGCGCTCCATTCTCGAGAAAGATCCGGACACCCCCGGCAGCCTGGGTATCGCCATCAGTGAGGCGGTTGAGGCGGCTGTATCGGATGAAAACACCAAATACGCGCTGGGAAGCGTGTTAAACCATGTGATGCTTCATCAGACCATCATCGGCCTGGAGGCTCAGAAGCAGCTCGAAAAGGTCGGGGACTACCCCGATATCGTTATCGGATGCGCCGGCGGCGGCAGCAATTTCGCCGGGTTGAGCTTCCCATTCGCCCGAGACAAGATTTTTGGCAAGGACATCAAGATTATCGCGGTGGAACCCATGTCCTGCCCCACCATGACGCGGGGACCGTTCGCGTATGACTTCGGTGACACGGTCCAGAAGACCCCACTGCTTCCCATGCACACGCTGGGGCACGATTTCATCCCGGCGCCGATCCACGCGGGCGGGCTGCGGTATCACGGAATGGCTCCCACGGTCAGTCAGCTGATCCTCGACGGAATCATCGAACCCCGCGCGGTCCATCAGCTCGAAACCTTCGAGGCCGGTGTCATCTTCGCCAGGACCGAAGGGATCATCCCGGCGCCCGAAACCAACCACGCGATCGCGGCCGTCATTCAGGAAGCCAAAAAGGCGAAGGAAGAAGGCAAGGAAAAGGTCATCCTGTTCAACTTGAGTGGCCACGGGCTGGTAGACCTGGCAGCGTATGACGCCTACTTCTCCGGAAAACTCCATGACTATGAGCTTCCTGAGGAAGAGATAGAGCGCGCGCTGAAGGCCATTGAGCCACTGCCCAAGCCGAAGGTCGCGGCAAAATAACCTTTCAAGAGAGGTCTGTTTGAAAAGATGGTACTCAACGAGGGGGAAATAGACAAGAAAAAGCTCCGGTGCCCCAAGCTGGGTGGGGAGGTACCTTTCTTTTACTGCCGAACCGTCCAGGATGGCATGCCGTGTGAGCGCATCATGGTGTGCTGGGAGCTGTTTTTCGATATCGAGGCGTACCTGAGGGAACACTACACGCCAGTCGAAATCGAACGCTTCCTGCACCCCACCCCTCAGGACAAGATGACGACCCTCATTCAGATTATCGAACAGGCCAAGAAAAAGAAATCACCTCCCAAATAGCCCCCTTTTCTGCGTTAGGGCACAGGGAATAAAAATGGAAAGGGCTTTATGGAAACGGATTGGTGCCAGCAGCTTACGGAAGGTCTTGTTGAAAACGGGTGTCAGTATCTCTCCATCGCCTTGATGGAGAGCGCTCAGGAGGTTCAGAAAAAGGCTTCGGCCATCGCTGACAGACTGAAATTTCCCCTGCTGGCGGAGCAGACCACCAGCGAAAAAATCGGTTATGAAATCGCCCTGACCTACAGCTACGGCAAAAAGCGCTCGGCCTTTCTCACCCATGGCTTTTCCCTGCCCGTTGCCATGGACCCTCTCATGAGCTCCATCTATACCGGAGTCGCCGGAGGATTTCTCGTTATCACCCTCGATACCACCCCACCCCTCCCTTACAGCAGCGGATGCGATCCCGTGTCTTTGGGCATGTTTGCCAAAATGGCTGTCCTCGAAGCCTCGGGGTTCGATGAGCTTCCCGCTCTCATGAAAAGTGCCTACGCCCTGTCGGAAAAGTTCGAGACCCCCGTCATGCTCCATATCGACACGAAGATCCCGAAAGGAAGCGGTTCGGTTACCTGGAAGACGGGAAAGCGGCGGCGAACCGACTTTGAGAAAAACCCCGCCCGTTGGGCCGCCACTCCCCGGTTTCGGTTTCTGCTGCACCAGAAACTCAACCGGCGCCTGCGTGAAATCGCCGAATCTGCGGGCAAAGAGATGTTCCAGAAACTTGATGGCAATGGAGAAGACTTAGGCATCATTTGCAATCCCGCAAACCTGAGGGGCGTTCAGGCCTGGGCGCGGAAGAACGGGGCCGCGGTCTTGTCCCCCCGGATGCTCTACCCGCTCCCCCTGAAACCGCTTGAACAATTTATCCGGACTTACAAAAAAACCGTCATCATCGAGGACCGATTTCCCACCATGCAGTTCCAACTCCCGGAAAGAAAAAAGATCCCGGGGCGATGGACATCTGAGGCGTTCAGGGAAGTCGCGTCATGGGACCGGGACCAGTTGAACCGGCTCCTGGAGGGCGTGAAATCGGGGAAGGACATCCAGGCTGAAGCGGCAGCCTCGCCCCCTCAACGCGACAAGGAATCAGCCAAGGCCTCCGCATTGGCGGCGTTTCTAAACAAACTGCGGGCCTCATCCCGGCCCCCTCTCCTCATCGCCGACAAAACACCCTTGACCACCGGGCTTCCGGTCGATCATTTCGTCTCGCGGGGAGGGGCGATCAGCGTCCTGGCCGGCCATGCCCATGCCACTGAGGGAGAAGAAACGCAACCCGTGCTGGGTATCACCGATTCTTCCGCCTTTCTGCATTACGGAATACAGGCCATGACGAACGCCATCTACAACACCGCTTCCGTCAAATGTTTGATGGTCACGCGGCCTGAGCACGAAAACGTGATCCGCGCCTTTCTGGACGCCATGAACCACGTTCAGGTCATTCCCCTCAACCCTCAAGCCAAGAACGCCCGGCAGAAAGTTTTCAGGGAGCAAACCCGGCCGATAACCTTTTTTACTGTACCCATGGAGGTCCCGGTTTGAAGAAACAGGCATTGATTATCGCGGGTGTCGGAGGACGTGGGGTTCTGGTCGGGAGCACCATCCTGCTCAACATTGCCTTCCAGCAGGGGCTTCCCGTTTTCAGCGCGGATGAATATGGCATGAGCCAGCGGGGAGGGTCTGTGGTCTCCCATCTGAAGATCGGGCCATTTCAGTCTCCCATCATCGGAACGGGAGAAGCGGATGTGCTCTTGGGCTTCGAGGCCTCGGAAGGGATTAAAAACATCCCCATGCTGAAAGAGGGCGGGATGTGCGTCCTCAACACCCCCGGCCCCGGAACGGGAAACCCGGACCTCGACGCGCGCCTCGCCGGCAAGGGCATCACGCTTACCACGATAGACGCCGACAGGATCGCGTCAGATATCGGATCCCCTCTTTCCGCGAATATGGTGATGCTGGGATTTTACTCTTTTTTCGGAAAGCCCACGTTTTCCTTCAACAAGCTGTCGGAATATGTGGAGCATTCCTCTCCCAAGCGCTTCCTCGACTTCAACCGTAAAGCCCTGAAAGCGGGCTACCAATACGCGAAAACCCTAAGCACCAGGGGAGCATCATGAAACGTGTCATCATTGACCAGGCGCGCTGCAAGGGCTGCGGGCTGTGCACCCAGGTCTGCCCAAGAAGGATTCTCGTCCTCTCAAACATGGTCAACATCAACGGATATCACCCCGTTCAGTGCACCGACGAGGACCTGTGTATGGGATGCGCGAACTGCGCCACCGTCTGCCCCGTGACCGCGTTTGAAATCTATAAACCCATGCCCGTTGTTGTGGCATCCTGAGGGAAAGGCACATGGACAAGAAACGCTTACTCAAAGGCGCTGAAGCGATCGGAGAAGCCGCCCTTCGCAGCGGATGCACCCGTTTTTACGGATACCCCGTCCCGAACCAGTCAGACCTGATGGAATACCTTATCCGCGAAGAGAACGAAGGCAGAGGCCTTTCCGTGTTTCAGTCGGAAGACCCCCTTTCCGGGCTTTTTATGGCGTATGGCGCCACACTCGCAGGCGCCCGGGTTTTGACGGCCGTTAACTCCATCGACATTCCCGACGCGCTTCGGGCGTTGTCTTACTTCAACGCCGCGGAACTTCCCCTGGTCTGCGTCGTCTTCACGCAGAGCGGGCCGGGATCGGGCAACATCTACCCCGAGCAGTCCGATACCCTTGCCCTTCTTTACGGCGCGCGTGCCGGCGATGGCTTCGCCCCGCTGCTGACACCCTCTACCCCGACAACATGCGCCGCCGCCACGTACGAGGCGTTCCGAATGGCTGAAACCTATCGCCTGCCCGTGATTCTCCTCGTGGACGCCGCCTGCGCGCAACTGGAAGAAACCGTGGACCTCTCCGCCATCAGCTTCAGGGACATCCCCAAAAAGCGTGAGATTATCGGGGGGCAACAGGGGCAAAAACGGGTTTCCACCACGCTTCACCTCGACATCGACACCATGGCCGAGAAAAAAGAGCTTCTCCAAAACAAAAAGGCCCTCTTCCTGGAAAAGGAAACGGGGACCTGCCTGGTGGAAGGTGAAGGCGCGGAAATCCTGCTCGTGGCTTATGGCATCTCGGCGGTCCAGGCGAAACGCGCGGCGGACGCCCTTGTCGCGGACCAGATCCCCTGCGCGCTCTTTCAGCCAACCAGCCTGTACCCCTTCCCCGAAAAAGCCTTCACGGAATCCCTGGAATCCGTGAAACACCTCTATGTCATCGACATGAGTGACGGACAACTCAAGTCGATTCTTGCCCCCTACGTCCCGGAATCACTCCTCACCCACCACTTCGAATCCCTGGGGGGAAGTGTCCCGCGGGTCGAGGATCTCAGACGGTGGATCAGACAGACCCTGAAATCATCCTAATCAGGAAAGGATTCTTTGACCATGGAATTAAAATTAGAGCAGGTTGCCGGGTTTCCCAAATCGCTTTCCGAAAAGCCACAGCATTTCTGCCCCGGATGCACGCACGGTGTGAATGTCCGGCTAATCGCTGAAGCGGTTGACGCGCTGGATTTTCCCAAAAAGGTCGTGGGAGTGTGCGGGATGGGCTGTTCCGCCCTCCTGCCAGACTATCTCGAGTTCGACATGGTCGCCGCCCCACCCGGTTTGGCCATCCCCGTCGCGGAGGGACTGTCTCATGAATTGGGGGAGAAGGCCTTAATCCTTGTTTACGTGGGAGAAGGGGATCTGTACGGAAGGGGCCTCAACGCCCTGATTCACGCGGCAATCCGTGGCGTTCCCCTGACGGTGCTGTGCGCCAACAACCTAAACATGGGAATGAGTGGCGGGCACCTCTCCCCGACAACCCTTCTGGGTCAGAAAACGGCCACGACACCTGGCGGGAAGCCCGCGAATCCCTACGGGATTTCAACGGATTTCATCCGGCTCCTCTTGACAATTCCCGGCGTTTCGTTCGCGGCCCGCTTCAGGGGGTTTACCGCCGGAGAGATTCGCAAAGGACGGGAATATATCCTGCGGGGGCTTCAGATACAAAAGTTCCAGCGGGGCTTTGCTTTCGTCGAAAGCCTCGGAATCTGCCCCACCAACCTCGAGCTTCCGCCTCCCGAGGCCGTGAAACGGGTCAAGACCGCGACCCGCGGCATTTACCCTTCCGGGCTGTTTAAAACGCCGGAGGTGGGACGCATCCCGTGAGAGAAATCTTCTTCATCCCGGATCGCTGCCTCCCCGGATGCAACGCCTGCCAGATGGCCTGCGTGGGCGAGCACCTGAAGAACAAAGGCGTTTTGAGCCCGCTCGCGGGGCTTCCCTTCCCCAAAAAGGTACGCTCCCAGCCGGCGGAGAACACCATTAAAACGCCTCGCCCCCATCCGGTCCGGTGCCTTCACTGTGACCCGCCCAGGTGCGTCGAGGCTTGCCTTTCCGGCTCTCTCATCAAGAATCCCGAAGACGGCCGGGTTGGGAACAACGTCGAGCAGTGCATCGGATGTTTCATGTGCGTGGTTCACTGCCCTTTTGGCGCCATCATCCCCCTCCCATCCGAGCAGATCTCCATCAAATGCGACGGCTGCCTCTGGAGCAAGGCGCCGGCATGCGTCCGGGCCTGCCCCACCGGCGCACTGATTTTCGTCGAGCCCCAAACCTATAACGAGAAACTGAAAATGAAAGACCGTTTCAGGAAACGCAAAATTCAACCTGCCAAACTCCTTCCCGCGAGGGTGTAAATGCGCTGCGTTATCATCGGAAACGGAGCCTCCGGCACACACGCCATGCTTTCGCTTCTCACGCACACCCCTCAAACAGAGGTCATCCTCGTCACGGATGATGAACCCTTTTTCTATTCCCGGCCGGAGATTACGCGCCTGATAGAAGACCCCACCGCGCTCAAACATCTTGAAATGCCGCTTCCCGGAGAAGTCCAGAGAAAACTGAAACTCGTTCACCAACACGTGGAGGGCATCGATCCGCGCCAGGGGAAAGTTTATCTGGGCAACCACGAACCCCTCTCTTACGACACCCTTATCCTTTCAACGGGGGCGGAACCGAAGCCCGTTACCGTCATCGGCGTCCCGAAAGAGCGCATCCTGACGCTTCGGACCGCCCGTGACGCCCTGCGCATTGCCTCCTTCCTCAAAGACGCCCGACAGCCGGTTGTCCTGGGAGGTGGCCTGATCGGCCTCAAGGTTGCCCATACCCTCACCCTGATGGGAATGCCGCCCCGGGTCGTTGTGTCATCCCCGCGTATCCTTTCACGGACCCTGGACACGGAATCAGCCTCAAAAATTCAAGCGCTGTTTGAGGCCCATGGCGTAACTTTCCATCTGGGGATCACGCTCAAATCGGCCGACTGGGATGGGAAAAAGCGACAGGGTATTCTTCGGACGAAGCGCAGGGACAAGATTCCCTTTGATATCCTGCTTGTGGGCAAAGGTGTCTCCCCCCGTGTGAAACTCGCCAGAAACGCCGGGCTCCTGATAGAAAACGGCGGTATTGCCGTGAGCGAGTCCATGGAAACCTCTTTCCCCCACCATTACGCGACCGGGGACTGCGCCAGCATCTTCAACCATGAGACCGGCAGGTACGAAAACCGTCCCATCTGGCCCGTCGCCGCGGAAAGCGGCCGCGTGGCGGGCGAGGCAGCCGCCGGAAAACTGATCTCCGGACGGCGTTTTTCCACCCCCGTTCCACGGAACGCCATCCCCTTCTTTTCGGTTCCCGTCGTCAGTATGGGAACCGTCACGGGAGACACGCTCAAGGTTACCTCTTATGAGAGCGCGAACGGGTCCGTGAGGCGGACATTCTTTTTCAATGAAGGAAAATTGTCCGGGGCAACGCTGATCGGGGACATCACACACGCCGGCCTCCTGTTCGAGGCCATCCGCAGGGAAACCCGACTCCGGAAACTCCCCGACTGGCTGCTTCAGGGAATCCCTTCCCTCGCTGGCGGAACACCACCCATGGAGGTTTTATTTTCATGACGCATCAAACCCAGGAAATCATGCTCGGAAACGTCGCCATTGCCCGCGGGCTCGTGGAGGGCGGCGTTGAGGTCATGACCGCATATCCCGGCACGCCAAGCTCGGAAATCCTACCGGGCGTCCTGACCTTTCGGGAACGGGAAGCCCTCCCCATATACATCGAGTGGTCCGTGAATGAAAAGGTGGCGCTGGATGTGGCGCTGGGCGCCGCTCTCGCGGGAAAGTGGTCAGCCGTCGCCATGAAACAGGTTGGCTTCAACGTCGCGTTGGACGCGGCCATCCACGCGAAAGAAGTCCCCATCAGGGGCGCCCTGGTCATTATTTCGGCCGATGATCCCGGGCCTCATTCCTCCCAGACAGAGCAGGATACCCGCCAGATCGCGATAATCGAGGGCTTCGCCGTACTGGATCCCTCTTCCCCCCGGGAAGCCAAGGAGATGGCGGCCTACGCCCTGACACTTTCACATAAGTTTGGGGTGCCGGTAATCCTGCGCCCCGTGAACCGGGTCTCCCACGCCAGGCAGAACGTTCCCCTGGGCCCCATCGAAAAAAATGTGGAGGAAGGGCCAAAAGAATGCGCCTCCCTGAGTTTTGAACAGCGAATGGCCCTGCTGGCGCGGGAAGTCACACAAACCCCACCTTTTATGGAAATCAGCCTGGACCGCCCCCCACAAACCCGCCTGGGAATCCTCGCGTCAGGCATGGCGTACCGCGTCGCGCTCGATATCCTGAACAAGCTGGGTCTGGAAGCCCAAATCCCCGCGATGAAACTGGGAATGACCACCCCATTCCCGGAAAAGGCGGTTCAGGATTTCATTTCCCAGTTTGAAAAGATTCTCATCCTCGAAGAATCCGACATGGGAATCGAGTGGCTTCTTGAGGCCTCGGAATCCATCCTGGGGCGCCGCTCCGGGCACGTCCCCTCCGAGGGGGAACTCAACACGGACCGGGTGTTTCAGGTCATGGCACCCATCCTGAAAGAAACAGGGTTTATCGACGAGATTCCAGAACCCCCCACTGATCTTCTGGACCTCATTTCCCAGATGCATCTGCCGCCACGCCCGCCCAACCTCTGTCCTGGGTGCGTCCATCGCGCGGCCTTTTACGCCATCCGCAAGACCTTCCCGGATGGGGTGTACACGGGGGACATTGGCTGTTACACCCTGGGCACCATGCTGGGGGCGGTGGACACGGTCCTCGACATGGGGGCCAGCGTCAATATCGGTTCCGGGTTCGCCTCCACATACAGCCAGGACAAGGCGGACGTCCCGGTTCTGGCCACTATTGGAGATTCCACCTTTTATCATTCAGGGATTCACTCCCTCATGGACGCCGTACTGAACGACCGGCGGTTCGTCCTGGTCCTCCTGGACAACAGCATCACGGCCATGACCGGAATGCAGCCGACCCCCGAGTCGGGGCGCAGCCTGACCGGAGAGGGCACCGCGGTGTCCATCCCCGAGCTGCTGACCGGCTGCGGGGTCAAATGGGTCAAAGAGGTGGACCCGTATCGGGTTCCTGAAATGGAGGCCCTCTTGAGAGAGGCGCATAACTTCGCCAGAGACCCTCAGGGGGGGATTGCTGTCCTGTGGGTCAAACGCCCCTGCATCATCTACGCCAAATCCCAGGGGATGCTGGAAACGTATTTCCCGCGCGTGAAGGTCACGGAACACTGCGTGGGCTGCAAGGTCTGCCTGAACACCTTCGGCTGCCCCGCCCTGGTCTGGAATGAGGCGAAACAGCAGGTGGAGATCAACCCAGCCATCTGCATCGGATGCGGTACCTGCGCCTACGTCTGTCCCCAGAACAAATCCGGATCGGGCCTCTTTTCCATTCACGAGGACTTTCTGTTGAACCAGGTCCTTCTGTAGGGCGTTGCCGCCCGGCTTTTCAGGCGACAGGCCAACCGGAAATTAAGGAGAAAAGGTCCTTGGAAGACAACCTCGACAAATTCGTCAGGGAACTCCAGAGTGAAATCAACCAGGAGATGCGGGAAACCTACGGAGACGTGGTTTTCCAGCGATGGCAAAACCCGCTCTACATGGGAAGAATGGACCTTCCGGATGGGTACGCGCGGATTACCGGTTCCTGCGGGGACACCATGGAAATCTTTCTGAGGTTTGCGGAAGGACGTGTCGGGGAAGCCTCCTTTGAAACGGATGGTTGCGCGTCGAGCATGGTATGTGGCTCTTTTGCCGCCGAACTTGCCCTGGGGAAATCACCCGAGGAGATCATGGGCATCACAGGGGAAACCATTCTCGAAATCCTGGGCGGGCTGCCAAAGCATGACCGGCACTGTGCCTACCTCGCCGCGGACACCCTCCGGGAAGCGGTCAGGCACTATCTGAAACACACCCGAAAATAGCGCGGGAGCGCTTCAAAGCCTGGAAACCGACCCGCGTCTCCCCATCTTTCCCATGCCACATTTTTGTTTGACTCAACCCCCTTCAAACGGTATGATTATTTCATGAGACTGGACAAGTGGCTTAAGACGGGGTGCCTGTTCAAGAAACGATCCGCCGCGAAAGAGGCCTGTGAAAAGGGGCGGGTCACCCTGAACGAAAAACCGGCAGACCCGGATCGCCCGGTCAAAGACGGGGATGTCATCACGATCCGGTACCGCCATGGCATCAAACGGGTTCAGGCCCTGGACACCTCGAAAAAATCGGTTTCCGCGAAGCTGGCTCCCGTGCTTTTCTACAAGGAGCTTCCCCTGACACCGGAAGAAGAGGCAGAGAATCAGAGGATTCAGACCCTCCGATTGGCAACCCGGTCCACCAAATATGAGCAGGGGGGGCGCCCCACCAAGAAAGACCGACGGAAGATTATGAAGATCAAGCGTCAATCCCCCTTCAGCCCTCCCTTTACCCCTTGACCTGAGGCCATCACATGCACACGTCTCTGCTTGGCAGCATCGTCACCTGGATTGTCAACACCGTTTCCGTCCTCGGATACTGGGGGATCATCGCCATGATGTTTCTGGAATCTTCCTTTTTCCCCTTCCCCAGCGAGGTGGTCATCCCCCCCGCCGGGTATCTGGCGAGCCAGGGAAGGATGAATTTTTCCTGGGTCATCATCTGCGGCGTTCTTGGAAGCCTGCTGGGCGCGCTCTTCAACTATTACCTGGCGCTCTGGCTGGGACGTCCTTTTCTCCTCAAGTTCGGGAAACCCTTTGGGCTGACGGAAGACAAATTTGAACGCGCGGAAGAGACATTCCGCACACACGGGGAAATCAGCACCTTCGTCTGCCGCCTGCTGCCGGTCATACGCCAGTACATCTCCTTTCCCGCCGGCCTGGCTGAAATGAACCTCTTCCGGTTTCTCCTCTTCACGGGCCTCGGAGCGGGCATTTGGGTCACCATCCTGGCGTACATCGGGTTCCTCGTGGGGAACAACCAGCACCTGATTCAGGCCTACTCCCACAAAAGCCTGACATACATCGTGATAGCGGTTGTCATTCTTGTGGCGCTTTACACCGTTTGGCACAAAAAATGGCGCAAGCGGAAATAGGAGGCTCAGTATTCAAGGAGGTTTGAAATGAAAATTGTCATGATCGGAGGTGGCGGGGCGAGCATCGTCTGCGGAAACACCCTGCGAATCCTGGGAAACAAGGCTCAGATCGACATCTACACGCGCCGGGACAAAACGGCCTATACCCCTTGCGAGCAACCTTTCGTGTTGCGGCATGTCCTGGGTTTCGACGACATGTTTTACGCCACCCTCCCCTGGTTCGAAAAAAAGGGGCTGGGGCTGCACCTGGAAACCGAAGTCACGGCCATTGACCGGAAGAAAAAGGTTGTGATCGCAGAAGGTGAAGCCGTGCCCTACGACATCCTTCTGATTAACACAGGGGCACACCCAAAGATTCCTGATATCCCCGGGTTGCAAGGCGACCGGGTTTTCACCCTGACCACGGAACTGAAACACGCCCATGCCCTGCAAGCCATCATTCCCAAATACAAGCGGGCGGCCATCCTGGGGGCCGGCGCCATTGGCCTGGAGATGGCGGAGACACTGGTTAAACAGGGCTATGAAAAGATCCACCTCATCGTCTCTTCTCCCCACATCCTGTCCAGGCAACTGGATCCGGAGATGGCGGAAAAGGTGGAACCCGCGCTTAAAGACGCCGGCGTGGACCTGCGGCTTTCCACGTCTGTCACGGAAGTAAAAAGAAGCGGCGAGGCTCTAACCCTCTCCCTGATCGATGGCAACTCTCTCACCGTCGATTTCGTTCTCGTCGCCAAAGGTGTGAGGCCCAACGTGGACCTGGCCCGGGAGGCGGGCCTGAAGATCGGAGAAACGGGAGGCATCGAGGTCAACTCCTTCCTTCAGACCAGTGACCCGGCCATCTACGCGGCCGGGGACTGCATGGAAAGCTGGAACATTCTCACGGGGCGTAAAACCCTGACCGCCCTCGCCACATTCTCCAACCGCACGGGTCGGACCGTCGGGCGAAACATCCACTTCAACAACACGATTCCCTTTATGGGGTCCGTCAATACCCTTGGAACCGAGGTTTTCGGGCAGACCATCGCCACAGTGGGCCTGACGGAGCGAATGGCGGCCGATAACGGATTCGAAACCTTCACGGCTGTCCGAAAGGGAATGACCCGAAAAGTCATGTTTGGAGGGAACCCCCTCTGGATAAAACTGGTAGCGGACAAGGCGACCCAGGCCCTTCTGGGCGCCCAGTTCATCGGTCCCCGCGAGGTCAGCCGCATGGCCGAACGGGTCATCATTCTTCTCGGGGAACGGATCACGCTGGGCAAGATTTCCCAGTATGAAAACATCTTCAGCCCTCCCTTGGGAATGGCGTACGACCCCGTCACCATGGTGTGCGACATCCTCATCAGCCAGTTCCTCAAGGAGGGGATCGAGGTGAAATGGGCGTAGCTTTCGCCCGGATTGGATTGACGGCTTCCCACGAAGCCGTTATAATTATTTTAAAAATTTAACGGGAAGGGAACCATGCACGACCTCAAGCGGCTGCGAGAACAGACAGACGAGATAGAAAAACAGCTACGGAAGCGGGACCCGGGCATATCCCTCGACCGGTTCCGGGAACTGGACGAAAAACGGCGGGCGATTATTCGGGAAGTCGAGGCCCTGAAAAACCGGCGCAACACTGTCTCCGAAGAAATCGGCAGGCTCAAGCGGGAAGGCAAACCCGCCGAAGACAAGGTCGCAGAAATGCGGGAAGTCTCTGCCCGGGTCAAGGAACTGGATCGTGACTTGAAAGCCATTCAGGCGGAACTTGAGGCGCTTCTCATGACGCTTCCCAATGTTCCCCACGAGAGTGTGCCCATCGGGGAAAGCGACGAGGACAACGTGGAAGTCCGGCGCGTGGGTACCCCCAGAAGCTTCTCTTTTGAACCCAAAGCCCACTGGGACATCGGGGAAGCGCTGGATATTCTTGATTTTGGATGCGCCGCCAAGCTTTCCGGTTCCCGGTTCGCCCTATACAAGGGGGCCGGCGCCCGGCTGGAACGGGCCCTGATTAACTTCATGCTGGACCTGCATACCACCGAGCACGGATACACGGAGATTCTTCCCCCGTTCATGGTGAACCGGAAGACCATGACAGGTACGGGCCAGTTGCCCAAGTTCGAGGACGATCTGTTCAAGATCGACGGGTGGGATCACTTCCTGATTCCCACGGCGGAGGTCCCGGTTACCAACATCTTCGCCGACAAAATTATCGACGGGAGTCGGCTTCCCATCTATTACACCGCCTATACCCCCTGCTTCCGGAAAGAGGCAGGCGCCGCGGGGAAAGACACGCGGGGGCTCATCCGCCAGCACCAGTTCAACAAGGTGGAGCTGGTCAAGTTTACCGCCCCTGAAACTTCCTATGATGAGCTGGAAAGCCTGCTGAACAACGCGGAAGAGGTTCTCAAAAGGCTGGAGCTTCCTTACCGTGTGGTTGTGCTCTGCACGGGTGACCTGGGTTTCTCTTCCGCCAAAACCTACGATATCGAGGTTTGGATGCCTCAGCAGGGCGTCTATCGGGAGATTTCCTCGTGCAGCAATTTCGAGGACTTTCAGGCGCGGCGCGCGGGTATCCGCTTCCGCCGAAAACCCGGCGCGAAAGCGGAACTGGTCCATACCCTGAATGGCTCCGGCCTGGCTGTGGGCCGCACCACCGCCGCGATCCTCGAGAACTACCAACAGGAAGACGGTTCTGTTATAATACCCGAGGTCTTGCGCCCCTACATGGGCGGGATGGAACGTATCCGGAGGGATGGCCGAGTGGTTTAAGGCGGCGGCCTTGAAAGCCGTTGTGGGTTTACGCCCACCGTGGGTTCGAATCCTACTCCCTCCGCCAAGCAATTTTAGGGTTGTATCGTTTGTCTCGTTTATAGTGGACCCCCAACATGATGGACTCGCAAGAAGTTGGAAGCAGAGGACTGGCAGCAAAGGGCTAAAGGTTTACCCGGTGAAATACCGTGAAGCGGTCAGCCGAAGTTTACCCTGTAGGTTCGGGAATTCCTACCAGGGGCGGATTTCACAGGAGTGTGCAGATAAACACGGATTGGGAAAGCTTTGGCCACAGATTAACACAGATAGACGCAGTTAAAAAAAAGGGAAGGTTAGAAGTCATATGAAGACCTGACCCCTTCGGGTTATCCAGATTTTCGCGGATAAACGCACATTAAAAGCCAATGATTTTTTGACAGGATAAACAGGATTGACGGGATTTCCAAGGCTTAAAAACTTATAAATTAATGTACGTTATATATAGGCAGGATAAGGGGAGACATCCCCGAGGATAGCGAAGGGTAAGGCAAAAAAAGAATGACATAAGTCATACCAAAAAAAGAAACCTCCTGTAAAGTAAGATGAGCACCACCCCAACAAACTTTACAAAGGAGGTT
>WGDA01000029.1 GCA_015493505.1 Pseudomonadota bacterium | reverse complement strand
GGGCCTCACAATGGTTGATGATCTTTGCCTGGTAGGAGGCGCTGTCCGCTCGAAAGGCCCCAATCCTTTTCCCCTTCGGAAGTTGCTTCTCACAGGCCTTCAGAAACTCCAGGTTCCTTAAACCGGGGGAGGCGTTCCCCTCCCGAAAGTCATTGCCTATGACCAGCCCGTTTTCTGCCAAATGCCCCACGATGGGCATGTATCCTTTGTACCCTTTATAGGTTCTCTTGGCTGCTTCCTTTTCCGCCTCTATCCCCGTGGCGTCGATGTCCAGGGTGTATGCCCTTATCCCGTCTCTCTGTAAGGCCCTTTTTAATACCTGGTGATTGACGCTTTCCAGGCCCTTAAGACACCCATTATTCCCACTCCGGCGCAACCAGTCTCCTGTGGCATCCGAGGAGGGTAGCTGCTTTAATCCCAGTATCTCTCGTAACCCTCTATCTTCCTTGATCTCACGAAGGTCTTCCAAAGACCGGCCTCCCCCGGTTAACATCAAAAGTAAGGGATAGACATGTTCGCTTGGTAGATACCCTTTTCCACTGCCAGGTTTGGGTAAGTACTTGTCAAGGTATTTCCTTATCCCCACCCCTATGGCAAATTCCCCAAATAAAGCCAGTCCAGCATGAGAGGTGAGGTGTTCGTCTGTGATGGCAAGCTTGAATTTTAAGACGGTTTGTTTTATCATTCTTTTCACCTCGTTGGTTCGCTAAGGGTTGTTGGTGATAATCCTTATCTACTTGAATCAACGAGGTTTTTCAATACGTTCCTACTTCAAACCTCTCGCTATCGCGGATGTTGGGAAAGGAGGCCCTCATCGGGAAGAAGAAATCTCTTCCCACAAAACTCCTTTGCCCTCTCTCAACCCCAAAAACACGAACAAAGCAAATGGCGATTTTGAAATTGCCTTGACAGGTATAAGCATCTATGGTAGAGGACAGCATGTATTTTTTAATGAACGTATGTATAAATTTTTTGGCAAAAAACAAAGGGATTAGGGGATATCACTGCGACCATTTCTAACAACGAGAAAAATTGAGGAAAGGAGGGAATGGCCTGATAAATTGATGATTGTAAAATGAGGTAGCATGTAAAAGAAAGCCGCTCGATGTTGAGCCAGAGAATGGACCTATTTTAAACCTAACAAGGAGGAAGAAAATATGGCGTATGACGCGACGAAAATGGCAGACTGGGAAATTTCCGAGGCTGCGGAAAAACACATGAAATCGATCTGGCAGCTACAGGAAGAGCTGGGGCTGGAAAAAGATGAAGTGATTCCCTATGGACGTTTGGGAAAACTTGATTTCATGAAGATTATCGACCGGTTGAAAGACCGTCCGGATGGCAAATATATTGAGGTAACGGCCATCACCCCTACCCCTCTGGGAGAAGGAAAAACCACCACAAGCATGGGGCTCATTGAAGGACTGGGGAAACGCGGTAAAAACGTTGGTGGATGTATTCGCCAGCCTTCCGGCGGCCCGACCATGAATATCAAGGGAAGCGCGGCCGGTGGCGGAAACGCGCAGGCGATTCCCTTGACGGAATTCTCCATGGGCCTGACCGGTGACATCAACGATATTATGAACGCCCATAACCTGGCCATGGTGGCTTTGACCTCACGGATGCAGCATGAATTCAATTATTCCGATGAGATTCTTGCCTCCAAAAACCTTAAGCGGCTGAACATTGATCCTCGCCGGGTCGAGTTCCGCTGGGTCATCGATTTCTGCGCCCAGGCGTTAAGAAATATCATCATCGGAATTGGCGGGAAAATGGACGGTTTCATGATGGAATCCCATTTCGCCATTGCCGTAAGTTCTGAATTGATGGCCATTCTCTCGATCGTTCGGGATCTGCCGGACCTGAGAGAAAGGCTGAGCAAGATCATTCTGGCGTATGATAAGAACGGAAACCCCGTAACGACCGCTGATCTTGAAGTTGACGGCGCCATGTGCGCGTGGATGCGAAACACCATCAACCCCACCCTGCTTCAGACCGTTGAAGGACAGCCTGTCATGGTGCACGCGGGGCCGTTTGCCAACATTGCCGTGGGCCAGTCTTCCATTATTGGCGACAGAATTGGTTTGAAAATGTTCGACTATCACGTCACGGAAAGTGGTTTTGGTTGCGATATCGGTTTTGAGAAATTCTGGAATGTCAAATGCCGTTTCAGCGGCTTGAAACCCCATGTTTCCGTTCTCACCGCGACCATTCGCGCCCTGAAGATGCATGGTGGCGGGCCCAAGGTTGTCCCGGGCCGTCCGTTGGATCCCGCTTATACCGAGCAGAACCTTGATCTCCTTGAAAAAGGAATCGTCAACCTGCTTCACCACATCAACATCGTGAAGCAGTCAGGCATCAAACCCGTTGTCTGTATCAACAGTTTCCATACAGACACCCAGGAAGAAATCGACCTGGTGAAACGCTATGCGGAACAGGCTGGTGCCCGTTGCGCTGTTTCCCAGCACTGGCTGAAAGGTGGCGAAGGCGCCCTCGAACTGGCTGACGCCGTAATCGATGCAGCCAACGAGGAAAGCGAGTTCCATTTTCTCTATCCTCTGGAAATGCCGCTGCGGCAGCGTGTTGAGATTATCGCCAAAAAGGTTTACGGGGCGGATGGTGTTTCCTGGACACCGGAGGCGGAGGCGAAAGCCAAACATTTCGAATCTGATCCCGCTTACCAGGATTTTGCGACCATGATGGTCAAGACACACCTCAGCCTTTCGCATGACCCCAACCTCAAGGGCGTCCCGAAGGGATGGATCCTTCCTATCCGTGACGTTCTGGTCTACGCGGGCGCCAAGTTCCTCTGCCCCATGGCTGGCACCATAAGCCTGATGCCCGGTACCGCATCCGACCCGGCTTTCAGACGGGTTGACGTGGACACCAAGACAGGCCGTGTCACCGGGTTGTTCTAACCCAGGAAAAACAAACCAGATTTTTGGGGGGATACTTTTACGGTATCCCCCCACTGTTTTTCTTTTTTTGACTGCATCAACCTTTGATGGTCTCGAAAAAAGTCAGAATTAGAGGGCAAAGCAAAAAGCTTCAGACTTTTTGCGAAGCCGTTAACCTTTTAACCATACCTCAAAACATGTTAGATTACCCCATGGTTGCATAAAAACGAACGGGAACACATTCGCACCAACCGGAATGCTTATATGAAAAAATCGACAAAACAGAAGGACAGCTTGCAAAACATCCTCTCCGTCATGGGAGAAACATTCGCCATCGTCTCTTCCGATTATGATTTGATCGCTCCTGGAAATGAAAGAAAAGGGGACAACGTACCGATAAAATGTTTTTCCTCCCTTTTGGACAGGAAAAGCCCCTGCCCCGGATGTCCCGTCTCGTCATCCTTGGAAAGCAGACAACCTGTCGCGGCAAAAATTTATTTTGAACCACTGCAAAGATTTATGTTTGTAAAAAGCTTTCCCCTTGCGGACCAGGCTGGGAAGGTCATCGTGCAGCATGAAGACTTGACCGAACTCACCCAGGATCCGGCCATTCTTGATCAAATCTTCGAAGGCCTCCCATTCGGGATGCTCATTACGAACAAAGAGTTGAAAATTGTATATGCGAGCCCTGGGTTTACCAAGCTCTTCCCTTTTATTCTGCCTCCCGTTTCAGGGAAAGATGCGCGGCTTGTAATATCCCGCCATCAACCCCCTTTCCCCAAAAAGCTCCTTGATTTTTTCTTTACTCTTTCCAGCCACTCGGTCAGGCAGTCAGAAGAATTCGAGCTCGCTTACCCGTATAGCCGAGCCATCAGGGTATTGGGCCTTCCCACCCACCAAGAGGCCACATTTTTCGCGAGCGGTGACGGGTTCCTCATCCTTTTTATGGATTATACGGAAGAAAAGATTCGGCAATCCATCGCAACACAAAGGAAAATCCTGAAAGAAACTCAGCGCATTTTTGCGGAGACCTTCTCTCACGTCATTCCAAACCTTGAAAACATCCTGTCACTTATACAGACCCTAACAGAAAAAGAAGCCGCGAATCTTGAGGATAAAACACTCCTGCGAAAAATTCATCAGGAATCACGACAATTGAACAAGCAGCTCAAAGCTTTAAAGGCCCTGAACCGGGGGAAATCAGCCACTTTGAAAGAGATTAACCTTCATCTCTACATTCAAAAAGCGGCCAAGGACCTTGCCCCTCTCTTCAAAAGCAATGACGTGCACCTGAAAACACAATTTACCCGGCATCTGAAAACGTTTTACGCGCCCCCAGGGCTCATGACACAAATTCTCAAAACCCTCCTTCAAAATGCCCTCGAGGGGGTTATCCAGAAACGAGAGTTAAGTGATGAATCCTACGATCCTGCCATTAAGGTTCAAACCAAAATGAACGGCTCAGAGATTGAACTTGCCGTGAAGGATAACGGTATCGGGATGGATGACGGGGAAATTTCTCAGGCTTTCCTGCCCGGCTTTACAACGAAAAACCCTTCTCAGCACGCCGGCATGGGTCTCTTCCTTTGCCAAACCATCCTCCATGCGCTGTTGAATGGTGACATACAACTGTCATCCGTGAAGGGCGTGGGAACGAAAGTCACGATTAAGATCCCATCTGTTTCAGCTCTTCATGAATCAAATCGTGTAAATCGAGAAAACGGCGAAAAACCACGCAAAAAACCCGTAAAAATGGTCAACCGTGGACTTTTCGAGGGACGTGTTCTCTGGCTTTTGGGTGCCCATGACTCCATGCAGGAATACGTAGAAAAGTTCCTCCAGGCAAACAAGGCCACGATACGCGTCATTTCAGGGGCCCAGGGGCTTGAGAATCACTTCAAAAGGGGCGCGTTCCCTGACGCTATCATTCTCAATATCACCAACGAGGACGAGGCGCAGACCCTCGCGTTGGCCCTCAAGGAGAAACAAGCCCTTGAGAAAACCCTTTTTCTTACCCCTGAGGAGTTATTTGTTTCCTTCAAGAAGCGATACAAGAAAACAGGCGCCAGGTTTATCAGAAAGCCATTTCCGATTGAAACCTTCGTGGATCATGTGATTAATTTGTTCGGAAATGAAGGTGCAAAAGAGATATCTACATAGAAAAAAAGCGGGTATGTCTTGTATGAACTTACCCGCTTTTTTTTGGTCGCTTCCTTTTTATGGAAAGAACCTGGCTTTATCCTTCTTCGAAATAGGCTTCTTCCTCAAATTCTAATTTATCCAACCCTTCCATTTCTTCTTCCTTGGTCACTTTGACGGGGGTGATCTTGTTAATCAGCCAGAGTGCCACGTAAGTAAACAGGAATGCGTAAATGGCTGTGATGACAACAGCGACAAATTCCTTCACGAAGAACATCGAGCCTCCGAGGAACAGACCGTTAGCGCCTTTCGAGTTGACGGCCAAGCTGCCGAAAAAACCAAGGAGCAGGATTCCGATGAATCCGCCAACGCCATGAACCCCCCACACGTCCAGCGCGTCATCCCAGCCCCGGCTATTCTTATACGCAACGGCAATGTAGCATATCAGCGAGGCAATGACTCCGATCAGCATGGATGACTGCACAGTCACGTACCCGGCAGCCGGCGTCACAGTTGCCAGTCCGGCTACCGCCCCGGTCAGCATGCCGAGAATCTTTGGTTTCTTTTCAAAAATGATCGCCAGGATCAGCCAGGTTATCGCGGCAAACGAGGCGGCCACATCGGTATTGAGAAAGGCAATCGAGGTGATTGAATCCACCCTGAGCTCACTTCCCGCGTTGAAGCCGTACCATCCAAACCATAAAAGCGCGGTTCCCAGGGCGACCAGCGGAATGCTGTGCGGTTTGGTATTCTTGACATTTCTTTTTCCGACGAAAAAGACTGACGCCAGGGCGGCAAATCCCGCGCTCGCGTGGACCACGATTCCACCAGCGAAATCGAGGACACCCCATTGCTGAAAAATGCCACCGCCCCAAACCATGTGAACCAGCGGGAAATAGACAAACAGCAACCAGACTGTCAGGAAAATCATGTAAGCCTTGAAGCGGACCCGGTCCGCAAACGCACCGGTGATCAGGGCGGGAGTAATAATCGCGAACATCATCTGATACGCCACAAACACCAGCATGGGGATGCTTGCATTAGAGGCAAACGCCGTGTGGGTGGTAATACCGTGAAGAAACAGGTATTTCCCGTTCCCGATAATCCCTCCCACGTCTTTTCCAAAGCACATCGTAAAGCCGACGGTGACCCACAAAATTGTGGTCCATCCCATTGATACGAAGCTCTGCATCATGATGGTCAGGACATTTTTCCGGCTGACCAGGCCCCCGTAAAAAAAGGCCAAACCCGGTGTCATCAGCATGACAAGGCTCGTCGCCACAAGCATAAAAGCGGTGTTTCCCGTGTTAAACACTTTTCTCATTCCTCCTTTCATTCCGCACCCCTTTAACGATTCTTGAAGGGGTGAAATCGACAAGATTAGAAAATTAAGGGGTGATGTGTTTCATGACTCCCAATGCATACATGTGTTCCATTCACTCCCGAAGCCTCACCTCCTAAGTTCCACCCGTTGAAAGAATTCAATTGGGCACCATCTCGGCAGGTTCTATTACGACAGCGGGCATAATGTCAAGTAGTTTGTATAATAAAGTTTCTAATAATTTTTTCACTTATTTTTCCTCTCAATAACTCCTGAATAACATTTTTATCCCCGCGGCTATCATGTTCTCCGTGTTCATGTTTTAAGTGACTACTGCTGACGCCTCTTTACAGCGATACATAGGTCCCCAATCTTTTATCAGAAGTCCCAGGCACGCCTGTCCCGGCATCACGCGTATTGACCTTCCTGACAAATTTGAGATAATGAAATGTAATGGAACAAAGATTTTCCCCGGAACATATTCACAAGACAGCCAGGATTTTCTCCGAAGCGGAGGAATTGGCGGGGAATTATTTTAAATTGTCCACGTCTGACTGGAAGCGATTCAAGTATGACGTGAGAACCCTGCGGGACCTGGATGCCAACGAAATCTCCAACGAAGCTTTCGCGACACTGAGCAAATATACCTGCCAGAATGAGAGCTTTGATTTCGGACAACGAACATTTTCCTTTTACAAGGTCTGCCTTCAGGACCATAACATCCTGAGGGCGCTGAAACGGGATCCGGATATCTCTTTCAATGGTCTCCTGCTCTATATTGCCGTTCATGAACTTATTCATATTATCCGCTTCAACAAATTTGTTACCCTTTTCGAGGCGGACGAATTGGCCAAAAAAGAGGAGGAGAGAATCGTGCACGAGACCACCTCAAGTATCCTTCGCGCCTCTCCCATCTTCAAAGATACCTTTGTCCTCACCTGTTACGAAAAGTACACACATAAAATGTGACGTCCGGATGCCTTCATGACCCGCCTTGTTTCACAAACGCCTGAGGACACCAAAACGATTGGAAAGGCGCTCACCAAGGCTCTTAGCACCGGCAACAGTATCGGCCTCATCGGAGAGCTTGGTGCCGGGAAAACTCAGCTCGTCAAGGGGCTGGCTATGGGAATCGGGATTGATGAGGACGAGGTTACCAGCCCGAGTTTTGGATTGATAAATGAATACACAGGTGATAAAAAACTTTACCATGTGGACCTCTACCGGCTTGACACGATCGAGGATATCGAAACACTGGGCCTTACGGATTATCTTGACGGAGACGGGATTTGTGTCATCGAATGGGCGGACCGGCTCGCAAATGACCTTTCCCTCATTGATATCCTCGTCCGGATTGAAATTCTCCCGGACAACAGGAGGATGCTGGAGTTTTCCGGTGAGAATCTTACCGCCTTCGAAAGGGCGTTAAACTTATTGAAGGAGATGGCATGGCGCTGATCGTGCAGAAATACGGAGGCACTTCCGTTGGAACGATTGAAAGAATCCGGAATGTCGCGGACCGGGTCATCCGAACCCGTGAGAAGGGAAATCAGGTCGTCGTCGTGGTCTCCGCAATGGCTGGCAAGACGGACGAACTGATCCGGCTGGCGCATGAGATCACCCCATCCCCGGATCCGAGAGAGATGGATGTCCTTCTCGCGACGGGCGAGCAGGTTTCCATTGCCCTTCTTTCCATGGCCCTTAAAGAGAAAGGGGTGGAAGCGAGATCCTACCTGGGAGGCCAGGCGGGAATCGTCACGGATGACGCCTTCGGCAAGGCAAGAATTCAGTCCATCGCCTCGGAAGCCATCAAAAGGGATCTGGATGAAGGCAAAGTGGTTGTCGTGGCGGGTTTCCAGGGCGTGGATGAACGAAATAACATTACCACCCTGGGCCGTGGCGGGTCGGATACCACCGCCGTGGCTCTGGCGGCGGCTCTAAAAGCGGATGTCTGCGAGATATACACGGATGTGGAGGGAGTTTTCACGACCGATCCCAACGTCTATCACAAGGCACGCAAGATTGACCGGATTTCCTATGACGAGATGCTGGAAATGTCCAGCATGGGCGCGAAAGTGCTTCAGATACGATCGGTGGAGTTCGCGAAAAAATATAACGTCGAGCTTCACGTGCGCTCGTCCTTTTCAGATGAACCGGGAACCATTGTTTGCCAGGAGGATGAAGAGATGGAAAATGTCCTTGTTTCGGGAGTGACCTATAACAAAAACGAGGCGAAGGTGACGATTAAACGCCTTCCCGACCGCCCGGGGATCGCTGCGCAACTTTTTTCGGAAATCGCTGACGCCAATATCGTGGTGGACATGATTATTCAGACCCCCAGCTCCGAGGGAGCGCACGCGAACCTCGCCTTTACCGTGCCCCTGACCGATTACGAGGAAACCCTCAAACTCAGTCAACGTCTGGCCAAGGAATTGGGAGCCGGAGAAGTGGTTGGGAACAAGGACATTGCCAAGGTATCGATTATCGGTGTGGGGATGCGATCCCACACGAACGTGGCTTCCCGGATGTTCGTGGCGCTGGCCAATGAGGGTATCAACATCATGATGATCAGCACCTCGGAAATTAAAATTTCCTGTCTGATTGACGCGAAATACACGGAGCTGGCCGTCCGGGCCCTTCACGACGCCTTTGAGCTCGATAAACCGCCGTCAGAGGAGTTTTTGTGATGGAAGCCGTGGAACTTTATGACACCACGCTGAGAGATGGCACACAGTCTGAGGATATCAGCTTCACGACCGAAGACAAGATTAAGATTGCCCATCGCCTGGACGATCTTGGAATCCATTATATCGAGGGAGGATGGCCCGGTTCCAACCCCAAGGACGCGGACTTTTTTGACAGGGTAAAGACGCATCGATTCAAGATTTCACGGATTGCGGCATTCGGAAGTACCTGTCGGGCTGATATTCCCCCGGAGAAGGACGCCAACATACAGGCACTGCTGGCGGCTGAAACGCCCGTGATTACCATCTTTGGGAAGTCGTGGGATATTCACCCGTTAAACGCCATGAACATCACGCTGGAGCAGAACCTCGAAATCATCTTTGAGTCCATCAGGTACCTCAAATCCCGGGTTGAGACCCTGATCTACGACGCGGAACATTTTTTCGACGGATACAAACACAACCGGGAATACGCCATGAAGACGCTCCAGGCCGCCGCGGCCGCGCGTCCGGACTGCCTGGTCCTATGTGACACGAATGGAGGATGCCTGCCCCACGAAATCGACCGCATTGTGCGTGAGGTACGCCAGGAGGTGAACCTGCCTCTCGGCATCCATTGCCATAACGATTCGGACGTGGCCGTCGCCAATACACTCGTGGCAATTCAGGCGGGGGCAACCCACGTTCAGGGGACCATCAACGGCTACGGTGAGCGGTGCGGAAACGCCAACCTCTGCTCCATCATTCCCAATCTCGTTTTGAAGATGGGAATTCCCTGCGTTGGTGAGGATCGGCTGAAAAAGCTGGTTCATGTCTCCCGGTACGTCAGCGAGCTGGCGAACGTGGTTCATAACAAACACCAGCCTTATGTGGGTGCCAGCGCCTTCGCCCACAAAGGGGGCGTGCACGTTAGTGCCGTCCGCAAGGATTCCTCCACTTACGAGCATATCTCTCCCGGAAAGGTCGGGAACAGACAACGTGTGCTCGTCTCTGACCTGTCCGGCGCGAGCAATATCCTGTACAAGGCCAAAGAGTTCGGGATCGAACTGGACAGCAAGGACGAGAGGGTCCAGAAAATCGTCCGGCAGCTAAAAGAGCTGGAAAACCGTGGATATCAGTTTGAAGGGGCGGAGGCGTCGTTCGAGCTGCTCATGGATAAGGCCCTGGGGATATGTCCGGAATATTTTGAACTGATGGGATACCGTGTTATCGATGAGCGGAAAAGCACCCGGAACCCGCCCTTCTCCGAAGCTACGATCATGATCCGTGTGAATGACCGCGTTGAACATACCGCCGCCATCGGGAATGGTCCGGTAAACGCCTTGGACAACGCCCTGCGTAAGGCGCTGGAGCGTTTCTATCCCGAGTTAAAAGAGCTCAAGCTCCGGGATTTCAAAGTCCGCGTCCTCTCGGGGGACGCGGGAACGGCTGCCGTCACGAGGGTGCTGATTGAATCTGGAGACCGGGATTCCCGTTGGGGCACGGTGGGGGTCTCGGGAAACATTATTCAGGCCAGTTGGGAAGCGCTCATCGACAGCATTGTTTATAAGCTTAAAAAAGAAAGGGTTGTCGGCGTATCTTGAGCAGGACCTGGGTTTCATTTCTGATTCTTGCCGGTTTTCTGGCGATTCAGGCCGCGCGCGGCCATTTACCGTTAGCTGGAAGCTGTCTCGCGCCCGCGCCTGAGTCCTTCATCCCGGTGTCCTGTACCGAGGATCAGGGTATCCAACCCCCAAGGAGGACCGTCCGGGTGGCCCCGGCTTCAGCGGGTCGCCACACGCCTCTCTTTCAGATGTGCCTCATTCGCCGGGGTGGCACCCGGGTTGCACGCGCGCCGCTTCCTCCCCGGATCGCGCTGGTACTTGGCCAAAAAATGGACTGGGAAGCGGTCACGGCGGACGATCTGAGGCAAATCCCGGGTATCTCCCACGTCATGGCACAGCGCCTGATCCGACTGAGGGATACCATGGATTTTTGCCGGATTGAGAACCTACTCGCTTTCCCTCACGTCGGGAGGAAAACGGTAGAAAGGCTCAAACGATATTGCGCGATTTCCCATGAATCCTGAATTTCCTTTCCTAACTACGCGAAAAGTTTACTCCGTTTCGGAGCTCATCGGCACCGTTTCGGAGCTGATGGAGGCCCATTTCGGCGCCATTTTTCTGGAAGGCGAAATTACCAACCTTCGGCAACCCGCCTCTGGACACCTGTATCTGACCCTCAAAGACAACTCCGCCCAGATCAAAGGGGTGGTTTTCAGGAGGCAGGCAAGGCTCTTCGACTTCACGCCCGAAGATGGCATGACAGTTCTCTGCCGCGGGCGCCTGAATGTCTATGAACTCAGGGGAGATCTTCAGGTTATCATAGATTACATGGAACCCTCGGGGCGGGGTGCCTATCGCCTGGCGCTGGAAAAGCTGAAGAAAAAGCTGGCGGCGGAAGGGTTGTTTGACGAGTCGAAGAAAAAGCCGCTTCCTATCCTTCCCGGGGTTATCGGCGTGGTGACTTCTCCAACCGGTGCCGCCATCCGGGACATCCTGAAGGTGATTCAGAAAAAAAATGAAAAGGTAACCGTTTTGATCTATCCCGCCCGGGTACAGGGTGAGCAGGCGCCATCTGAAATCGCGGAAGGCATCGCCTACTTCAACCGGCATCGCCTCGCGGACGTACTCATTGTGGGGCGCGGCGGGGGCTCCACCGAAGACCTGGACGCTTTCAACCATGAACGCGTGGTTCGGGCCATTGCCGCTTCTGAAATTCCCGTCATCTCCGCGGTGGGGCATGAGATTGACATCACCCTGTCAGACCTGGTGTCAGACGTCCGGGCACCCACGCCCACGGCGGCGGCAGAGCTGGTCATCCTTGAAAAGGAACAGTGGATCAAGCGCATTCAGGAGCTTCAAACCCGCCTGACAAAAGATTTCCAGCTGATTCTCGAAAGAAAGCGTAACCAGGTAAAAGGATTGGAATCCCGGCTGGTGGATCCACGGCACCTGCTGACAGTCACCCGCATGAAACTGGACGACACCCTTGCCAGACTCACGGAAAGCCTGTCCCGCGTGATAACGTCGCGACGCTTACGCGTCACGGAATACCGGCATCAACTGATGCGGCTTTCTCCCCATACAGTCCTGGCTGAGAAAAGGAGGATACTCTCTGTGGAATCGGAAAAACTATTTAAAGGCACCACACAGCTTATTCGGGAAAGGCGCGTCACCCTTCATAACTATGCCTCTCTTTTGGATTCCTTCAACCCGAAAAATGTCTTGCGCCGCGGGTACAGTATTACATTCAGTGAAAAAACAGGACAGGTCGTTCGCGACGCCCGGCGCGTTGATATCGGTGATCAGGTTCGGGTCGTTTTGTCAAAGGGGGCCCTTGGCTGCGAGGTTAAAAATCGTTCCCGCTAACCCGGGAAAGGTGTGGGGTGCGTGTATTAAAGCGTCTCATGGAAGGGAAAAGGTGTGAGAAAAGATAATTCCTTAAAGATATTCAAACCAGGCATTATCATCCCCCTCGTATCTATCGTGCTGGCATGGACCATAGCGGGAGGATTCTCCGGAACACGTCTGCTCGCGGCTCCCTATGCCAGTCCCTGGCTCGTTGTGCGCCCCAAGAGGTTTATCCGTGGTTCCGTGGCGCTCGCGACATTCACAGGCCCGAAAGAAATCAAGCCGGAAAAAATTCTCTGGCACGAGGTAGCTTTCCCTTTCTTCAAAAACAGAAAAGGGAAATACCAGGCCTTTCTGACGGTTCCTCTCTCGGAACGGTACAAACGCCAGTTTTTCACCCTGGTGGTTTCAATCCACGGCTCGGAGCAAAAGAGTGGTTTTGCCTTGATGGCTTACAGGAGATTTTACCGGACCATCGTCCTGCGCCTGGGGAAACGCGCCGATATTTCCCCTCCCCTTCTCGCGAAGATCAAACATGAGCGGGAAGCGCTGAACCAAATTCTTACGCAGGTAACACCAGCAAAATATTGGCATGGCCGCTTCATCAAACCCGTCCCTTACCCTGTCACGTCTCCCTTCGGGACACACCGTAAGATAAACGGGTCCTACATCAGCATTCATCGCGGGGTAGATTTCCGCGCCCCCATGGGAACATCCGTGCGAGCCATCAACGCGGGGGTAGTAGCATTCAGTGGGCATTTAACCCTGACAGGGAAAACGGTTGTTATCAATCATGGAAAGGGACTATACAGCCTGTACGGGCATCTTTCCGACATTCAGGTGGTGTCGGGAGAACGCGTGAAGAAGGGGCAGGTTGTTGGCTTGTCCGGAATGACGGGGCGCGCCACCGGGCCCCACTTACACCTCGGGGTCTTTTTGTGCGGCATCCCCGTGGATCCCATCACCCTGATGCATCTCCATTTATGAGGAGTTACCATGAAGATGAAGAGTTTTGAAGAATCCGTCAAATCATTGGAGGAACTAATCGCCGAACTGGAGCAAGGGGACCTCCCGCTTGAAGAAGCCCTCAAGAAGTTCGAGGACGGAGTTAAGCTTATCAAATACTGCAACAAAAAACTGGATGAGGCCGAGCAAAAGATCGAGCTTGTCCTGAAAGATGAGGAAGGGGTCAAAACGGTTCCCTTTGATAAAACGGGAGAAGATTCTTAGCTCGAAACCCGGTATTCCTTTAAAAGGGGTTTCCTGTCTCGTGCCAAGCAACCGGGATGACCTGTATTTTCGGTGCTTGGTTCAGAACGCTTTAACAATCCACCCCATTGTGCTATGAATAACGCCAAGTAGACAAACTCGGGAAGGTGCCCCAAACAGGTCTCCCACGAAAAGGGAAGTAAATATTATGAGAAAGGCATTCCAATCGCTGCAAATGGCAGACGGTCGGTTTCACCGGCTGCAGGCCACTGTGGTCAGCATGATCATCGGAATTTTTATTCTTTTAAATCTCCAGACAATCGCCTGGGCGGGGCAGAAGGCCTCACCGGTTTTCAACCCGGATCTTGCCATCAAAAAAATCATAAGACCTTTCAAAGGGGACCTGCCCGCCATGAAAAAGCGGCGCTATGTTCGCGCCCTGGTCGCGTACAGTAAAACCAATTTCTTTATCGAGAAAGGGCGCTTTTACGGGTTTGAATATGAGATGCTGCATCAATACGAAAAATTCCTGAACCGGGGGAGAAAAAAACAGAAATGGATAAAAATCTTTTACATCCCCGTTCCGTTCAGTGAGCTCTTGCGGGACATCAGGGCGGGAAAAGGAGACATCGCGGCGGCGGGGTTGACCATCACGCGCGCTCGCAAGAAACTGGTGGCATTCACGCGTCCTTACCTTACGGACATCAGCGAAATCGTGGTGACCAACAGAAACGTGCCCGCTCCCAGGAGTGTTTATGACCTGGCTGGGAAAAGAGTTTACGTCAGGCAGGGGAGCAGTTATATCCAGCATCTTCGAAACCTGAACGGGAAACTTAAATCAAAGCACAAGAAATCCCTGAGAATCGTCGTATTGAAAAAGTTTATTGGGACGGAAGATATCCTCGAACTCGTGAACGCGGGAACCTTCAAATATACCGTATGCGACAGCCACCTGGCGAAAATATGGTCCAGGCTTCTCAAAAACATCCGTGTTTATCCCAACATCGCCATTCATAAAGGGGGGAAAATCGCCTGGGCCGTCCGCAAGGGGAACCCCCGGCTCCTCAAAAGCTTGAATACCTTCATCCGGAAAAACAGAAAGGGCAGCAAACTGGGCAACATCCTTTTCCGGCGCTACTATGAAAAGACAAAATGGATTAAAAACCCCGTTTCAAAGAGTGAACTGCGAAAACTCAAGACCATGGAAGCGCTCTTTAAAAAATACGGCAAGAAATACCATTTCTCCTGGTATATGATCGCCGCGCAGGCCTACCAGGAATCAGGCCTGGATCAAAGCAAAAAAAGCCCCTCCGGGGCCGTGGGCGTCATGCAGGTCCTGCCCAAGACCGCCCGTGATAAGAACATCGGTATTCACAACGTGCGCAAGCTCGAGAACAACATTCACGCCGGGGTCAAGTATCTCTATTTCCTCAGGGAGGCCTATTTCAACAGCAAAAAAATCAGACCGCTGGACCAGGTTTTCTTTTCCTGGGCGGCGTACAACGCGGGCCCCAATAAGATAAATCAGTTACGAAGAATTGCCAAAAAACGGGGCCTGAATCCCAACCGGTGGTTTTACAACGTAGAGGAGATTGCCGCGGAAAAGATTGGCCGGGAAACAGTGGAATACGTCTCAAACATCGCGAAGTACTACGTGGCTTACAAGCTTTATTTTCAGAAGGTTGAACGCGTCAAGGAAATTAAGAATCTGATCAAGAAGAAAAAGAAATAGTGCCGCCTTGAAAGGCAGTGCAGCCATGGACCGGAGTGGCTACAAACATTTCCTCTTCCCCAAACTGACGAAGGCTACCCTTCTCCGGATGGTCCTCATTACAGTGGGGGCCTATCTTTTTTTCTCCAGGGTCTGTATCCCCGTGCGGGTTGATGGAATCAGCATGGAACCCACTTATCACCCGGGCGACTTCACCTTCTGCTGTCGGGTTCCCTATTTTTTTCACCCCCCACGGGTGGGTGATATCGTTTTCATCCGCATGTCCGGATGGAAGGTCATGTACATGAAACGGGTCATCGCCCTTCCGGGTGATCGGGTGGCGTTCCGAAACGGCTATCTGTATGTCAATGGCAAGCTCCGCCAGGAGGATTACGTGACGACTCCATCAAACTGGGATCTCACGCCAAGAAAGGTTAAACCAGGGCATGTATACGTGGTGGGGGATAACCGAAAAATACCCATCGGGGATCAGGTCTTTGGACAGGTTCCCATTTCCAGGGTGGTGGGGAAGGTTTTATGGTAAGCCGAAGACCGCTTTTGACCTCTTTTCTCTGCCTGGCGCTGATCGTGGCGGCCTTTTCGTTCCTGCGTCTCACAAAGAACGATACGGAACGCATCAAGCGGCATCTCGCGCTCCTTGAAAGCATGGTGTCGCTTTCTTCCCGCAATACTCCGGCACCCTTTCTGCAGAAGGTCAAGGAAGCCAAGCTGTTATTTGCCAGGAATTGCCAGGTCATTGACCATGAAGACGATTTCACTGGGACTTATTCCCCCCAGGCGCTGGCGGCACTTGTCTTGCGCTTCCAGGGACAGGTTCTGTCGGCAAAGCTCGCCTTTTACGATGTCAAAATCACCTTTCTTCCGGGGAAAAGAGAGGCATGGATACACTGCACAGCGCGCCTGAAGGGGAAGGCCCGGAGCCAGGGCGCTTTTGACGAGTTCCGGGAGCTCAAGATTCTGGCGACCAAGGAACAGGAGCGATGGCGTTTTTCCCGTTTCGTGAATATTGAGGCGCTTGAAAAATAACCCGTCTGTTGTCATTTTAATGCATCGGGGTTATTCAAGCTTCAGACTGTTAAATACGTGCCAGGCGCTCTTTTCCAGGGCCTGTTTCATCTCCATGACGTACGGCGGACGCTTTTCCCCTTTCCACCGCGGGTAGCCCCCGCGCCAGACATACCGAAGCAGGGCGTGAAATTGAGGTATGGTAAAGTGGTAATCGCCGATCTCGACCTTTCCGTTCACCTCGTCTATTCTGAAAATGATTTCGAGCCTTTTTCCATAATCCACGACAATTTCTTCAAGGACTGAACGTGTCGCAAAACCGTCGGGATTCTGTTTGAAGCGTTCCGGTGCCTCTGGGAATGGAAATTTCCTGTAAACCTCGCCAATGAAGCCGGAAAAGTGGGTACCCGCAATTGCGCCGTGAAGGTCACCGATCCGGGAATACGGTAGCTCGTAAACCATCCAGGGCTTCACATATGACGAGGCTTTCTCAGACAACGCCGCTGCTGTAATCTCCCTGCAAAAATCAGAGGCGAAAAAGAAAATCCTGTCCAGCAGCAACATGTCAGTTTCAATGTTGAAAAAACCAATGGCGATGGTTCCATGATTTTCAGATTCAAAGGCCAGTGGCATAAGGTGCCTCCTTTTTTGGGAAAAAGTGACATAATCTGCCCCGTTACGCAAGGGTTTAAGGATGCTTATCATAAAATTGATGCCCTCGCAAAAAGTCAAAATTAGAAGTCAAAGTAAATTACGAAGCCGTAAAAATTATTCAGGCAAAAATCATACCTAATCCATTGACTTTGATCATGGCTTGATATATTCTTTTGAACGGAGGCAGACATTAAGGAAAATGAAGCATGTGGTTCTTGTCGGGGACGGGATGGCAGATGAAACGATTCAAGATTTGGGGGGGAAAACCCCCCTTGAAATTGCCCGGACCCCATATATCGACCTGTTAACTTCCTCAGGAATTGTTGGAGAAATCTTTACGGTTCCTGAAGGATTTTCTCCAGGAAGTGATGTCGCGAATCTGACCCTGATGGGCTATGACCCTGGGCGTTTTTATACGGGTCGCGCGCCCCTCGAAGCGGCCAGCATGGGAATCCACCTGGATGATGAGGATGTGGCTTATCGCTGCAATCTCGTGACATTGGAGGTGCTGGGCCTGGCCATTTACATGCGGGACTTCTCCGCAGGGCATATTCCTTCCGGCCAGGCAAAGGTCTTGATCGAGGGGTTAAACGCCCATTTCCCGGATGATCCCATTACCTTTTACCCGGGGGTAAGCTACCGTCACCTGATGGTCTGGAAAGGGGGAGAGGATGACGTGACTCTCACGCCTCCCCACGATATCCTGGATCAGAGCATCGAAACCTACATGCCTTCTGGCACCGCCGCTCCGCAAATCATGCGATGGATGACAACCGCCCAGATCTACCTGAAAAGCCACCCAATCAATCAGGAACGGATGTCCAGGGGGGAAAACCCCGCCAACTCCATCTGGTTGTGGGGCCAGGGGAAAAGGCCGGCACTGCCGACTTTCCAGGAGCTGTACGGCCTTCGGGGGGGCGTGGTCTCTGCCGTCGACCTGGTAAAAGGAATCGGCGTACTGGCGGGTCTTGACGCCCCCCAGGTACCCGGCGCGACGGGATACCTGGATACCAACTACCAGAGAAAGGTTGCGGCTGCCTTAAAAATACTGGAAACAGCGGATTTTGCCTTCATTCATATTGAGGCCCCCGACGAGGCGGGCCACAGTGGCGTTCTCAAGGACAAAGTTCAGGCGATCGAGGACTTTGACCGCCAGGTGGTGGGCCCCATGTATGAGGCTCTGAAGGGGATGGCTCCTTTCAAAATGCTGATCCTCCCGGATCACCCGACTCCACTTTCCCGCCGAACCCACACGAATGACCCCGTTCCCTTCCTCGCCTACGATTCGGAAGGCCGATTCGTGGAACAGCGGGTGCAGCTCTACCCCTTTACGGAAGCGGGTGCCGCTGAAAGCCCGGTAAAATTCCGAAAGGGACATCTCCTCATGAACGCCTGGTTACAGGGAACCCTTCATCCCGGAGTGATTCAATGAGAAGCAAATTCATCTTCATCACAGGAGGCGTCGTTTCATCCCTCGGGAAGGGGTTGGCCTCCGCCTCGATTGGCGCCCTCATGGAAAGCCGTGGCCTGACCGTCACGTTCCTGAAATTCGACCCCTACATCAACGTGGATCCCGGAACCATGAACCCCTTTCAGCACGGAGAGGTTTATGTGACTGAAGATGGCGCCGAAACCGACCTCGATCTTGGGCACTATGAACGTTATACCCATGTAACCCTTTCCAGGGATAACAACTGCACCACGGGCAGAATCTACAACTCCGTCATCACGAAGGAGCGCCGCGGAGATTATCTTGGCGGCACGATACAGGTCATCCCTCACATTACGGAAGAAATCAAATCGAACATCAGAAAACTGGCAAACGGTGTGGATATCGTGATTACGGAGATTGGCGGCACCGTTGGAGACATTGAAGGGTTGCCCTTTCTCGAGGCTATCCGGCAATTCAAGCTGGAAGTCGGGAGCGAAAACGCCCTCTATATTCACCTGACCCTGGTCCCCTACATCCCCACGGCGGGGGAGCTTAAGACCAAACCAACGCAGCATAGTGTGAAAGAGCTCAGGAGCATCGGTATTCAGCCGGATGTCATCCTGTGCCGCACGGACCGTTTTCTGCCGAAGGAAGTCAAGGCCAAGATCGCCCTCTTCTGCAACGTGGAGGAAAAGGCGGTAATTACGGCCAAGGATGTGGAAACCATTTATGAGGTCCCCATTGTCTTTCACAAGGAGGGGCTGGACGAAATCATTGTTGACAAGCTGAACATCTGGACCCGGGCGCCCAACCTTTCTGAGTGGGAAGAAATCGTCGAAAAGGTCAAGAGCCCACGGGAAACCGTTACGATTGCCATCGTGGGAAAGTATGTGGATCTGACTGAGTCCTATAAAAGCCTCAACGAAGCCATCACCCACGGCGGCATGGCGAACAACTGCCGGGTGAACCTCCTTTTCGTCGATTCTGAAACCATCGAAAGCGACAAAGACGCGGAGGAGAAACTGCGGGGGGCGAACGGGATTATCGTCCCGGGCGGGTTCGGAAATCGTGGCATCGAGGGGAAAATCCGTGCGATTCATTATGCCCGAACGCATAAGGTTCCCTTTCTGGGAATCTGCCTTGGAATGCAGCTTGCCGTTATCGAGTTCGCGAGAAACGTGGCGGGCCTCGAAGGGGCGCACAGTGAGGAATTCGACCCTCAAACCCCCTACCCTGTCATTTACTGGATGAGTTACTGGAAAGATCAGGAAAACCAGCTTCAGAAGCGTGAAGGTGACGTCCCAATGGGAGGGACCATGCGCCTTGGTGCTTACCCCTGCGCACTCAGCCAGCCAAGCCTGGCGTGGAGCGCCTATCAGAAAAAAAATATCCAGGAACGCCATCGGCATCGGTACGAGTTCAACAACAAGTACCTGGACGTCCTCACGGAAAAAGGCCTGGCCGTGACAGGAAAATCCCCTGACGGGGAGCTGGTTGAGATTGTCGAGATTAAAGATCATCCCTGGTTCCTCGGGTGCCAGTTCCATCCGGAGTTCAAGTCCGTTCCCCGCGCGCCGCACCCCCTGTTCGTTTCGTTCATCGGGGCGTCACTCAAAAAAGAGAGGCAGTCCAAGAACTCATGATTCTGAAGCGCGCGAAAGAGATCCTTCTGAAAGAGTCAGAGGCCATCCGTCAGGTGGCTGACAGCCTGGGCCACGCCTTCAGCCAGGCCGTAGACCTGATTTTAAACGGAAAAGGCAAGGTGGTCACCACGGGAATCGGCAAATCCGGCCTCATTGCCCAGAAGATCGCCTCCACTTTTTCGAGTACCGGCACTCCCTCTTTCTTCCTTCATCCCGCGGAGGCGCTGCATGGTGATCTGGGAATGGTTGAGAATGAAGACACGCTGCTGGCCATTTCGAACAGCGGCGAGGCCCCCGAGGTGGTTCGAATCACCTCTTCTCTCAAGCGAATTGGCGTGAAGACAATCGTCATCGCGAGCGAGCCGGATTCCTCCCTCGCCAAGCTTGGGGATATTTTTCTCCAAGTCGATGTGCCCGAGGCATGCGGGTTCGGATTCATCCCTACCTCCAGCACCACGGCGACCCTGGCTCTCGGAGACGCCATCGCCATCACCGTCCTGGAAAAGCGGGGATTTACCCAGGAGGATTTCGCGTCCCTTCACCCTGGAGGCGCGCTCGGGAAACGCCTTCTCCTGAAAGTGGAGGAACTGATGCACGTGGGGGACCGGCTTCCCATCGTCAACACGGATACCCCCATGAAAGATACCATCTACGAGATCTCGTCCAAGCGGCTTGGTGTAACCTGTGTCTGTGACCCGGAAGGCAAAATCGTGGGCGTGATCACAGATGGAGACCTGAGAAGGGCCATCGAAAGGGATGGAAACATCCTTTCGAAGACCGCCAAGGATATTATGACCCATAACCCCAAACGAATACGAAAAGACGCGCTTGCCTCCGAAGCCATGCAGAAGATGGAGGAATTCTCCATCACCTCCCTCTTCGTCGTAGAGGCGGGAGAACCGCGGGTTCCCATTGGCGTCATTCATATTCACGACCTGCTGAAGGCGGGCGTGAATTAAAAAGGAAAATATAATATGTTTAAAGGAATCAACAAGTTAAGGCTCTTTCTCTTAAGTATCATCGGGGCCTTTATCATCGTTATCGTCACAATCATCTACATCAACGCCAAGTTGACGCATTACGTCAAGGCACCGAAAAACCTGGTCAAGATTTCGAGAAACATCCCGGACCTCCGGCTGGAAAACGTTCATTATGAAAAGACAAGGAAGGGTAAGATTGAGTGGGAGATTAACGCGCGTGTCGCCCGGCATTACCAGGGGAAAGACCTGTTGACCCTCGACACCGTCAAAATGGTCTATTACGGATCGCCTGAAAGGACCGTTGTCATCGTGGGCAAGCAGGGAAGGATTAAGCCTTCCACGAAAGATGTCGAATTGCTGGGCGATGTTTCAATAAAAAGCAGCGACGGCTATTTACTGAGGACCAATTCACTCAAATACACATCCAAGACCTCCCTGATTACGACAAATGACCAGGTGACCATTATTGGAAAAACGTTTCATATCCAAGGTGTGGGAATGAAACTCAGCATCAAGAATGACCGAATGAGCATTCTTCACACGGTTCAGACAACGCTTAAGGGGAAATTCGTGAAGGGCGGCCTTCCCGAGCTGGGGCTTTAGAGAATGAAAAAGACATTTCTGTATCTCGCGGTTGTCAGCCTGTTTGTGATGCCTGTTTCAACGTTTGCCACCACGAAGCACCAGTCATCCCACAAGCACAAGACTAAAAAACAGTCCGCCCTGACCAAGCGAATGTTCAATTCCAAGGGTCCGATTCACATCATTTCGAACCGGCTGGATGCCGACAACAAAAAAAGGATTATCATCTTTTCAGGGCATGTGGTCGCGAAACGCTCAAACCTGACCCTTACCTGCGACAAGCTCACCGTTTATTATACCCCCAAGGGCGGCGAAATCTCCAAAATCGTTGCCAACGGGGATGTCCACATCAAGCAACCCCCCCGAACCGCCACGTGCAAAACGGCCGTCTTCTTTCAGAAGACCAACAAAGTGGTCCTGATGGGGAATCCCGTCCTTTCGGAGGGGAAAAACCGGGTTACGGGCGAAAAGGTGTCCTTCTTCCTTAACAGCGAAAAAACCATTATCGAGGGGGGTAAGAAGGGACGCGTCAGCACGACCATCCTGCCTAAATCCCAGGCGATTCCATTCAAGGCAAAACCATGAGCACCCTGAAGGCTAAAAACCTCTATAAAAAATTTGGGAACAAGCTGGTCATTCGCGGGGTGTCCCTGGAGGTTCATTCCGGCGAGGTGGTAGGGTTACTGGGACCTAACGGGGCGGGCAAGACCACCATTTTCTACATGATTGTCGGCCTGATTAAACCCACCCAGGGCAAAATTTATTTTGAGGGGGAAGAAATCACCCCCTACCCCATGTACCTGAGGGCGAGGCGAGGAATCAGCTACCTGCCTCAGGAATCTTCCGCCTTCCGAAAGCTGACAGTCCGGGAAAACATCCTTGCCATCCTGGAAACCCTCAATCTTTCCAAAATGGAGAAAAAGAGGAAGCTGGTAAGGCTGCTGGGGGAGCTGAACCTTCACCCTATCGCGGACCGTAAGGCTTATCTCCTTTCGGGGGGTGAACGGCGGCGCGTGGAAATAACCCGCGCGCTTGTGCTCTCGCCGAAAATCATCCTCCTGGATGAGCCGTTCGCTGGTATCGATCCTATCGCCATCGGAGACATCAAGGCGATTGTACAACACCTGCGTGAGAATGGAATCGGTATCATCATTACGGATCACAACGTCAGGGAAACCCTCGGGGTCTGTGACCGGGCCTATCTGATCAATCAGGGCAAAATCCTGATTCACGGGACGCCACATGAAATTACCTCTGATCCCACCGCCCGCAAGATTTACCTTGGCGAGGATTTTTCCCTCCCGGAAAACATGCTCACCTCTCCGCCTTCCGCGGATATGCCGTCGTAAAAGGAGCGTACGCGTTGGCTCTCGAGATAAAACAACAGCTTAAATTGACCCAGCAACTGGTTATGACACCCCAGTTGCAGCAGGCACTGAAGCTGTTGCAGATGTCCCGGCTTGAGCTCCTCCAGACCATCCGTCAGGAAATTCTTGAAAACCCGGTCCTGACAGAGGAAGTGGAAACAACAGAGATTCCGGAGGATAGCATCCCGGATGTTGAAAAAGAGATCCCGGATTCTGAAATGGAGATGATGCTGGATTTCAACTGGGAAGCCTACATGGATGGACACAGCCTCTCCACCACCTATCACAACTCCTACGAGATGCCGGAAACCCCGCGTAACTACGAGAACTTCATCCAGGCCCGTTCCTCCATGTACAAAGACCTTCTGTGGCAATGGCGCCTGAACTGTCCGGATAACCGAAGCTTTGAAATCGGAAAGTATATAATCGGTAACCTGAACGACAACGGTTACTTAAACGTAGATTATGAGGATGTTTATAAAGATTTGTCCTCCCTGCGCCCCACAAAAGACGAGTTTGAATCTGTTCTGGCCATGGTCCAGCAACTGGATCCCCCCGGCATCGCTGCCCGTAACATCACGGAGTGCCTTCTGCTGCAATTGAAAGCCAAAGGCCTGCGGGACGACCTTCCCGAAGTAATCGTCAAAAACCATCTTCCCCTTCTGAAGAGGCGGGATGTTTCGAAACTTTCCAAAATCTTGTCGCAACCCCCTGAAAAGATTAAAGATGCCATTCACATTATCTGTGAACTTGACCCGAAACCAGGCAGAACCTATACTCAGGACCCTGTTTATCATGTCATCCCGGATGTGTATGTCTATAAAGTGGATAACGAGTTTGTAATTGTCTTGAACAGTGAAGACATCCCCACCCTGCAAATCAACCCACTCTACCGTTCCCTTTTGAGAAACAAAAAGGAGCTTTCGGAGGAAGCGCGCGAATTTATCGAAAAAAAGATGCGCTCCGCCATCTGGCTGATTAAGACCATCCAGCAGCGCCACAAAACCATATACAGGGTTACGGAGAGCATCATCCGGTTTCAGCGTGATTTTCTTGAAAACGGGATTCAATACCTGAAGCCGATGATTCTGAAAGATGTGGCCAATGACATCGGTATGCACGAATCCACCGTGAGCCGCGTTACACAGGGTAAGTATGTCTCAACTCCTCAGGGCCTCTTCGAATTCAAGTTTTTCTTTACCAGCAGTGTCAAATCGACCCGGGGACCGGATATTTCAGCGGAAAGCGTGAAACATCTCATCCGGCAGATTATCATGAACGAAGACCCCAAAAACCCCTTCAGTGACGAGCAGATCGTGAAGCTTTTAACCCGGTATCATATTAAAATAGCTCGGAGGACTGTCGCGAAGTACAGGGAAGCCATGAAAATACTTCCATCCAAGGATCGCAAAAAAAACTTTTAACAGGAGGATAGAATGGATTTGCACATGACATTCCGTCACATGGAATCAACGGACGCCATCAAGGAATACACGGAAAACAAACTTGAAAAAATAAAAAAATACGTTCAGGAGCCCCTGGACGTCCATGTGATTTTTTCCAAAGAGAGGTTTCAGTATCTGGTCGAGATCAATCTCTCCGGAAACGGCCTGGACGTGCACGCGGAAGACAGGAACGAAGACCTCTACGCGGCCATCGATTTGGGAATGGACAAGGTAGAAAAACAGCTCAGGAGGCTAAGAGACAAAAAGAAAAACAAAAAGTCATCCAACAACAAATCATTCAAATTCGCCGTCCTCGCGCAAGACGCGTCGAAAAAAGCGCCACGGGTTATAAAATCCAAGGCGTTTGTGGCAACACCCCTGACGGTCGGAGAGGCAATGGAAGAACTCGAGGGAAACTCAAAATCCTTTCTGGTCTTTACCAACGCCGATACTTCACGTATTAACGTGTTGTACAAACAGGAGGATGGGAACTTCGGATTAATTGATCCAACGGAGTAAGAGAGGAAAACATGAAAATCGTAGATTTTTTAAAGCCGGAATTGATTATCGAGGAGATTCAGGCGCGGGACAAAGAAGGGGCGCTTCGGGAGTTTTCCGGACGGATTGAAAAGGCCACAAACATCAAGGCCGAGAAGGTTTTCGGGGTGTTATTGGAGCGAGAGAAGCTCGGCAGCACGGGAATTGGTGAAGGTGTCGCGATTCCACACGGAAAGCTGCATGACCTGAAGGAGTTCATCTGCTGTTTCGGGAAAAGCGAATCGGGCATTGACTTTGACGCCATTGACGGGAAACCGGTTCACCTCGTCTTTCTTTTGCTTGCCCCTGAAAATTCCGCGGGAACCCACCTGAAAGCCCTGGCCAAGATTTCAAAAATCCTGAAAGACCCGACTTTCAGGGAACAGCTCATCAAAACCCAGGGTGCTGAAGAAATCTATCGAATCATCAAGGAGGAAGATGACAAGTTATAGCGAGGCAACCATCAGCAACGTTATCGATGTCAGGGAACTTTTCGAGAATCCGGACAGAAAATTTGACTTGCAGCTCCTGGCGGGTGAGAACGGCCTGACGCGCAAGATAAAGGATCCCCATATACAGAAGTTGGGGCTTGTTCTCGCCGGGGAGTACCACTATCTTGATTCCCATCGTATTCAGATATTCGGCAACAAGGAACTTACCTACCTTCGGGGTCTGAAAAAGGAAGTTCAGCAGACAATTTTGAGAAAGATGGGGCAGAAAAACCCGTGTTGCTACATCATCTCTCGGGGCATGCGCGCCCCGGAAACGCTGATAGACACATGCAACATCCAGGATATTCCCCTCTTCCGAAGCCCCCTGAAAACCTCCCTCCTTATCGATTATCTCAACGAATTCCTGAAAGAGCGAATGGCGCCGACCACCACTGTGCACGGCGTGTTGCTGGATGTCTTCGGCGTGGGCGTTTTAATCCTGGGAAAAAGCGGGATCGGAAAGAGCGAGTGCGCCCTGGACCTGATTATCCGGGGCCACCGGTTGATCTCGGATGACGTGGTCAAGATTACGCAGATGGAACCCACCACCCTCTACGGAACGAGCTTCAACCTCATTCAGAACCTCATGGAAATCAGGGGGCTGGGTATTATCAACATCCGCGACCTCTTCGGGGTAGAAGCCATTCGGAAGAAGAAGAAGCTTGACCTGGTCGTGGAACTGGTGGACTGGCTCTCCATCGAAAAGCCTGAAAGGCTGGGGCTGGATCAGAAGACCATGAAAATATTGAACGTGGACATGCCTTTTATTCAGATTCCCGTTACGCCTGGGCGGAACCTGAGTTCTATCATCGAGGTTGCCGCGAGGAACCACATTCTTCGCGTCAGTGGCATTCACACGCCCCTGGAGCTCGAAAAGAAACTCCTAAAAAAGATGCAGGAAGATTCACGTGGATAAATCCGGGGTCCCCCTTCAGATTGTCTGGATCAGCGGGCTTTCCGGCTCCGGGAAGACCACCGCCATCAAGGCGCTGGAAGACGCGGGATACTTCTGCATCGACAACCTTCCCATCATCCTTCTGCCCACGTTTATCAATCTCATCAAGCATTCCCAACTGGATATCAACAAAATCGGCCTCGTGGTCGATATCCGGGAAAAGGAGTTTTTAAAGGACGCGCATCAAGTGCTTGCTCAGGTAAAAAAGCTGAACGCCACGCTGCGCGTCTTCTTCCTCGAATCGTCGGATGAGGTTCTCATCAGGCGTTTCAAGACGACTCGCCGCCAGCACCCACTGTCCCCAGCCGGAAAAATCATCGATGGCATCCGAATCGAGAGACAAAATCTTTCATTCCTGAAAGAGGTGGCGGATCAAATTATCGATACCTCCGATCTGTCGATACACGAACTTCGGAAGCGGATTATGGACACCTTCACACAGGAAGGGACCCAGCGGAGCATGTCCCTGACCTTTCTGGCATTCGGTTTCAAATACGGGTTGCCGGCCGAACTGGATCTGCTTTTCGATGTGCGTTTTCTTCCCAACCCCTTTTTCGTGGAGCACCTCAAAAACTTGACAGGCCTGGATGAATCTGTTAGAAAGTTCGTTCTTGACAACCAGGTAACGAGGGAGTTTTTGTCCCATGTGGAGGGATTTTTGAAGTTTCTCATCCCTAAATATTATGATGAAGGAAAGGCCTACCTGACCATTGGGATCGGCTGCACGGGCGGGGTTCACCGCTCCGTGGCGATCGCCAGAGAGCTCAAGGAACGCTTTTCAAAACACTTGGAAGGCTCGTCCATCCATGTCAGAGACGAATCCCGGGATGTGGGGTAGATCATGAAAGGGATTGTCATCGTTTGTCACAGCGATCTCGCCGACGGGTTCACGGGCGCGGCGGCCATGATTCTGGGAGAAATCGAAAACCTGAGAACGGTTTCCGTGGATGTCGCTCAAGAGCCGGAAACCGTCCAGGAGACCGTACGTGAAACTGTCAAGGCTGTAAATGAGGGTGATGGGGTGCTGATACTCACGGACCTCTTTGGCGGAACGCCAACCAACGTGTGCCTGCCATTCCTCGAGCCCGGCAAGATAGAAATAATTACGGGCATCAACCTGCCTCTGGTCATCAAGGCTGTGAAAGACCGCGAGAAATTCACCCTGGAAGAGCTGAAGAAAAGGCTCGTGCAAAGCGCCATCAAAAACATCAAAGACCCCTCGGATGTTCTGAATCTTGGACAATCAGGATAAAACCCGGACAGTCAAAAAAACCCTGAAAGTTCAAAACCAGCTCGGGCTCCACGCGAGAGCGGCGGCAGAACTGGTCAAGGTTACCAGCGAGTTTCGCTCTGAAATCATGCTGAGCAAAGATGGCATGAAGGTAAACGGAAAAAGCATCATGGGGCTGATGATGCTGGCCGCTTCAAAGGGGTCCCAGGTCGTGGTCACGGTTGAGGGGCCGGACGCCGAGGAATGCATGCGGGCGGTGGAGGAACTGTTCAACAACAAATTTGGAGAAGACTGAAGCTTAAAAGTTTTTCGGGTTGCACGTCCGCGCGTTTAATGTTATAGAACCTGCGTTTGAAGGACAATGCGCCATTCACATCAACTAATTAAAGGAGGATTGTTTCAATGTCCATGACCAATTTTTTGTTTACCTCTGAATCCGTGACTGAAGGGCACCCCGACAAGGTTGCCGATCAGATTTCCGATGCCATACTCGACGCGATTATCAAGGAAGACCCGGTTGGAAGGGTCGCCTGCGAAACGCTCGTCACGACAGGGATGGCGCTCATCGCTGGAGAAATCACCACGAGCTGTTACGTTGACATGCCGGAGGTTGTCCGGAACACGATTAAGGAAATCGGGTACAACGATTCTTCCATGGGGTTTGACTGGGAAACCTGTGCCGTGATCACCTCTATCGACAAACAGTCACCTGATATTTCCATCGGGGTCAGCGAATATGAAGGCCTCTATAAAGAACAGGGCGCGGGAGACCAGGGACTGATGTTCGGGTTTGCCTGCGACGAGACAAGTGAGCTGATGCCCATGCCAATCGTGTACGCCCACCGTCTCACGCAACGCCTGGCTGAGATCAGGAAGCAGGGGATCGTGGAATTCCTGAGGCCCGACGGGAAATCCCAGGTGACCATCGAATACCATGATAGCCGCCCTGTCCGGGTGGATGCGGTGGTTCTTTCCTCGCAGCATACCCCTTACGTCAAGTATGAGACCATTCGTGAAACCCTCATCGAAGAAGTGGTCAAAAAAGTCCTGCCCGCCGAGATGCTTGATAAGAACACCAAGTACTATATCAATCCCACGGGACGTTTCGTGATGGGAGGGCCACACGCCGATTGCGGCCTGACCGGAAGAAAAATCATCGTGGACACTTATGGTGGCCAGGGAAGCCACGGAGGCGGTGCCTTTTCCGGCAAAGACCCCTCGAAAGTCGATCGTAGCGCCTCATACATGGCACGATACATCGCCAAAAACATCGTGGCTTCAGGACTCGCCACGAAATGCGAAGTGCAGATGGCCTACGCCATCGGCGTCGCCGATCCGGTTTCCGTTATGATTAACACATTTGGCACATCCAAGATTCCGCCAGACAAGATCGCGAAGATCGTCCGGGAAGTGTTTCCCCTCAAGCCTGCCGAAATCATTAAGCATCTGGACCTCCTCAGGCCGATATACAAGAAAACGGCGGCATACGGGCACTTTGGCAGGAACCTTCCGGAATTTACCTGGGAAAAAACAGACAAAGTTGACGAACTGAAGAAACTGGCGGGTATTTAACGCCTTGTGAAAGGATAAACCATGACGTATGACATTGCCGACATCTCCCTTGCTGACAAGGGGAAATTGAGAATCGAATGGGCAGCGCAGAGCATGCCCGTCCTGAACCAGATTAAGGAACGGTTTGAAAAGGAAAAACCCCTCAAGGGCTATCGCCTCTCCGCGTGCCTGCACGTGACCACGGAAACGGCAAATCTCGCCAAGACCCTGAAGGCGGGGGGAGCGGACGTGGTTCTTTGCGCCTCCAACCCTCTCAGTACGCAAGATGACGTGGCCGCGGCGCTGGTGAAAGACGACGAGATACCTGTTTTCGCCATCAAGGGGGAAGATGAAACCACCTACTACGACCACATCCGTGCCGCTCTCGAGCACCACCCTCACCTGACGATGGATGATGGTGCTGACCTGGTGTCATCCCTTCACTTCATCGCCCTGGAGAAAATGGATGGGCTCCATCCTTCCGTCAAGAAATGGGCGGAAGGACTCAGCGCGGCCGAGCGCAAGGAACTTGTCACGAACGTGGTTGGCAGCACGGAAGAAACCACCACGGGGGTCATCAGGCTGCGAAGCATGGCGCACGATAAAATCCTGCAGTTTCCCGTGATTGCCGTGAATGACGCCATGACCAAACACCTCTTCGACAATCGTTACGGAACGGGTCAAAGCACCCTCGACGGAATTATCCGCGCGACCAACCGCCTGATTGCCGGAAGCACCTTCGTCGTATGCGGATATGGATGGTGCAGCCGTGGGGTCGCCATGCGGGCACGGGGAATGGGCGCCAACGTGATCGTCACGGAGGTGGATCCCCTGCGCGCCCTCGAGGCAGTCATGGACGGCTACCGGGTCATGCCCATCGCGGACGCCGCCAGGATGGGTGATTTCTTCGTGACCCTGACGGGTGACCGGGATGTCATTCGCAAGGAACATTTCGCCCTCATGAAGAATGGCGCCATCGTGGCCAACTCGGGGCACTTCAACGTGGAGTTGGACATCCCCGGATTGAAGGAGCTTTCCGTGGCGCAGAGAAAAATTCGCGAGTACGTGGACGAATACAAGCTGAAAGACGGCCGCTGTATCTATCTCCTTGGAGAGGGGCGGCTGATCAATCTCGCCGCGGCCGAAGGGCACCCCTCCAGCGTGATGGATATGAGTTTCGCCAACCAGGCCCTCGGGGCTGAATACATGATTCAACATGGTTCCGAACTGGAGAGAAGAGTATATGGTGTCCCCACGGACATTGACCAGGAAATCGCGCGCCTGAAACTCGCCTCCATGGATGTCCAGATCGACACCCTGACAAAAGAGCAGGAAGCCTACCTGAACTCCTGGGAGTCTGGAACGTAACGTGAACACGGAAGAAAACTTTGTTGAAGTTTTCTCGACGCCTTCACTCATCGAGGCGGATTATCTCCGTTTATACCTTGAAGACAATGAGATCCCGTGCTATGTGCGGGATCTCAGGATTACCCCTTATCCGGTACACGTCAAAAACATGTCTGAACAGCAGCTGTATGTCCCTGAAAAAGACGTGGAAAAAGCCAAGTCCCTGATACTCCAGGTCATTGAAGATCAGGGGATCACGCTGGAAGGAGACTTTCCGGAAGACGACCCGTCGGAAGGCTGACATCCGTCACGGTTTTCAAGTCCGGGAAACCCTGCCAATGGCCTGAAGCTGTTACCGTTACCTGGTCGTGTGGGCAATTGTTCGATAGCCAAGACAATCAACCCGGGAGGAGCAAACGATGGCTTGCACATCCCTTGAAGATACCATTCGTTTCCTCGAAGCGCGGGGAGAATTGAAACGTGTCTCGGCGCGCGTAAGTCCGAATCTGGAAATCAGCGAGATCAGCCAACGGGTCTTTCGTCAGGGGGGACCTGCCCTGTTTTTTGAGCGGGTCGAGGGCGCAAACTTTCCCGTTCTGACGAACCTTTTTGGCACACGCCAGCGGGTTGAAGCTATGTTTGGGAAAACCCTTAACAATCTGGAAGACCTCGTTTCAAGCACACTCAACACGGAGTTTCCCGGCAGCCTGAAAGAGAGCCTTTCTCTGCTTCCAAAGCTTTCATCCCTCAAATCCCTGATTCCGAAAAAGGTGTCTTCCCCGCCTTGCCAGGAAGTGGTTACGAGAGAACCTGATTTGTCCCGGCTCCCCATCCTCAAAACGTGGCCGGGCGACGCGGGCCCCTTTATCACCCTGCCCCAGGTTATCACGCGCGACCCGGAAACTGGCGTTCGTAACGTGGGCATGTACCGCCTCCAGGTTTTTGACGAACAGTCCACAGGTATGCATTGGCATCCGCACAAGGGGGGCGCCCAGCATTTCGCCCGTTACCGGGAACTCGGCCAGAAAATGCCGGTCGCTGTCGCTCTTGGGGGAGATCCCCTGCTGACCTATCTCGCCACGGCGCCCCTCCCCGAGGGGGTAGATGAATGGACCTTCGCGGGGTTGCTGCGCGGGCAACGAATCCCCATCACACGCTGTGTCACCAACGACCTTTTCGTCCCGGCGGAGGCAGATTTTATCCTTGAAGGGTTTATAGACCCGGCGGAACCCCTTAAAATCGAAGGGCCATTCGGGGACCACACCGGCTTTTACTCTCCACCCGAGCCGTTTCCCGTCTTTCATGTTACGTGTCTCACGCGCAGGCGGAACGCCATCTACCCCGCCACTGTGGTAGGAAAGCCTCCCATGGAAGATGCCATTCTGGGAAAAATCACGGAACGCCTCTTTCTTCCCATGATCCAAAAACTGCTTCCGGAAATCGTAGATATGGATCTCCCCGTTCACGGGTGCTTCCACAACTTCGCGCTCGTCTCCATCGACAAAAAATATCCCCGTCACGCCCACAAAGTGATTCACGCCCTCTGGGGCCTCGGCCAGATGATGTTCAGCAAGTTCATTATCGTCTTCGACAAAGAGGTCGACATCCACAACTACGGGGAAGTTCTCTGGCGCTTGGGGACCCAGGTGGATCCTAAGCGCGACACCTTTCTCAGCGAGGGGCCCACAGACCTCCTGGATCACGCGTCAATACTTTCGTGCGTGGGAGGGAAGATGGGAATCGACGCCACACGCAAATGGCCGGACGAGGGGTTCTCGCGACCGTGGCCCGACGTAGTCGCAATGCCGGAAGACCTTGTCGAACAGGTCTCACAACGCTGGAAGGAGTATGGCATCGACGCGTGAAATAATTCGCCGGGTTTTCAGGGGATTCGCAGAATTCCTTGAAATGATTAAATTTGAGCACACGATTTTCGCCCTGCCCTTCGCGTTTGTCAGCCTGCTCATGGCCACAAAAGGGCACGTAACGGGCTCCCTGATTTTCTGGGTCCTCTGTGCCATGATCGGCGCCCGCACCGGGGCGATGGGCTTCAACCGCGTAATCGACGCGGATATCGACAGGGCAAATCCCCGAACCCGTGACCGTGCCATTCCCGCTGGCCGGATTTCTAAAAGGTTCGCGTTTCTCGTCAGCATCATCGCGTTCGGTCTGCTGATATTGTCCGCCGGAATGCTCAACACGACGTGTCTGCTCGCCAGCCCCCTGGCGATCGCCATCCTTGTCGGCTATTCCTATACCAAGCGCTTTACCTCCTACAGCCACCTCGTCCTGGGACTTGCCATCTCCGGCGCCCCTCTGGGGGCGTGGCTGGCCGCAACTGGCACCCTCTCCTGGTCCGCCCTGTCATTGTCAGCCGCGGTTCTCTGCTGGATCGCCGGGTTTGATATTCTTTACAGCCTCCAGGATGTCGAATTCGACAGGAAACATCACCTGTATTCCATACCGGCTACCTTCGGCGTAACACCGGCGCTGTGGATCGCCCGTTTCCTCCACTTCCTGTGCTTCGTCTTTCTCGCCGTCATTGCCAGGCCCCTTCAGATGGGATCGCTATACCTGGCGGGCCTCGTGATTGTCGCGGGCCTTCTCTTTTACGAACACCGGCTGGTCTCGCCAAGAGATCTTTCCCGTATCACCACTGCCTTCTTTACAATCAATGGCCTGATTAGTATGATATTTTTAGCGTTTGTCGCAGCTGATATTCTGGCGAAGCACTGAAAGGGGTTGAGGATGAAAAAGGGAATCATAAGCCTTCTGTGCCTGGTGTTTTTCTTCAGTTTCGGGACCGTCGCCCTCGCGAACCCCGTCAGGATCGGCGTCCTGCCCATCGTGGACGCCCTTCCGTTCTACGTGGCACAGGAAAAGGGTTTTTTTAAAAAGCTGCCCCGCCCTGTCACCCTGGTCACATTCCGGAGCGCCGTTGAAAGGGATGCCGCCTTTCAAACAGGAAAGCTGGACGCCTATCTGGGTGACCTCATTTCAGCCGCCCTCCTCAGAAGCCGCGGATTTCCGGCGCGTGCCGTGTCGGTTATTCTGGGCCAGAAGCCTTCTGAGGGGCTTTTCGCCATCCTGAGCAGCCCGTCTTCATCCATCCGGACCGTTCAGGACTTGAAAGGGAAACACGTAGCCATTTCTTCCAATACCATCATCGAATACGTGCTGGATGGTCTGCTGAAGGCGAATGACCTGCCCCTGAACGCTGTCCAAAAAGAGGAGATTAAAAGCATTCCCATTCGATTTCAGATGCTGATGAATAACAAAATCGACGCGGCAGTCCTGCCCGATCCGCTTGCCTCCCTCGCCCGCTTCAAGGGAGCCCATTGGGTTGCTGATGACGGAGAAACCAACCTTTCCCAGACCGTTCTGATCTGGAATGACCATTTTATCAAGGCGAACCGACAGTTCCTGAAAAGATTTTATCAGTCCTATGACAAGGCGGTCGCGGTGATTAAGCGAAATCATGACGCCGTCCGTCCTCTCTTGGTCAGGCAGTGCCACCTCCCGAAACCTATCGCCCATTCCTTTAAGTTCGCGGATTTTCCCTTCGCCTTCCCACCCTTTCCCGAGATGGCGCGTTCCGTCCTGAACTGGCTGAAACATAAAAAGCTCCTTAAATCACCTATTCATGTCAGGGATTTCATCGTGCCTCCTGACTTTTTCAAAACAGCCGGGTAGCCCGCTTGGCGCGGTCAGGGTAATCAGCTCAGATGATTCAGGTCAACAATCTTACCTTTGCCTACCTCGAAGGGGTTGAGGTGTTGCGGGATGTCAGTTTCTCGGTAAAGAAGGGGGAAAGCTGCGCCATTATCGGCCCGTCCGGGTGTGGGAAAACCACCCTGCTATACCTTATCGCGGGCCTTCTTCCCATCCAAAGCGGGGAAATCAGGGTGAATGGCACCGCTACAACCCGAGGGAACATCCCCATGATTTTACAGGATTATGGCCTTTTTCCCTGGAAAACCGTGTGGGAGAATGTCGCCATTGGCCTGACGCTCAAACACACCCCCCAGCGGGAAATTCGTAAAAAGGTGGTGCCCATTCTCGAGGAATTGGGCCTCAGCCCGTTCACCTCCTTCTATCCTTCCCAGCTTAGCGGTGGCCAGTGTCAACGGGTGGCCATCGCCAGGGTCCTGGCCATGAACCCTTCCCTCATTCTCATGGATGAGCCCTTTTCCTCCCTTGACGCCATGACAAGGGAGCACCTCCAGACGCTTCTCTCCAGAATCTGGGAGGCCCACCGGATCACTTTCATCATCGTGACGCACAGTATCGAGGAAGCCACCTTTCTGGGGAAACGGGTGATTGTGCTTTCAGAGAGGCCGGCAAAGATCCGCGCCGTGGTGGAGAACCCAAACGCGGGAGACCCCGTATTTCGGAGCTCCCGGACTTTCTTCGAGATCTCCACGAAGCTCAGAAAAATCCTTTTTTCCACCAACCCGGAGGCGCAGGCGTGAAACGCCATCGATACCTCATCGGCATTCTCTCCGCCATTATTCTGTTCTTTGTCTGGGTTGTCATGTCCCTGACGATATCCGGCGGGATCATCCCGACGCCCTTGTCGGTTGTGCGCGCCTTTTCCCTGTCGACTTTCGCGCCAAACTTTCTCGTGAGTATGGCGCGCGTGGTCGTCAGCCTTGGAATCGCCATCATAACCGCCGTCCCGCTGGGTCTTTTCCTGGGCCAGAATCCCCAATGGGACAAATGGATCGCGCCCATGATTTTTCTGACCTATCCGATCCCGAAAATCGTTTTTCTGCCTATATTCTTCATCCTTCTTGGGATCGGGAACATCTCAAAGGTTGCCCTTATCGCCCTTGTTGTGTTCTATCAGATTCTCGTCACGACGCGCGATGGCGCCCGTTCCGTCAAGAAGCCCTTTATGGATGCCCTGGTCACCCTGGGCGGAAATACCCGGGATGTTTACCGCCACGTTGTCATTCCCGCGTGCCTTCCCGCCATTCTCACCTCTTTGAGAATCAGTATCGGCACATCCGTCGCGATACTTTTTTTCGTGGAATCCTTTGCCACACGCAACGGTCTCGGCAACATGATCCTCGATGCCTGGGGGATGGCTGACTATCCCATGATGTTTGTGGGGGTCATCGGAATGAGCGTGCTGGGCATCATGCTCTACGAGATCGTGGAAATCCTCGAGAGAAAACTCTGTAAATGGGCACAGCTCTGATGCGGCCGCGTGAAGTTGTTGTCGTCGGAGGGGGGCTGGCCGGGTGTGAGGCCTGCTGGCAGCTCGCGCGTCACCAGCTCCTCGTCACCCTTGTGGAGATGAAACCGCTCGCGTTTTCCCCCGCGCACAACTCCCCTCACCTGGCCGAACTGGTCTGCAGCAATTCCCTGAAATCCCTCCAGGAGGTTACGGCCACGGGAACCCTCAAACGTGAACTCTCCCTCATGGACTCGCTGATCGTCGAGACCGCGTTTCGCCACGCGGTTCCTGCCGGAAATGCCCTGAGCGTTGACAGGGAAGCATTTTCCCAGGAAATCACGGAGAAACTTTCGCGCCACTCCCTCGTCCGGATAGAACATCGCGTCATTCGTTGTCTTGATGAAATCTCTGAACATCCTGTGATTCTTGCCACAGGTCCTTTGACCCATCCTGATCTTATCGCTGATCTCATCCAGAGAACGGAAAGTGATGCTCTATATTTCTATGACGCCACCTCCCCCATCATATACGCGGACTCCATTGACACATCTGTCGCCTTCCGGGGTTCCCGCTACGGCAAGGGGGGAGACGACTACCTGAATGTTCCCTTGACACGAGAACAATACGAAAGGTTCGTCCATGACATCCTGAACGCGGAAAAGGTGCCTCTTCACCCTTTCGAATCGGCTGCCTACTATGAAGGGTGTATGCCCATCGAAATTCTCGCCTCGAGGGGAAAAGACACCCTCGCGTTCGGTCCCATGAAACCCGTTGGGCTGATCGATCCAAACACGGGAAGGCAACCGCACGCCGTGGTGCAGCTTCGCCAGGAAACCCTCTCAGGGGACCTGTACAGCATGGTAGGGTTCCAAACCAAGATGACCTTTCCCGAGCAGGAGCGTGTTTTCCGGTCTCTTCCGGGGCTTGAGCGCGCTGAATTCGCGCGTCTTGGCACCATACACAGGAATTTCTATCTCGCCTCGCCTGCCGTGCTCACACCCACCCTTGAGTTGAAGGGGGCTCCCGGTGTGCGCGTCGCGGGCCAGATCACCGGCGTGGAAGGATACCTTGAATCCACCGCCATCGGGCTCTTGTGCGCGCTGTTCTGCCTTATGGAGGATGCCTCCTTTCTCCCACCCCCGCCAACGACCGTGTTGGGAGGGTTGTACAGGCACGTCACGACACCTCAGGAGCCCTTCTCCCCCATGGGAGCCAACTGGGGATTGGTCTCCCCCTTGAAGGAGCGTGTCAAAAAGAAAGAAAAAAAGCAGGCTTTGTCAGCCCGGGCGATCCGTGATATAAAAGAATGGAAACAGGCGATCAGCCAGACACTGCGGGGACACGATGATTCAGTGTGACAGATGCGGCAAGGTCCTTCCACCCGGAAGCACCAAATACCTGATTGTCATTCAGGCGACCGCTGACTTTGACGGCTTTTTCGGGATCGAGGATTTCAAATACAGCTCAGACCTTGAACTGGAAAAGCTCATCCAGGGCCTGTCCCGTGAGCCGGATGGCAAGGCCATGAAAGATGTCTTTGAGAAAAAGGCCCTGATTCTTTGCCCCGCTTGCAAAAAAGCCTTCATGGAAAACCCCTTGAGGGATAAAAAGCGTGACCCACTCGCCAACGGCCGGTTCCTTCACTGACAAAATCATAACTCCCCTAAAACAATGACGTATCCCATCCTGCTGGTACCCGGACTTGCCAGGTTCGATATTTTCTGGAGCGGCCTTTTCGGCCTGGAATACCCTTCATCCCCGTTTCTTGACAGGCTCTCGTACTTTCGGGGGATTCGAACATTCCTGACCCGGAATGGATATCCTGCCTACAACGCCACCCTCCCCTGGGCGGGGAGTGTCGAAAGAAGGGCGGCCGTCCTCAAGCGGGCGGTGATTCACATCCTCCTCGCCACGGGGGCTTCGAAAGTCAACCTTATCGGCCACAGCATGGGTGGCCTCGATGCCCGGCACATGCTTTTTCAGGACCGCGTCAGAGACAGAATTCACCGAAAAATCGCTTCACTGACGACGATCTCCACCCCACACGAAGGCTCCCCTTTCGCCGACCTTGTTTGGAACCGATTTTCTCCCGCTTTCAGGGGGCTTCAAGCCTTCTCCCTTGATCTGTCAGGCTTCAGAGATGTTACTACATGGGCTTGTCGCGCCTATCATCACCGTCAAGACGTCACAGACTTCGAGCGGATGTGTGAAGGAGATATCCTGTTCCAGACCTACGCCGGGAGGCAGTCCTTCGAGAGAATCTCCCTTCTTCACAGGCGCTCCTTCCTCCATATCTACCGGCTGGAAGGAGACAATGACGGCATGGTTTCCGTCGCCTCAGCCAAGTGGTGCGAGCGCTATTTCAAGGGGGTTATAGAGGGAACCGAGCACTTCAATGAGATTGGATGGGTCAGCCCGGACCAGTTGCTGAGAGGCGTCAAGCCACGAGCGCTCCTTCAAAGGATTCACGCCTTCTTTCTTGACATCGCCAGAACCCTGCCATAATCATCCGCCAGACCGTTTCAAACAGTCTTATGAAGCCGCCATCTATAGTGGACCCCAGAAATGGGACAGTATGTTAAAGTGAAAAGGAGTAGACAAAAGAAAGGGGGTTCACAGGGATGAAACAGCGCAGGAAATTCACAGATGAATTCAAAGCCAAAGTTGCCATAGAAGCC
>WGDA01000028.1 GCA_015493505.1 Pseudomonadota bacterium | reverse complement strand
GTCTTCAACCTCCTGGACGCGCGGGGGGCCATCAGCGTCAACGAGCGGACGCGGACCATCGGACGGGTCCGTGCCCTGGCCCGGGGATGCGCCCACGGCTTCTTCGACCAGCGGAAAGAGATGGGGTTTCCCCTCCTGAAAGGAGCCTCCCATGCCTGATCTGATCCTTGAAATCGGAACCGAAGAGATCCCCGCCGGGTTTCTGCCCCCAGCGCTGGCCGACATGAAACAGCGCTTCGGGGAGTTCCTGAAAAATGCCGCCCTCACGGCGGGCCGTATCGAGACCCTGGGAACGCCCCGGCGGCTGACCCTCATCGCGAGGGACGTGCCCGCCCGGCAGGCGGACCGGGAGGAAGAGATCATGGGGCCCCCGAAATCCGCCGCCTTCGCGCCCGACGGGACGCCCACGAAGGCGGGCCTCGGGTTCGCCCGGGCCAAGGGCATCGCCGTGGAGGATCTTGGATTCAAGGAAACCCCCAAGGGGGAATATGTCTGCATCCGCCGGCGTGTGGCGGGGAAGGCCACGGCTGACCTCCTCGCGGAATTCCTGCCGAAGTTCATCCTGGCGATCCCGTTTCGGAAGTCGATGCGCTGGGGAGCGGGGACGCTGCGGTTCGCCCGTCCCATCCATTGGATCCTGGCGCTCTTCGAGGGGGTCGTGATCCCGTTCGATCTGGACGGGATTCCGTCGGGAAACCACTCCCGCGGGCACCGGTTCCTGGCGCCGGAGCCCTTCGAGGTGGCAGATGTGGATGGCTATCTCCGAGAGCTGGAGGGCCACACGGTTATGGTGGACCCCGAGCGGCGCAAGACCGCCATCCGCGAGGGCATCGAGGCGGCCCTGTCCAAGCGGAACCTCCGCTGGCTGGAGGACGCGGACCTGCTCGACGAGGTGACCTACCTGGTGGAGTATCCCTATGTGGTGGTGGGACAGTTTGACGAGGCGTACCTCTCCCTGCCGAGGGAGGTCCTGGTCACCGCCATGCGGGAACATCAGCGTTATTTTTCCGTCACCAAGCCCGACGGGTCGCTGGCCCCCGCGTTCGTCGCCATCAACAACACGTACAAAGAAGGCCTGGATACCTTCGTGAAGGGCCATGAGCGGGTCCTGCGGGCGCGGCTGGAGGACGCCAGATTCTTCTTCGAGGAGGACCGGAAGGTGCCCCTCGAGCAGCGGGTGGAGGAACTGAAAGGGGTCGTCTTCCACGCCAAGCTGGGGACCTCCTACGAGAAGGTGCAGCGCATCATCCGGCTTTCCGAGTACCTGGCGGGGCTCGTCGGCGTTCCCGTCGAACCGGCCAAACACGCGGCCTATCTCTGCAAGGCGGACCTGGTCTCCGAGATGGTCGGAGAATTCCCCAGCCTCCAGGGGGTCATGGGGCGCATCTACGCCCGGCTCGCCGGGGAACCGGAGGAGGTCTGCGAGGCTATCTACGAGCACTACCTGCCCCGCTTCAGCGAGGACGCGCTGCCGAAGGGGGACATCGGAGCCATCGTGGGGATGGCGGACCGGATGGATACCCTCGTGGGCTGTTTCGGAAACGACCTGATCCCCACGGGGGCGGCGGACCCGTTCGGGCTGCGGCGCGCGGCCCTGGCCATCATCCGCATCATCCTCGACAGGGACTACACGATCTCCCTCTCCCAGTGGGTGGAAAAAGCCGCGGAGCTCCTAAGCGGAAAGATTGCCACGCCTTTTCCAACCCTTTTGGCGGCGGTTCGGGAGTTCTTCGCTGTCCGGTTCCGGGGCTTTCTGCAGGCGGACGGCATCGCCTTCGACACCATCGAGGCGGTCATCGCCCGCGCTTTCGACGACATCGCCGACAGCACCCGGCGCGTGCGGGTCTTTCACGAATTCCGCCAGGACCCCGCCTTCGCCTCCCTGATGCTCTCGTTCAAACGGGTGGTGAACATCCTGGAGGGGCAGGTTATCGAGGAAGAGGCGGTGGTCGATCCGGCCTTGCTGAAAGAGGAGCCGGAGCGCATCCTCTACGAGGAAGTGGGCAAGATCCGCGACCGCTTCATCACCCTGATGGAGCAGAAGGATTATCACGCGGCACTGCAGCTCATTTCGACCCTGAAGCCCGTGGTGGACCGTTTCTTCGACGAGGTCCTGGTGATGGACCCGGACGAGGCGCTCCGGAAAAACCGCCTGACGCTCCTTACGCGCATCCAGCGGCTCTTCTCCATGTTCGCCGATTTTTCGAAGGTGTCCGCGTCTCTGTAATATCCTGTCTCAGAAGTAGATGACGAACGGGTAATCGCTGTCCAGGCCCTCGGGAAGCTTTCCCTTGACCTCCCGGATCTTGGCGTGCGCCGCGGCGAGCCTCGCGATGGGCAGCCGGTTCACGGAACAGCTCACGTAGGTGAGGCCGATGTTGTGGCAGAACTCGATGGAGGCAGGGTGTCCGCCGTGCTCCCCGCAGATGCCGATGGTCAGGTCGGGCTTGGTGCGCCGTCCCCACTCGATGGTAATCATCATCAGCCGCCCCACATCCTTCTGGTCCAGTACCTCGAAGGGATTATCCTGGAGAATCTTCCGTTCATTGTAGAGCGGCAGAAACTTGTTCTCCGCGTCTTCCCGGGAGAAAGAGAAGGTGGCCTGCGTGAGGTCGTTGGTGCCGAAGGAGAAAAAGTCGGCCACTTCGGCCAGCCGTCCGGCGCGCATGCAGGCGCGCACGACCTCGATCATGGTCCCGAAATGGAGGGGAACCGTGATGCCAAAGCGCTCCTCTACCTCCGCGTGAATCTCCTTGACCATCCGGTGGACCCACTTGAGCTCCTGGGCCGTGCAGACCTGCGGCACCATGATCTCCGGCCGGACATCCCGTCCTTCTTTCAGGAGTTCCGCGGCGGCCTCGATGAGGGCCCGGATTTGCATCTCGTAGATCTCCGGGTAGGTGATCCCGAGGCGGATCCCCCGATGACCCAGCATGGGGTTCACCTCTGCGAGCGCCTTAACCTTTTTCAGCAGCTCTTCCTTCTTGGCGAGATAGGCCTCGCCCTCCCGGCGCTTTTTAATCTTTTCCAGGTCCTTCAGCACCTGCTCGATGGGTGGCAGGTATTCGTGCAGGGAGGGGTCCAGCATCCGGATGATGGCGGGAAGCTCCTCCAGCCCCCGCAGGGTGGCGGCGAAGTTCTTCAGGTTTTCCACCTCGAGAATCAGGGATTCCGGGTCGGGTAGGAACTCGTGCAGGGGCGGGTCGAGCAGGCGCACCGTGACGGGCTTCCCCTCCATGGTCCCGAGGATCTCCCGGAAGTCGTTTCGCTGGAAGGGAAGGAGCTTTGCAATAGCCGCCCGCCGCTCCTCTTCCGTTTCGGCGAGGATCATTTCCTGGACGATGGAGAGCCGGTCGGGGGCGTTGAACATCCGCTCTGTCCGGCAAAGTCCGATTCCCTCCGCCCCTAATGCCAGGGCCCTTTTTGCCGCCTCGGGGGTGTCCGCGTTGGCACGAACCCCGAGGGTGCGGACCTCGTCCGCCCAGGCAAGGAGGGTATTCAGATCCTCATCCATTTGGGGCTCGATGGTGGGCACCCTGCCGGGATAGACCTCGCCGGTGGACCCGTCGATGGTGATCCAGTCCCCCTCATGGAACGTCTGGGAGCCGATGGTCACTTCCTGCGCGTCGGGATCGATCCGCAGCGCCTCGCAGCCGACCACGCAGGGCTTTCCCATGCCCCGCGCCACCACGGCGGCGTGGGAGGTCTTGCCGCCCCGAAGGGTCAGGACGCCTTCCGAGGCGAAGAAGCCGTGGATATCTTCCGGCTTGGTCTCCTCCCGGACGAGGATGAGGGGATCTCCCGTGGCCTTTTTCATCTCTTCGGCCCGGTCGGGATCCAGGACGATCTTGCCGCTGGCCGCCCCCGGAGAGGCGGGAATCCCCGTCGCGAGAGGCGCGGGCTTCTCCTTCGGGTCGATATGGGGGTGCATCAACTGGGTGAGATGTTCCGGCGTGACGCGCAAGAGGGCCTCCTTGCGGGACAGAAGCCCTTCCCTCTCCATGTCCACGGACGTCTTGACCGCGGCCCTGGCGTTGAGCTTGCCGTTTCGCGTCTGAAGAATGTAGAGTTTCGCCCGCTCAATGGTGAATTCGAAGTCCTGAACCTCCTTGTAATGCCGCTCCAGCGTCTGGCGGACCGCCTGAAGTTCCTCATAAACCGCAGGCATTTCGTCGGCGAGGGCCTGGATCGGTTTGGGCGTCCGGATGCCGGCGACCACGTCTTCCCCCTGGGCGTTGACCAGGTATTCCCCGAAGAGACGATTCTCCCCCGTGGCGGGGTCCCGGGTGAAAGCGACCCCCGTGGCGGAGGTCTCCCCCAGGTTCCCGAAGACCATGGTAACAATATTAACGGCCGTTCCGTTGGCCATGTCGGGGGTAATGTTGAACTGTTTTCGATAGTCAACGGCCCGCTTGCCCATCCAAGAATCGAAGACGGCGGAGATGGCGAGAAACAACTGATCCCACGGGTCTTCGGTGAAGGGCTTTCCCGTCTGGCCCTCGATGGCCCGGATCATCTTTTCGCACAGGGCCCGGAGCGCGGGAACTGTCAGGTCCACGTCCTGGGTCACGTGGGCTGCCTGTTTTGCCTCTTCCAGCAGGCGGTCCAGGATGTCGCCCGGGACGTTCAGGGCGACCTTGCCAAAGAGTTGGAGAAACCTTCGGTAAGCGTCCCACGCGAACCGTTCATCCCCCGTGGCTGCCGCGAGCCCCGGGAGGGTGCGGCGTGTCAGCCCCAGGTTGAGAATCGTGTCCATCATGCCTGGCATGGAGACGGCCGCCCCGGACCTCACCGAGACGAGCAGGGGGTTCTCCGGGTCCCCGAACCGCTTCCCGGTGGCTTGCTCGAGAGAGGCCATCGCCTCCGTCACCTGTTTACGAAGGGCCTTGGTGAGTTTCCTGCCGTCCTTGTAGTACTGGCGGCAGGCCTCCGTCGTGATGACAAACCCCGGGGGCACGGGCAGGCCGATCCGGGTCATCTCGCACAGCCCGGCGCCCTTTCCGCCAAAGAGATAACGGTTAGAACCATCCCCTTCCTCAAACCTGTAAACATATTTCTGGGATTCCATGGGAACACCTCCTGAACAGCCATGGGTTGCCATTCATATGTTTATAATATAACCAGTCCCAAGGGCCCGGACAAGGAACGTGTAAAAAAACGAAGCCATCATTACGATTGACAAGACCCCCGTATATCGCTATGAATGATGTGAACCTGTCTTAACACTCTAACCGTCAAAAGGGGGTGCCTTATGGGAAAGATGCTGTGGAAACCGTCTGAAGAGAGAGTTCGTCAAACCAACATGTACCGGTTTCTTCAAACCGTGAATGAACGGTTCGGAAAGAACTTTGAAGACTATCCTTCCCTCTACGACTGGTCCGTTGCCGAGATTCCGGATTTCTGGGCCACGGTGTGGGAGTTCGTGGACATCAAGGCCAGCCAGCCCTATGACCGTGTCGCGGATGACCTCGACAAGATGCCCGGCACGCGCTGGTTTCCCGGGGCGCGGCTCAATTTTGCCGAGAACCTCCTGCGATTCCGGGACGACCAGACCGCCATCATCTTCATCGGTGAGGGGCAGAAACCCGTTCGAACCACCTACCGCCAACTGTACGATAAGGTCTCCCGCCTGTCGGCCTCCCTCAAAGGCCTGGGTGTCAAGCCCAAAGATCGCGTGGTGGGGTTCATGCCCAACATGACCGAGACGATTATCGCCATGCTGGCGGCCACAAGCATCGGTGCCACCTGGTCTTCCTGCTCCCCCGATTTCGGCATCAAGGGGGTCATGGACCGCTTCGGGCAGATTGAACCGAAGGTCATTTTTACCGCGGACGGCTATTTTTACAACGGAAAGCAGTTCGACTCCCTCGAACGCATCTCAAACGTGGTCAAGCAGCTTCCCTCCCTCGAGAAGATCGTGGTGGTTTCCTACACCCGGGAGAAACCGGATATCAGCTTCCTGCCGAACGCGGAACACTTCGAGGATTTCCTGGCGCCCGAGGCGGGCGACATCGCGTTCGAGCAACTCCCCTTCGACCATCCCGTTTACATCATGTATTCCTCCGGCACCACGGGGCTTCCCAAGTGCATGGTCCAGGGACCGGGCGTGCTGCTCAATCACAAAAAGGAGCTGATTCTGCACACGGACCTGAAGCGGGACGACACCATCTTCTATTTCACCACCTGCGGCTGGATGATGTGGAACTGGCTGACCAGCTCCCTGAGCGTGGGAGCCACCATCCTGCTGTATGACGGCTCGCCGTTCCATCCGAAACCCTCCATTCTGTGGGAGCTGGCGGAGCAGGAGGGGATTTCCATCTTTGGAACCAGCGCCAAATATCTCGCCGCGCTGGAAAAGGCCGGCGTCAAACCGGGCAAGGAGTTCAACCTGAGCCGTCTGAAGGCTATCCTTTCCACGGGGTCTCCCCTCTCCATCGAGAGCTTTGAATTTGTCTACCGCGACATCAAGGAAGACCTGCAACTCTCCTCCATTTCCGGCGGGACGGACCTGAACGGGTGCTTCGCCCTGGGCAATCCCATCGGCCCCGTTTACGCGGGAGAGCTTCAGTGCCGCGGGCTCGGGATGGCCGTCCAGGTCTTTGACGAAATGGGCCACGCCATCTACGACAAGAAGGGCGAACTGGTTTGCACGCGCCCCTTCCCGTCCATGCCCCTCTACTTCTGGAACGACCCCAATGGGGAGAAATACCACAACGCCTATTTCACCGTGTATCCCAACATCTGGCATCACGGCGACTACGCCGAGATCAAAAGCGACACGGGCGGCATGATTATCTACGGCCGGTCCGACGCAACCCTGAACCCGGGCGGTGTCAGAATCGGGACCGCGGAGATCTACCGGCAGGTGGAGACCATCGAAGAAGTCCTCGACAGCCTTGTCGTGGGACAGAACTGGGACAACGATGTCCGCGTTATCCTCTTCGTCAAGCTTCGGGAGGGTGTCGAGCTGACGGAGGAGCTGAAAAAGAAGATTAAAAAGACCATCCGGGAAAACGCCACGCCACGCCACGTGCCGGCCAAGATCATCGCGGTCGATGACATCCCCTACACCATCAGCGGGAAAAAGGTGGAGCTGGCCGTGAAGAAGATTATCCATGGAGAGCCGGTCCTGAACCGCGACGCCCTGGCCAACCCGGAATCCCTGGACCTGTACAAGAACCTGAAAGAGCTTCAGGAATAGGTCAGTACCTGCGCGTTCCGGCACGTCAGCGCCCCTTTGAGTTTCTCAAAAAGGGGCGCTTTTTCTTTTTCGCGCATGTAAAAAAGGTGTGAGGAACACCGGCAGTCGGTGGAGCCGAAACGGGGCACCGGCGTCAAACCCGGTTCCCGCGTCAGGAGCCGGGCGATGCGGCATTCCAGACGATCCGCGGAGGGGAAAACCCAGATGGCCGTCAGGCGGAAGGCGGAACACAGGGCGTCGACATGCCAGTGAGGCCGCTCGATCGGTCTCAGATAGCGGGTGAGACGCCTTTTTAAGCCCCCCATGGCGGATCCCACATAGATGTAGCATCCTGGTTCGAAGGCAAGAACACCCAGCCTCCCCACCGAGAGGGACTGGAGCATGGGATTTTCGAGGATGAGAAGATAGCTTCCCGGCTCTTTGGGAAGAAGGTCTGGTTGCTTATCGACCGTTTTCAACTTTGACGGCTTCGTAAATACTTCGCCTTCTAATTCTGACTTTTTGCGAATGCATCAACCTTTCCTGAAGAAGTTGAAAATGGACCAGCCGGGTTTCTTGACGTTTTTCCCCGCGAGCAGGTAGGTGGAGCCTATCTGTTTCGTCCCCACGTAAAACGTCGCCTCGGCCACCTGTTCATTGGCCTTGAACGGGGGAGAATTTTTGAAGTATTTCACCTTCTTCGTTATCTTTTTGCCGATCTCAACCACCACGTCGATTGTCTTTGAGGCCTTCAGGGGAAGCTTGACCACCTTGTGAGATCCTACCTTCACGTCCATGTCTTCAAATGTCTTCCCCGCCTGAGACAGGCGAATCCGCCGGAAGTTCCGGAAGGCGTATTCCATCAACTCAGCCACCTCTTTGTCCCTTATCTTCCTCCTCGAGGCACCGAACAGGCTGACGATAAACCGCTGGTCTCCCCGTTTCGCGGTGGCCACCAGGTTGAACCCGGCCTGGTGATAGTACCCCGTTTTCAGGCCGTCCATTCCCGGAAAGTGCCACAGAAGGTGGTTATGGCTCCTCATGATGAAGGTGTCGTGGCGGAATCCCCGCACCTTCACGGAGGTGTATTTCAGGATCTCGGGATGATGGAGGAGGAGATACCGCGCGAGGATCGCCATGTCTCTCGGCGTGGTCACGTCGTGCACCCCCGGCTTGACATACAGGCCGCTGACGCTAACGAAATGCGTGTGCTTCATGCCGAGTGCTTTCGCTTTTTGATTCATCAGATCCACGAAGGCGTCGGTGCTTCCGGCCAGGTGCTCAGCTACGGCCACGCAGGCGTCATTGGCGGATTGGATAATAATCGCGTAAAGAAGCTCATTGAGAGGAAATTTCTCCCCCTGCTTCAGATAAACCTGGCTGCCCCCCATCGTGGCGGCCTTCCGGGAGGTGGTCACGATTTCATTCAATTTCGCCTTGCCCGCCTTGATGAAATCAAAGGTCACGGCCACCAGCATCAGCTTGGTGACAGAGGCTGGCTGAACCTGTATGTCCGGATTTTTAGCCTTGATAATGGTCCCCGTGACGGGCTCCATCACCACGTATCCCTTGTAGGGAATAACCGGCTGCTGGTGTTTTTTCGAGGCATGCCTGTGTGAATGGGAAACGCGACTCCTTGCCTGCGCGAAGGAGGGCATAAAAAAAGCGACGGTTAAAACAATGACCGCCAGGATAAACCGTTGATGATGCCGTTGATAATAAAAACGTTCCTGTCCATATTTCATCTCAAATCCTCACCGATTCTTCTTATTTTCAGAAAGATGACTGACTCCCTGTTGCCTGATCTTGGATCATGGGTATCTCTACCAGAATCTCCTCTCAGAGTCAAGAATTCCACCGCGTTTTTCCTTGCAAATCTTCCCTCATTTGCCTATGATTTTAAACATGTTTGAAATAAAATCATTGCTGAGAAAAGGCATCCGAGACCTTGAACCGTATGTGCCCGGATTATCGGAAGAAGCGCTTCAAAGGGCGGGGCATCGTTCTGAAATCACGAAACTCGCCTCCAATGAGAATCCGACGTCCCCCCCTGACCCGGTGATCGACGCCATCTGCCAAGAAGCGCGACGAATCAACCGTTACCCGGCGGGAATGGATGAAACCCTCGCACCAGAGCTGGCGGCTTTTCTGGGATGCGGCACACATGAACTCATTTTCGGAAACGGTGCGGAAGAAATCATCCTTATGGCGTGCCTGACATTCGTGAATGAAGGAGACCCGTGCGTCATCATTGAACACACCTTCGACGCCTATGAAACCGCCGTGCGCGTCGCAGGTGGCAAACCGGTTTTCTCACCGCTCACTCCATCATTTCACGTCGATCTCGACGATATCCTGGCACGAATCACGCCTGAGACGAAAATGGTTTTTCTCCCCAATCCCAACAACCCCACCGGAACGGTCTTCACGAAAAAGGCGTTCGAGTCTTTTCTGGCGCGCCTGCCTGAGCATGTGGTGGTCCTTCTCGACGAGGCCTACCACGAATACGTTGACGCTCCCGCATACCCAGACGGCATGGGCTACATCCATGACGCCCCTCTGATCGTCCTGCGTACCTTTTCCAAGGCCTATGGCCTGGCGGGGGTGAGGATCGGATACGCCATCGCGCGCCCCGACATCATTGACATGCTGCACCACGTCCGGCTCCCCTTCAATGTCAACCGCCTGGCGCAGGCGGCTGCCATGGCCGCCCTCCGGCAGCGGGCGTGGGTTCAGGAGCATGTTCAAAAAATGCTCGGGGAAAAACAGTTTCTCTACCACGCGCTGAAGGAGCTGAACCTTTTTTACATTTCCTCCCAGACGAATTTCATCCTGATCGACACCGGGAAGAACGCCGATCAGGTGTTTCAGGCCCTGCTGCACCACGGTGTTATCGTCCGCCCTGGCACCATCTGGGGGCTCGACACCTTTATCCGCCTGACGGTTGGACCCCGACGGGAGAACGAGAGGTTTTTGAACGCACTGAAAGCGATAATTTCATAACACCACCTTTACCATTTCCCGCCGGGCAGCGAAACACCCCGTCCTTCTCAGGCCAAACACGCCTGAATCGGCCATAACCCTGTCATATAGTTGACAAACCTACCGAGACTTTGTAATAAGAAAAGGTGAACATATTATTTGTTTGTTTCGGTAATATTTGCAGGAGCCCCATGGCTGAAGGAATCGCGAAGGCTTTCCTGAGAGGAACATCTTCCCTTCATTTTAAATCGGCGGGGCTTTATGCGTTACCGGGCAACCCTCCCTCGAAACACGCGATCCATGTCTGCTTGTCGCATGGTATTCATATCGAGCGTCACCGCGCCCAGCCCTTAACCTCTTCCCTGGCGGGATGGGCGGATAGCGTCTTCTGCATGGAACGGGACCAGTGCCTATTCGTGAAGGGTCTCTCCGAAAACGCGCGCGTTTTTCTCATCGGCGAAGGCGTCCCGGGAATCCCCGACGAAATCGCCGACCCGTACGGAGGGCCCTTAAAGGACTACGAGCAGACTTTTTTCCATCTAACCAAGGCCATCGCATACCACTTTGGCCAGTTCAGAGAAGGGAGGCAGCATGACCGAGAAACAAAAGCCTTTGGATAAGATGACGGTCAAGGAACTCCGCGAGATTGCCATGGGGATCCCCGGGCTCACCGGCGTTCACGCCATGAAGAAAGCGGAGTTGCTTGAGATAATCAAGAAGGAAAAGGGTATCGAGGAGGGGGAAAAACCAAAGAAGAAGACACATAAGGGGAAACATCCCGAGCTGCTTACCGTGGCCGATATCAAAAAGAAGATTAAGGAACTGAAACAGAAAAAGGCGGAGGCCATGGAGAAGAAGGATAAAAAACTGGTTACCAT
>WGDA01000027.1 GCA_015493505.1 Pseudomonadota bacterium | reverse complement strand
GTATCCCACAGTAATGCTGTCCCCCAGTGCGATGATATTCCAAGTTGAAGGATTAGGTGGGGGTGGGGGTGGAGGCGGAGCCGGCGTATCTCCGCCACCCCCGCCTCCACCACAACTGAGCAGAAAAAAGATAAAAACTGACAATAATATCCACGCAAGTCCTTTTCCTTTTCTTCTCATTCCCTTCAAGATTATCTCCCACCCCTTAATTTTGTGGGTTTTTCATCAATGTTTGATACCAAATCTGAGCCATCACTTCGTAGCCCCAGCTGTTTGGATGCATCCCACCGTGATGTTCCATCATATCACATGTGAAAACAGCGGCAAAGTCCGCAATGGTAACAGACATGCCCTTTTCGATATACTTATGAATCGCCGCGTTTCTATCGTTGATATTTTGTATATAATAATCTTCCGCAAAATCATAACAAAAGGGTGTCAGGGTTCCAATAATCGGAATCGCGTGATAGGAGCGGATTGTATTCACGATGTATTCCAGAACGTGTATATAATGCGTTACATCATAAGGGAAAGCCACAACATCATTGGCACCTATCAAGACAAGAACATGCGTCGGATGATATTTCTCAAGGTTTTCAACGAGATGATCCGCCACATAATCACATCTTACACCTGGAACACCCAAGTTGATCACGTCTGTTCCCAACATGCGGGATAATTTGGGAACATATCCTTCCTCGTTGGGATTATCGTGGTTAATTCCGTAGGTAATACTGTCTCCCAGCGCAATGACTTTCCATGTGGAGGGGTCTGGCGGTGGGGGAGGCGTTGGAGCAGGGGATGAACCACCCCCTCCTCCTCCCCCACAGGACAAGAAGAATAAAAAAAGGACTGCTGTAATAAAGAGGAATAAACGCCTATTTCCGGTTATTTGTTTTTTCATCCCTCCGCCCTTTATTAGAAACATTTCCTTTTATCTTAAAAAACTCCACATAGTCAAGGCCAACGGTCCCATGGCCACCATAAAAAGCTACAGGTTCCGCAAGGCTATCTTTTTTGATTGAAAAGAAAAGTTTGGTTATAAAATATCTCTCATGCGCACCATTAAATTTTATCGTTTTGCGACATAATATTTTCCCGCGTCCGGGACCGGGACCGGCATTGCTCTTCTCCCTAATCTCTAATCCAACCGCATCCCATCCCTTTACCCCATCTTTTAAATAAATAGCAAACACAGCATAATAATCGCCCTTTTCCAGAAATCTATAACTCCCCATACTCAAAATGCCATTTTTATCTCTCTTTTCACGCGCGATTCTTGCCGCCTTCCAGTCAAAGCGCTTCCCCCACTCGACAAAGCCGGTGGTGTGATTTGTCGCCTCTCCCTGTATCCTGTATTTGTAGTGGTGTAGTGCTGTTGCATTTTTTGTTAACGGATACCCTCTTTTTAGCAAAACAAACCCATCTTCCTCCTGCACAACACCATATTCGTGTCCCTCAAGAAGTTTTTCAATTACCTTGTTATAATGGTGAACTTGAACAAATAATCTACCTTCATCAATCATTATAAATTCCGTCTTTTTACCTGGAAAATCATGCTGCGGTGGAATCCCACTGAAGATATAGACATTCTTCCTGTGCGCTCCTACATGAAATAGGCTGCCTTGGAGGCTAAGGCTGGCATTTCTTGGGATCTTTTTTAAGATTTTATAAGCTGTTTTCATTCTTAAATTGATAAGATGTCGCGTAAAAATTTCATGATATCTGTCTTTCAAGACAATTGAATTTTTCAACGACAAAAAACTAAAACATACTAATAAAACACACATAATTATTGGAGCTAATTTTAACCCTCTTGGATATTTACTCTCATAAAAAGTTTTTATATTTCTCCAACCCTGAATCCCAGCAATGTAGGCGAAGGGAACAATACAAGCGGAATAGTGTAAAAGGAGGCACTTCATTAAATCAGTCTGACCAAGTTGAATCTGTATTAGCGGGATCAACATCAATATAAAATATCTACCACCTAATAAGGGCAGAAAAGCAAGGGGAAACAGGAGTTTGACATCTGCAAGAAGCCTCGGCTTAAAAAATGGTACGAGATTCGACCATGAATACCCACGATACCGGGCAAGATAAAGGGAAAACATTACATTCCCTTTGCTGACAGCTTTTGTGCCCCCCCAGAAAAAAGGCATAAAAACCTCTAAAGCCAGAACACCCCACAAGACCGACACAAGACACACCTGGACAGCCAGTTTACGATCCCTTTGCCATAAAATCAGAATGGCAAGGCCCGTTGTATAAAGCCATGTGTCTTCGCGGACAGATAGAAGAAGAAAAAGTGAAACCCAGAAAAACCACCTCTTTTTAGATTCAAGCGCTACAAAGAGTAGGGGAATGAAAAAAAGCTCCAGTATCGTGCCATGAAACTCCGAAAGTGTTGCCATATGAACCATGGGATGCAAAAGAAAAGAAATCCCGAAAATGCTCGCTACCCAGGCAGGAAGCCCAGCGTACTTTTTCGCGTAAAGCCGAATCAGAACAGCGCCTCCCGCTGCCGCCGCGGATCGTACCAGGATTAAAATCCACGATCCGGCCCCCAGCCAGTAGAATGGAACCAGGAGAAAAAGTATCAGGGAAAAATGAACGCCCAGGTATGACCTTCCATGCAACATGTTACAATGGAGCCAGCTTCCTCTCGAAGCGTTCCAGATGGCGTTGTCATAGAGGCAGAAGTCCGTCCCATAGAATTTCATATTAAGTAATTCATACAAACCGATCCGCGTCAGGACATACAAGAAAACGCATAAAATAACCCAAAAGGCCCAGTCCGAGATTTTTTGCACCTTAATTGATGGCAGCTTAATCTTCAGCAAGGATTTTTTATTCAATGTGTCTCCCAACTCCTTCGAACAATGGGCTAATCAACATTTGATTTTTCCATTTTCCCCACGACAAGCGCGCCACTCAGGTACAGCAGGCTCGCAACAATGAAAACCATCTCAAACCCGAAGTAAAGAGAAATCAGAACTGTCAGGACAGACCCAACCACCGTTGCGAAACCGTTGATTCCCCACACCCACCCAACAAGATTTTTTGAGCGCTTATGAACCAGCAGGAGCCCCAGGGGAAAAGGCATCCCCATCACCAAGCCCAAGGGAATCAATAAAAGGATTGTAATGATCACCTTTATCCAAAAGGGATCCCCCAGGAAAACAGAGAATATGTGGGGCAGGCTGAACATCAGAACCATACTAACTAGGAAAACCAGGAAAAAAGCAACCCTCAGAGAAAGCACTTCACGGTCACGAAATTTCTCTGATATAAAACTTCCCACCCCGGTAAAAAAGAGGAGAGAAGCGATAATCAGGCTTATGGAGATAGCGGGATACCCAAGAAAGAGCACAAATTGTTTCATCAAACAAAGCTCAATCATGATAAAGCCAAGGCCCAGGATCGAAAAATAATATAAAAATGGCCATTTTTTATACCTATCTTCTTCATCTTTTTTCCCGCCTAACAACAGTGGCAAAAAGATGAAAAAAGCTGAAACAATCAAACTTTCAATCGCCAGGGAAAATATAGGGAGTTCAGGTTTCGAAATCACCGCGTGTGACTTCTTCCAGGGGCGCCACGAGAAAAGCTGGTCAATAAATTTCAGCTCCAACGGAACCAATTTCTTGTGGGTGTCAATCTTAGTTCCCATTGTTACAAAATGGTTGAAGAAGGGACGGTTATCCGTTGGCGGCTCTAAATCAAACCCCGCGTACCTGTAAAAGGCCTCTGGATGTTGCGATTTAAGAATCTCCGCATAAAGGTTTTCGCGCTCGTTCATGTTGGGTTGGAACAGCACTTTAAAATGCTTTACCCTCGCATACCCCTCCGTCCATTTAATCTCTTTCTGTGTGAAAGGGCTGTTCTTATAGTAAAACCCATTCAGCATCCAAGTCTCTCCCGTGAGAATCACGACATGTTTCCAGACATCCTTTCTCCCCAACGCTTCATACGCCTTTCGCAATGTGGTACATAAACGGACACTCCCCCATCGGTTGAGTGCCAGAATTCCATCGGGCGTCAGGTGATGGATATAATCCTTAAATCCTTCCACGGTTAAAAGATAGGTTTCAGAAAGATTGATGGCTCCGGAAGCAATCGCAATCGGGGTAAAATTATTTTTCATCTGAATAATGTCATACTTCTTTCGTGTGCTCAGCACAAAACTTCTTCCTTCATCATTAATAAGGTGAACATCCGGGCGGAAGAAAAGATCTCGATTGTGTTTTCTGAATTTGTACTTCACAATTTTACAGATTAGAGGGTCCATCTCTACCGCGTCAACATCATTGCTATGGTGGCTCAGCGCATAAACAACTTCCGTGCCACCCGAAGAACCTATAATCAGTGCCTTGGGTTTCCTGTCTCTCAAAAAAATGTAGGGAAAGTTAATGGATTCTCCCCAGTCTGGCCTCCCGATTCCTTTACTCCCGATTCCCGCAAGGAAGGATTGGTTCTGCCCCCCGTTAATCCAGATCTGTGCCCACATATAACCATTTTTCTTTTCACCCAAGACGTCAATTTTCGACAGAGTGCTCCAGCCTGAAAAAAAATGTTTCTGGGTTTTCAAGAGATTAACAAAGTTGCGCATGTTTTGGTGCGGGTAAATATGAAACGTCTTCTCGGCATTTGGAATCAGGGCTATCACACCCGCCAGATACAGGGCCAACACAACTTTTGAACCTTTCCCTTTTCCCCCAAGAAGAAAAACGAAAGCAGAAATACTTCCCAAGGCAGCCGCGAGGAGAAGGGTCCCGCTTGCCCCCAAAGGGGTTATCAAAAACATAAGAATGATGGAGCCAATAGACGCTCCAACCAAATCAAAGAAATAAAGCTTGTTCACACTTCGCTCAAACGATGACAGCAGAATGGAAATAGCGAGACCCGCAAAGAAAAAGGGAAACAAGATCGCTAAAAATATAATAATCAGGTAAATCCAGTTAGCCAGCAAATCAAAACGGCTGACGTCCAAGGGAACGATGATAATGATTTGCAAACTGATAACAGCCGACAGGGAAAACAGGAAGGCAAGCAACGCAATCCTTTTATTCAACCCTTTTTCGTACGTGAGCCTTTCAAACAAATAAAGAAAGACCCCAGCGATTCCGAAGCCAAACAGGGCAGTTGAAACAATTAGAAAGGCATAATTAGACCAGACTGTATAGGAAAAAATTGAGGTCAGTACAACCTCATACAACAGCGTTGCCATCGAGAGGAAAAATATCCCCCACAATTTTCTATCTTTTAAAAAAGTAAGTTCCATTGCTACCTCTTTTTCCCTTGATTTGCAGTCGGGGCAATCACCTTGAACAGCAAAACCCACGCACCTTTGATTTTGTATCCTTTTATCAGCTTCAACCTTTTTTTAATAAACTCGTCTCCAAGAGGTCCCCTGATCATTCTCAATTCTGAGTCAAAATTACCCCTCCACAGCAACAAATGGGTAAAATGGTATTTTTCATAAGGGTGCTTGTCATTTCCCCACCCTGCAGCAATACACAAAGTCCGATTATGATTTTCCATACACAGCATCGGTGCCCAAAGACCGGCAATAATTCCGTGTTTCACGATTTTTCCTATGTCTCTCGAGGCATCAACCACTTTGTATGAAGGATGGTGCCACCACTTGTAATACAAAAAAAGGTTATTAGTCAAAGACAGGGAAATCAGGCAGACCACGATATAAAAAGCTGGTTTCTTTAGCCACCATCTTGCGTTAAACCTCTCTTTGAACATCAATGACCCAATCAGAACCGCCGCAAAAACTATCGCGCCATAAAAAGCCGAACGAACCGGGAAGTGAAGATACTTTTTGGCTACAAGAAAGCTTAAAAATAACCAACCAAGGTACAAGATTTTAAAACCCCATCCACTCTTGAGATCAAGTCCTTTACTCCGAATCAAATATAAAAAACCGAAGAAAGCCAAAAGGATGATAGGGGGAGATAAAGAAATAAAATACCTCGCAGGGCGATAATAAAGGCCGGAAATAGCAAAGTACCCAACAACAAACCACAGAAGCACAAACAACTCTATAGACAGATAGTTTTTCCTGTCGCGAATCAGCCTATAAACTGAAACCGGAAGATACAACCAGCCCGCAAGCAGAATATAAGGGAACCACGAAAAATGTTTAAACACGACAGGAGCATATCTCCCCAGCGTCCGGCTTACATAGTCTGACAAGCTTTTCGGTGCTGAAAGCGCGAACCAGCTTTTGCTAAGCCTTGAAATCTCCTGATGGTACGGAATATAGAAAAAAATCAACCAGATTAAAAACCCCGATGCAAAACCTATGATAAATGGCAAGAGAAACCTGAGTACCTGCTTTAAAGAATTCCACCGCTGGCCTGTGGCTTGGGAAGAAATTTCCCCCTCTATGTTCACTTCTTTTAGGAAATGAAATGTATAGGAAATCAGCGCAACAAAGGCAAAATATCCTGCAGTCGGTTTACAGCTTAGAATCCCAACGGAAGACAATCCGGCAAAAAAGCGGAACGCAGGTTTTTTCAGACCCATGGCCCAGAAAAAAAATGTCATCAGCATCCAGTTCGTGAGCATCGTGTCAGACAAACTCAAACGGGTAAACATCAGAAAAAAATAGTTTGTTTCCAGAAGAATCACGCCCAGAAAAACGACCCACAAGGAATCAAAAAACTCTTTTAGGGCACCGTAAACAAACAATATCCCCAAGATCCCCCAAAACAGGGCTACAAACCTAAGAGAAAAAAAACTAACGCCAAACAATTTAAAACATAAATAGTCAAAGAACACTAAAATGGGGTCAAATAGCTGAATTTTCCAGTCATCGAGGCTCCACTTCCCAAACAAAACCTTATTCCTCGCATTCTGCGCGTAACCTGCCTCATCCCCATAATAACCTCCGCTCCAAGTCAGGTTCGCGGGTGGATCCGCCGTTAACCTCATGGCCCTGAGAGAGATCAGAAACGCCAATATAACCAGAAAAAACAAAACATAAGTGGCTTTGGAATTACTTTTGAGCATCGGTGGCATACCTACCATAACTCTCATCTTTTTTCAATAATTTTAGGTTGATATCCCTGTATCCCATAAGATAAGTAGGTAAAATTTCGAAAGGATTCATGATAGTCTTTACGGAATTACCTTAAACAGCACCGCCGTAGCATTTTTGATGGAAAACGTTCGAACGGGTTTCAACCTTTCTTTTATAAATTTCATCCCCAGCGGAATCATGATCACATGCCTTAGTTCCGCATCCCTATTTCCCCTCCACAAAAAAAGGTATGTAAAATGGTATTTTTCATAAGGATGCCTGTCATTGAACCACCTCCAGGCGATACAGAGCGCGCGGTTGTTGTTTTCCATGCACACCATCGGTGCCCAAAGACCGGCAATAATGCCGTGTTTCACAATCTTACCAACCTCTCTGGAGATATTAACCTCCTGATAGGAAGGCTTATGCCACCATTTATAATACAAGGCAGCATTCTGGAACACGGACAAGGCAATAAGCGCGGTCGTGATCAACACGCCAAGCCTTCTCATCCCGAGCTCTTGATTCCCTATTTTAAAGTAGCCCCATACAGCCATTCCAATAATCAGAAACACAACCATCCCGCCGAGGAAAATGGAGGGTTTAACATGAATATATTTCCGCGCCAGGAAGAAGGTAAGATAAAGCCACGCAAGGTAACCAATGCAGAACATCCGGTTCCTTCTCAACGTCTTATAGTCGAAGAACAACAGTTCTCTGATCCCAAACAGGGCCAGGAGAACAAAAGGAGGAACCAGAGAAATGAAATACCGCGGAGGGCGATACCGTAAACCGGATACGGCGAAATAACCCAACGCGAACCATACCAGAACCAGAAATTCCAAAGAGTTATAGCCCCTCCAGTTTTTAAACAGGCGATAAAAAGAAATGGGAAGGTATAACCATCCCACGAGAAGTAAAAAGGGAAACCATGAAAAATGTTTGAAAACAATTGGTGCATACGATCCCACGGTTCTTCTCACAAAATCGTGCCAATCTCTTGGCATGGATAAAAACGACCATCCCGAGGCCATTTCCGCGAATTCCGAATGATGGGGAATGTAATAAGCAAAGGCCCAGACCAGCCCCCCAACGGTAATCCCAATCAAAAAGGGAAGACAATACCGGATAATTTCTTTTAAATTCAGGCGCCTGTCAGCATTCCTTTTGATGAAATCGAAAATCAGAGCAGCCAAAACAACCATAGAAAAATACGCGGCAGTCGGTTTACAGGCCAGCACCCCAATGGCCGACAAGCCTACGAGTAACCTAAAAGCCCCTTTTTTCAGGCCTACGGCCCAGAAAAAAAGGGTCATCAGCATCCAGTTTGCGAGCATCGTGTCAGACAAATCTATCCTGGAGAACATTAGATAAAAGTAGTTCGTTTCAAGGAGAAAAACCCCAAAAAGGGCCATCCACAACGATTCAGTGCATATTTTTAACGCCCTAAAGACAAACAGAATTCCCAAAACACCCCAGAAAAGGGCAACCAGTCTCAAGGTTAGGATACTGGGATGAAAGGTCTTGAAAAAAAGGTAATCAAAGATAGTCAGAATAGGATTGACGAGATATGGATTGTATTCATCCAGTACCCACTTTCCGAAAAGTACCTTGTTCCGGGCGTTGTGCGCATAGCCAGCCTCGTCACCATAATAACCGGCACTCCAACTTAAATCAGGAGGGGGATCTGCGGTAATCCTGGAGGCTCTTAAAAATACCAAAAAGCAGAAAAAAACCACCAGAAAAAGAAGGCACCATGTTCTGAACCTGACCCTGCTGTTTCTCATGCCTCTCAATGGTTCTGTGGCCTGCTGGTCCATCAATCAGTAAGCCTCTTCCCTAACTTTTTCCATCTCCTGGAACGTCTCTTTCTCGCCCTTTCGCAACATGTAAATTACCCCGCCTATCAAAGCATAAACAAGGATCATAACAAACGCCATCCAGGCAAGGGCCAGGCTCTTTTCCGGGGAAACGGAAGCCTTGGCGAAAAAATAGACAAAAAGGTTCTCCCGAACGCCAATCCCGTTGATGGACACGGGCAGCATGGAAAGCAGGAAAATCACAGGAATGACCACCATAAAGAAGCTGAAGCGCAGGTGCAGGGAAAAGGCGATGGACAACAGGTAATAATGTAAAATGAAGGTCAGTTGAAGCGCCAAGCCCCAGAGAATTACCTTAACAAGCGGCCAGGGGTGCGACCGAAACTGCACAAGGATCCCGAGAACCGTGTCAATCTTCCGGATAATGGCCTTGCCGAATTTAAAGGGGATCTTCCGTTCCAGAAAACTCAGGTTGAACCCCTCCATCCAGAGAAAAATAACCGTGGCAGCCACAAAAAAAACAAGCACAAAAATCGGCCAGTACGAGACTTCCTTGAATCTCCCGATCTGCAGGAGAATCCCGGTGCTCACCAGCATCAGCAGCACGATGATCCCGGTAAACCGCTCGAACAGGATAATGGTCAGGGACTTGGTCAGGGAACCGCAGGGTTTCGCCGTATCCATACCCCGCACCACGTCTCCCCCCACAATGGTTGGGAGAAACTGGTTGAAAAAGGTTCCCACAAGGTAGGACTTGATGGTCATACTCAAGGGGACATCAACGCCCTGCGCCTTCAAGAGAACCTTCCATCTCTCCCCGCTGACCCAGTAACCAAACACATGCAGGCACAGAGCGGCAAGCAGCCACCATCCTTTGGCATGCTGCACGATCTCCCAGACCTTTCCAAGATCAACCTTATAGACAATCCACCCGATCAGGATCAGGCTGACGGGGATCTTTAAAAAAACCGTGCTTTTGAACCCCTTCGTCATGTCCGCCTCGCCACCAGCCTCGCGGGAATTCCCGCCATCACGCAGTTCTCCGGCACGTCTTCCGTGACCACGGCGCCTGCGCCAATCACGGAGCCGGAATGAACGGTCACCCCGTCAAGGATCGTGACCCGCGCCCCGATCCAGACGTTATCTTCGATCACAATCCCCCCGCGATGGAGGTTCGGCTGCTCGATAATCGGCACGTCCAGACGGCTGTAATCGTGGTTGCCACCCCCCACAATGTAGGTGTAGGCGGCAATGATGACCTCCTCGCCTATCTCTACCTTCTCCTCGGAATGGATGAGGCAGTTCTGGGCAACATTCGTGTGGTTCCCGACCTTGATCGTTCCCCCCTTGCAGCTCAGGATGTTGTTCCGGCTGATGACCACCGCGTCCCCGATCTCAATCCTTCCGGTTCCGACACCCTTGGCATCGAGGACGACATTGTCGTCCACCACGACACTGCTTCCGATGAAAATCTTCGCCGGATTCCGGATCATCATATTTCTGCCGAATGCCGTTCCCCGGCCGACACTCCCCAGCATCCATGGATAGGCCACCTTCCGCAACCAGTATCCCAGCGCTCCCGGCAATGGTGTGGCGACCGTCATCACGCATTCATACCGGAGCAGGTGCCACAGGCTTCCATCCCCCACGACGAGCTCCCGGTACTTCGCGAAGGCGGAACGCCCGTCCGCCGTCAGCAGATGCCCGAATTCCGTCTGTTTGCGTCCGCTCATATTTTATAACCACCCATGGGACCGATACCAGGCAACTGTCAACCGGATTCCCTCTCTCAAGAAAACCTCCGGATCATACCCGCAGCATCTCCGGGCCAGGGAAATATCAAATGCCTGATCACGCAGGAAAAACCCCAGCCTTCTCCTGTGGATCGGAGGCTGCTTCCGCAACGGCTTATACAGGATTTCACACCCCAATGCAATTGCGGACGCCACAGGTACCGGGACCCTGATCGACAGGGGTTTCACAGCGAGGGTTTCTGCGATCAGGCGCGCCAGTTCCCGCAGCCGGACGGGAGACGCCCCCGCCAGAATCACCCGTTGCCCCACCGCCTCTGGTGATTGGGCGCACCCCAAGATGCCCTGGGCAAGATCCCCCACGAAAACCGGGTGAATCCACGTCTCTCCCTTTCCAATCATCACGAACCGCCGCTTCGCGGTCATGGAAAAGATGGGAAAGGTGCGCCGATCCCCGGGGCCATACACCCACGCGGGACGCGCCACACTCACGGCAACCCCCTGACGCCTCCCCTCCTCCAAAACCCATTCTTCCGCCTCCAGCTTGGAGCGCTCATAGGCGTTGGTGGGAAGGCAGGGAGTGGTTTCATCGGCGGGAACCTTTTTCAGAACCCCCATCACCCCTACGCTGCTGCAGTACAGAAAACGCCGCGGTAAAACGTCCGCCGCCATGGCGGCGTTGAAAACGTTCTTCGTCCCTTCCAGGTTCACCTGGTAGTAACGGTCGTCGCTGCCCGGGGGCAAGTTGATAACCCCCGCCAGGTGAAAGACCACATCCACCCCGCTTACGGCGGATGTCAGGGAACCCGGACGGGTCACGTCTCCTTCGGCCACTTCCACCCGGTCATGCCAGCCTTCAGGAACCCGACTCGTATCGCGCGCAAGGACCCGCACCAGCGCGCCCCGTTCCAGGAGCGCATCCACAAGGTGGCGGCCGATGAACCCCGTCGCCCCCGTTACGAGGTAACGAATCTGCCTCTCTCTCATACCCGCGCCTTTCGGGCCCGGATGAGCAGGATATAGCCCCGGCTCTTCGGTATCAGCCGATCCAGCAGGGACACGATTTTCAGAAACGGGAACAGGCACCGGTAAAGGGTCATGGAGAGACGGTGCCGGCTCACGTCTTCCTTCGTCCGCGGGGCGATATTCCCCTTGATTCCCTCATGAATCGCCTTCTTCTTCAGGACAAACTGATACACGTAATTGAGCATCAGCTCGATCCCCTCGGTAAAAAAGCGGCAGAAAGACCGGGACTCGAAGGGTTCAAACCCCGTTTTTTCGAGTTTCTCCCTCAATCCACTTTCCGAATACCCATCCCGGACATGGCCATAAAATTCCTTTTTGAACCCGAGACGATACGCCCACCGATTCAGAGGCATCCCCGCGTCCCAGTGGGGAACCGTGACCAGCAGCTCACCATCGTCTTTCAGGGCCTCGCGCAGGTGCCGCAGGCACGCCTCGTCATCCTCAATATGCTCCAGAAAATCGACACAGAAAATCCGGTCGAACACCCCGGCCCCAAAGGCGGAAACGCCTTCATCCACCATGACCACGTTCTCCTTCAGCAACGCCATCGTGTCTCGCACGTTTTGGCGGTCCGCGTCCACGCTGACCCACCAGCCGCCTTTTTTTCTCAGGTAATACCCTACCACCCCCTTGTCGCATCCCACCTCAAGAAAACGGCCTTGCCCGCCGGCGTACCCCGTCAGCACTCTGACCTTCTCCATCTTCTTCAGGGATCGCTTCGACACCGACAACTGCCATGGCTCTTCCTCGGAGGGAGAAGTGGGCCAAAACAGAACAATCATGGAGAGAATCCCGATGGTGTATTCCGTGATCTGCGTAATCCAGTGCACCCCGATCCCGGACAGGATGGCGGTCTGTTTGGAGAAGCCAAAGAAGACAAACACCGCCGCCCACGTGGCCTCCCATGTCCCGACGCCGGCCAGCCCCTGAATCGGAAGCAGGCTCGAGACCTCCGTAAAGGCCGTCCCGGCGAAAATCGTGAAGGGGTTCAAACCCTTAAAGGTGTATCCCATGTTTTTCACCACCGCGTAGAAAAGAAAGAAAAGGGAAATATATTTGGACAGCCGAACGCCCAGCGACAGGATAAACAGCCGCCCCCCGATTCCCTGTTTGCGAAGAAGGATCAGCTGTTCAGCGGTCTCCACAACCTTCTCATACGTGACGTGAATCAGGTGAAATCGGCTCATCACCCTTTCGATACCCGGAAGGCGGGCCCATCTGACAAAAACCGGCAGGATGCGCCCCGCGAAAAAGACGAGGGCACTCAGAAAGACAAAGGCGCCGGAAAAAAGCACCATCAGCCACTTCCCGGCGTACTGCACGTGGAGAGGAGAAAACCCGATCGCCACCACAAGCAGGGGGAACAGGGCGATCAGGTCGAAGACAAACGCCCCGACGAAAGCGGATCCCCCCAGTTCCACCGCGACCTTGTAACGCCTGTTCAACACCCAGATAAACGAAAGTTCCCCGATCCGCGCCGGGAGAAAATCAACGAAAAGATTCCGGATCATCGTGACGCCCGCCAGCCCCCAGAAGCCAATGGAAACACCCGGAAGCATGAGCCGGTAGCGCCACGTCCGGAACACGATGCCGCTGACAAGCAGGGCGAAATAGGCGCACAGGGCCGGGACGTCCAGGTGCAGGAAGAGATCCTTCAAGGCGCTGAGGCTGATATAGCGAAAAAGAAAGACAAGCAGGCCCACCGATATGGCGAGTGACGCCACGAAACGGATCAGGGTGGTTCTTCCAGAGGTTTTACCGCTAAAAGGCATTGGCAAACCGGTCCTTGCTGAAACCGTTCGTTATCCTGAAAGCGTGTGTCCCGTCCGCGTTGATGACCCAAAGATGCCACGGTGCGCCCCGGTGTTTTATCGATTTGGAGAAATAGACCCGCTTTCCGTCCCGGGACCAGGCCGGGTAATACTCCCAGTGTCCCGGGTCCTTCGTTAATGAATGCATCCCGGTCCCGTCCGGGCGCATCAGGAAGATATCGCTCTTTCCGTGATTTTCCTTCACGAAGGCAATCCACTTCCCATCCGGAGAGACATGAGGCCGGCAATTCCCGCGTTTATGGGTCAGCCTGACGATCTTCCCGGATTTCAGGTCAAGTTTGTAGATATGCCAGCCGAATCCCCGGTTTCCCGTAAAAACAATCGTTCGTCCATCCGGCGCACAATCAGGGAGGGTATTTTTCCCGATGGTATCCGTCAGGCGGGTCAGGCGGCAGGTCTTCAGGTTGTACAGGGCCAGTTCAGACTTTCCCCATTTGTCCGTGGCAAAAACGATATGTGTCCCATCGGGGCACCACGCGGGAACATAGGTATTGTAAGGGCTTATGTTTAATACGATTTTCGATTTCTTCCGGCCAAGAAAATAGATCGCCAGCTCCCAGGTTTTGCCAGGCTTCGTCATGTAAAGGATTTTCTTTCCGTCGGGAGATGCCACGGGATACTCATCCGGGTATGTGTTGTCCGTCAGCTTGTGGAGGCCCTTTTTCGTCAACAGATAGATCTCCGTATCCCCCTCCACATCCGACTGAAACACGACCCTGTCGTGGAATCCCGGTGGCAGCGTCACATGAATCACCCCCAGAATCCGGGCGATACCCGGCTGAATCGCCCTGAAATAGACCTTGGCCAGCTCCCGCGTCCCCGCCTTCGTCGGATGAATTCCGTCCCGACCTACCCATTCGGGGTGCCCCTTGAAGGCCCGGTAGACATCCACCCGGACACAATGAAGACGATGGGCCAATACGGCGATTTGGGGGTTGATTTCCATCCGGACCCTTTGCCGGGATGTCTTATCGAAATAGCCCGGGACATCTTTCAGGATTGGGGGAATAGTCCCCAGGTAGATATGAGCCTTTGGCTGCCTTTCACGAATAATCTCCACAATCTGCCGGATATGCGCCATAAAGGCCTGGATATCCGTGTGATCATGGTCAATCCGCACGTCGTTGGTTCCCAGTTGCAGCAGCACCATGTTTACACGCCCATTGAGTAATTCCGGGTGCTTCCGCAGGTAGTGGAGGTATTCGCCGCTGTTATTCCCCTTTCGCCCGAGGTTCCTGACACAGAAATTCTTGTATCCATGCCTTTTCAGAATCTTGCTCAGGACAGCGGGATATCCTTCAGCCGTAATGCTGTCACCCATGCAGAGGATGGTAAAATTCCCCGCGCCACAGGGTGTGGCGGCATGGTTCCACCGGGTCCATCCGTAGTACCCTGCGAAAAGCAGCGCCAGAATGATCAGGGGAACAACAAAAAACAGGGTGTTTCTTTTTCTCATTTATTTCTCAAGCAAGCGTTTCAGCTTCCCGTATCCGACGATATTTTCAGAAAGATAGGTTTTAAGGTTGCTCGTCGGAACCCCCATAAAGGTTTTCCGGAAAATCATGTCACACTGCTGACAGGGGTTCAGTCCCTCATAATCTCCGGCCTTCATCCGGCGGCGGAGGTCCACCAGGGCCACCCCGTGCCAGACTTCCTGAATAGTCTGGGTATTCAGGTCTCCGATTTTCAGTTTCCCAAAGAAATCCTGGGGACAGGGATAGACCGTCCCGTCATAGAAAATCACGAGGGCGTACCAGGGGAAGGTGCATGGGACAAAAAAGTCCCGGTTCCCGATCATCGTTTCCTCGCCTTCCACCTCGAACTCCCCGCTCCAGTTATGGGGCTCCTTGACGATGAAACGGTTCAGGCCAAGCTCCATGAGCGGTGCCTTGAACGCGGCGATCTGCTCCTTCGTGCCCTGGGAAAAATTAATCACCTCGAAAATGGTATAGGGTGTTTCCGATCTCAGTTCCCTCTTGAGGGCGAGAAAGCGCTTGATATTGATCAGCGTTTTTTCAAAGTCCGCCCCGCGGCGAATCTTTTCATAGGTCTCGGCGTCATACCCATCGAAGGAAAACGAAATCAGGTCCAGCCCCGCGGCGATCAGCGCCCGGGACTTCTCTTCGTCCAGCAGCGTGGCATTGGTGTGCAGGCGCGTGTAAATCCCCGCGTCCCTGGCCAGGCGCACCATCCTGGGCAGCTCCGGATGCAGCAGGGATTCCCCCGTGTGGTGGAGGTTGGCGTCGTAAACCACCCCGCGGACCTGATCAATAATCCGCTCGTAAAGGGACATCTCCATGAATCCGCGGCTCTTCACCTTGTCCGAGCTGTTGGGACACATGACACACCGGAGGTTGCACCGGTTGGTCGGTTCAATCCACAACCGAATCGGGGGATACGATGGATACAACCGCCCGCTTCGGTAGGTCTGATACATCCTGAACAACGTTTTATACTGATCCAACTTTTTCATCGTCTTAATCCTTACCAGCCTCGCCTGTTTTCGTTTGCCTCGTTATTCTCGTTGTCTCGTTTGTTTAGTTTGTCTTCACGCCAAACCGCTAAAACATAAAGATATTGTTATTATTGGTTTTCTTTGCGTGCCCCCTAATTTTGTATGAACCATGGAAGACTTCACACTACATTTATTATATCACGCCAAGCCGCCAAGAACGCGAAGAAAAGAATTTAAAAACAAAAAATCTTCGCGTCTTCGCGTGAGCCATAAAATTAACATCCCAAACCTCTCCGCACACTAAGTCCGATAGGAACAAGTATATCTATTTACTTTTCGTTCCCCTTCGCGCGCCTCTATCTTTGAAAAAATCATGGAAGACTTCGATCCCCTTTCATTTCTCACACCAAGCCGATAAGTATTTTATATTATAAAACATTTTATGTTTTCTTTGCGATCTTTGCGGCTTTGCGTGATCCATAAAACCCTCTCGCCTTTTGTCTACTTCACACTTTATGCTTTACGCCTCAGAACTTTCAACTCAGTCCTCAGGACTCAGTCCTTCTACCCCTGTGAAATCCGCCTTCGGCTGACCGCTTCGTGGTATTTCACTGGGTAAACCTTCCCACTTCTACCCGCCGGGCCCTAAAACCGATGAATGCCTCCCCGCTGATTCAGTGTTCGTTCAGGTTTTAGGGCCGGGCCTTCCCCCTCCCCACCTTCTTCTTCACATACCGCCATCCCAGGGTCCAAACGTGATGCAGATCCTGCCAGGACCGGATATTTTTAATCACCTCCGGAAGCTTTTTCCAGGGTGAAATCCCCTGATATTGCGCCCACTGCAGCGTCAGGTCCGACAACTGTTCCCAACTCAGCCGGTCGATAAAGATGGGGGAACTCCCATGGGCCGCGCTGAACTGGTTCGGCACCGGCTGATCCGTCCGCGACCATGAAAAATCGGGAGGAAGAATCCCCCGTTCTCTCGCCACTTCCTCGATCCGGGTCCCGGGGTAGATTCTCAAGAGGCTCATGGAGGCGATTCCCCCTACCTTCTTCATGAAGTTCAGGGTCTGCATGGCGTCATCCAGTGTCTCCTCCGGAAAACTGATGATATATCCGGGATTTTTCTCGATGCCCAGGTCATCCAGCCATTTGGAAACCGTCTCCACCTGTTCCAGCGTAATCTGTTTCTGGCAGACTTCGTCCAGAATCCTGGGAGAGCCGGACTCCACGCCGAAAAAGACCTTGAAGCATCCCGCGTCCCTCATTTTCTTCAGCAGCTCATAAGTTACCGTATCCACACGGATGGAACAGGTAAAGGCGATATCCAGGTTTCTTTCGAGAATGCCGTCACAAATTTCCTCGACCCGCCGCTTGTTCATGGTGAAGGTGTCGTCGTAAAACCAGACCGCCTTCACCTCCGGCTGTTTTCGCAGAATATCCTCCAGCTCCGCCAGGACATTCTGTGGAGACCGATGCCGCCAGCGCCGGCCCGACAGCTTGCTCGTGGCACAGAAGGAACAGTGAAACGGGCATCCCCGGCTGGTGATGATATGCGCCGCGGGCAGCGCCCCTTTGCCCGGAACGTCGAGCCGAAAATTGTATCGTTTCATATCCATCAAATGCCGCGCCGGAAACGGCAGGGCGTCCAGGTCCGCTGGCAGGTCCGCCGGGGGGTTGTGAATAACCTCTCCGTTTCTGCGGTAGCTGATTCCCCGAATATCGGACAGGTTCCGGTTCTCCCACAGAGCGTGACATAGCTCCAGGAAGGTATATTCCGCCTCTCCCCGGACCACCACATCGATATCCGTCTGATACTTCATGGTATCTTCATATGTCAGGGAGACATGAGGCCCTCCCATCGTGATGGGAACCTCCTTCCCCAGGACCTGGCGCGCGACCTGCGCGGTCCGAAAGGCTTCATACCGGAACTCCGTCAGAGAAGTGATCCCCACAATGTCCGGGGATGCCTGGCGGATGCGTTTCGCCAGGCTCCGCCAGGAAAGGTGCTCCACGGCGGCATCCAGAATTTCTACCGGTATACCGTCCCGCTCCAGCATGGCGGCGATATAAATCAGGCCCAGGGCGGGAAGCGGCTCTTTCGATGAAAACCCCTTTGGGGGAAAAATAAGCAATACTTTCGGCTGGCTAATGGCTCCTTCCTCCCTTCTTCACAAACGTCTCACGCCACAATTGAAACATCAGCAACCCCCACAGGCGATGGCTGTGATTCTTTTCACCCTTTACATGTTCTTCTATCAGATTCTTCACGGTTTCCCAACGGAAAATCCCGGCCTCCTTGATGGCGGGCTCATTCAGGGTATCCCGCATAAAGTCCCGCATGGGACCTTTCAGCCAGTTTTTGATGGGGATACTGAACCCCTGCTTGGGCCGCCTGAGAATCTCCGGCGGGAGGTATCTCCGCATGGCCTTTTTGAAGATGTATTTTGTCTCCTTCACCCCCCGCAGTTTCATCCGTCCCGGTAGGGAAAACGCGAATTCCACCATGCGGTGATCCAGGATGGGCACGCGAACCTCCAGAGACGTGGCCATGCTCATCCGGTCCACTTTTACCAGGATATTGTCCGTCAGATAGGTTCGGACATCCGTGTACAGGAGGCGGTTCAGGGCGTCGCCCCCCTGGTAGGCGTCCATGATGTCCGTTACCCGCTTGCGTGTACGCTCTGAAAGGATATCCGCCACACCCTCCGCGTAGAGGGCACGCTTCTGCGCGTCATCCCAGAAAGTCATCCACCGCACATGCCCCAGCCGGGAGGGGTGCGCCCCGCCTTCCAGAAACCGGCTCAGGTAATTGGCAACCCCCTTCTTCTTTTCAGTCACGGGCAGCACCTCCGCCAGACGCCGGCAGACCTTCTGGCGGGCGCCCTCGGGAAAAACCCTCAGCGCCGCCGCCAGTCGCTGGGCCACATACGTTTCATATCCGCCAAAAAGTTCATCCCCTCCATCCCCGGAAAGAATCACGGTCACGTAATCCCGCGCCATTCTGGAGACGAGATACGTGGGAAAGATGGAAAAATCCCCGATGGGGTCATCCATGTGGTGAATGAGACGGGGGAGCAGGTCCAGGACATCCGGCTGAATCACGAACTCGGTGTGCTGGGTCCCGTAACGCCTGCGGACCATCTCCACGTAACGTCCCTCGTCATAGGTCCGGTCCTCGAATCGGATGGAAAAGCTCCTTATCGGCTGATCCGAGACGTGGCTCATCATGGCCACCACGCTGCTGGAATCCACCCCGCCGCTCAAAAAGACCCCGAGGGGGACATCACTGATCATGCGCCCCTTTACCGCGTCCCTCAGGATGGTCCGCAATTCCTCCGCCGCGGCCGCCTCGCCAACGTCCCGCCTTACTTCTCCGGGGATCTCCCAGTAAGGCTCCACCCGGATTGTCCCCTTCTCGTAGGTCAAGCGACACCCGGGAGGAAGTTTCCGGATCCCGTTGAAAAGGGTCATGGGTGAAAAGATGTATTCATGCGTCAAAAACGCGTCCAGCGCCTCCAGGTTCAGTGTAAGGTCCAGCCCCTGCCCATACGCGAGGATCGCCTTGAGCTCGGAGGCGAAGACAAACCCCTCCGGCAGTCTGGCGTAATAGAGCGGCTTGATCCCCAGCCGGTCGCGCGCCAGGAACAGACGGTCCCGCCCCTGGTCGTACAGGGCAAAGGCAAACATGCCGTTAAGCTTTTCAGGCAGCTTTTCGCGCGTTTCTTCGTACAGATGCAGGATAACTTCCGTATCGCTTCGGGACCGAAAGGTGTGGCCCCTGGCGGAGAGTTCCGGAACGAAATCCTGAAAATTGTATACCTCCCCGTTATACGTAATCCAGAGGCTCCCGTCTTCGTTGGCCATGGGCTGGTGACCGGCCGGCGACAGGTCGATGATACTCAGTCGCCGATGGCCAAGACCCACCACGCCATGCCCGCCCGCCATGGGGAAAAGCCTCGCTTCACCGTCATCCGGGCCCCGGTGCCGGAGCAGAGCCGTCATGCTTTCCAGCCGCTCCTGAATTGCCTCCCGGGATTCTGTTCCCGTTGTTACAAATCCGCAGATACCACACATAATGTGCCTGTTTCGTTTGTCTCGTCTGTTTCGTTTGTCTCGTTTATCCTCATGCTAAGCCTACAGGTGTTTTATATTAATAGTAAATTTATGTTTTCTTTGCGTTCTTTGCGCCTTTGCGTGATCCATAAACCCCACATTCCGAACCTCCCCTCACGCTAAGTTCGCCAGAAACATAAACATCTTTTTTCTGTTTTTTCTGCGTGCCTCTCAAATTTGCACGAGTCATGGATGTCTTCGATCTCCTTTCATTTCTCACGCAAAGCCGCGAAGGCGCAAAGTTTTAAACTCACAACCCATTGACAATCCTTGATACGCCATTTTTGATGAGATCCGTCCCAAAATTGATGAGCAATCCCAATTTCATCTCCGTCAGCCTCAGATAGGTAAGTAACTGCTTCTTATGAACGCGCTGGATGGTTTCCACAGACTTGATTTCTATGATGACCTTACCTTCTACAATCATATCCGCCCGAAAGCCTTCCTGAAATTTGATCCCATTGTATTCAATGGGAATGGGAACCTGACGTTCAACTCTTAAACCTCTCTCTCCTATTTCATGGGCCAAAAGAACTTCATAGACCGCCTCAAGAAGACCCGGCCCAAGTCGGCTATGGACTTTATAGGCCGCGTCAACGATAATTTTTGCTATTTCATTTTCATTCATATCAAGAAATTCTTTTCAAAGGTTTTCCTTTGCGTTCTTTGCGCCTTTGCGTGATCCATAAAACCTACATCCCGAACCTCCCCTCACGCTAAGTTCGCCAGGAACATTCTTTTTTCTGTTTTTTTCTGCCTGCCTCTCAATTTTGTATGAGCCGTGGAAAACTTCAAGCCCCTTTCCTTATTTCACGCAAAGCCGCAAAGGCGCAAAGAAATAAAATAATAACAATACATTATATCTTTGCATGAGCCATTAAACTCCCTTTCACCCTTCTCATGCTTATCCCCTTACGCTTCACGAAGAACATAGAACGTTGAACGTAGAACTCCGAACCTCCCTTCGCCTTTCGCCCTTCGCCCTTGAGCTTTGAGCTTTCACTCGTCACTTGTCACCATTCACATCCTACTCAGTCCTCAGTCCTCATCACTCAGTCCTTCCCCCTCTTCCCCCGGTACGAGATAAAACAACACCCTTCGCAGCCGGGAAAGATCTTCGCGTCCCGCAGCTTCCGGCGGAACTCCCGGAAGACTGCCCCATTCCAAGCCTCGTCGAATGTCTTCTCGAGGAGATTCCCACAATTGATGCTGTAACAGGGAAACAGATTCCCACCCGGCCCGATGTGCGCCGTGGTCCACGGGACATAACATCCATAATCCTGGATATTGATCTCATTCTTGTATCTTTTCACGATTTCCCCGGGGGGCAGGATGGGATTATACCTGATCTCGAAAGGCACTTCCTTTTTGCGCCTCTCGACAATCGCCAACTGCTCCCGAAGCGTCTCGATATTGGAAAAACGCACCGGAGGCGGGGGCGTCAGGTAGGCGTCTTCCGACACATCCGTGATACCATAAGAAGAATCCTGTGTGTTCACAATCTGGAAGGTGCAAAAGTCCGCCCCCACTTCCTTCGCGAAATCGACCAGGTCGTTCATTTGCCCCACGTTGTCATCGGTAATCACCGATTTAATGTCCAGGAGGGGGAGAGATTTTCCCTGCCTCTTCTTCTCTTCCTGAAGTTGAAACACGTGTTCCCGCGCCTTTTCAAACGCCCCCTTCACGTTCACGACCCGGTCGTGGGTTTCTCCCAACCCCTGGATGGAAACCCCGACGAGAATGGGGCCCTTCTGGAAAAGGCGCCTCGGTGCCATGGAGACAACCCCCCGGATCAGCTCGTCCCTGAAAAGGACCCCGTTGGTGATGATATTGACCCGGTGGTCACGGGTGGCGTGCGCCAGGAGGTCCAGGATATCCCTTCGGACGAAGGGCTCACCCCCCGTAAAGGTAATCAGTGTCCGTGAAGGTATTCGGCTGATAATAAGCTTCAACTGCGGCGTGCTCAGGTCCTTGTCGCGAAATTCCGCGTCCCGCTCCACGATCATGCACATGGCGCAGCGCAGGTTGCACCGGTGCGTCACCATCAGGGCGATCCGCATGGGGGTAAAGGCACGGCCGCTCTTGATAAAGTGATAAGGAACCAAGGCCGACGAAAGGTCGATCAGGTGATACAATTTTCCCAGATAGCCCATCTATCTCTTCTCCTTCAGGATTTCGCGCATCCTCTCCACAACGCGTCGCATTTTTTCCATGTACGCCCGGTTGCTGTACCGGGCCTGCGCCACCTCGCGCGCCTTTCGGGCCCGTTCTGCGGCGGCGTCGGGGGTGTTCAGGGCCTGTAGAATCCCCCCGGCAACCTCTTCCGGCGTGAGGCCCGTCAGAAAGGCCGTGGACTCATCCAACACCTGCGTATGGGTCAGGTGGCGCGTCGCGACGATCGGTTTGCCCGATTTCATGTAACTGTAGATTTTTAGGGGCGTGTTGACCCCCTGTTTCCTGACGGAAACCAACAGGGTGCACGCCTCGATGAAACAGGGGATCTCATCGGGCGGGAGATTCCCCGTCAAATGAACATGAGACGCAATCCCCTTCTCCTCGGCAAGGCGGCGAATGGACGCCACCTGGTCCGGATTTCCCCCCACCAGGACGAAATGCGTATCTGGCCGTAACTTCAGCACCCGCGCGGCCGCGTCCACGAGAATATCCAGCCCCTGATACGCCTCGAAAGTCCCCGCGTAGAGCGCCATGGGCGCGTCTCCTATCCCCAGAACCTCGCGGACCTTTTCCGCTTCCGCCCTATCGCAGCCCCCCTCTTCCCGGTCCGTGTAGGTATTCTCCACCAGGTACGGCTCCTTGTCCGGGATGACAGACTTCACCACCTCCGATAAATGCGGGCAAATGGTAATCACGATATCCGCGTTTCTCAGTGTCAGGCGCTCCAGCCACGAAAACACCTTCACCACAAAGCGACTCTTCGTGTACTCGAAGTTCGTGAACTGCTCGGGCAGGCTGGAGTGCATATCATACAGATGGGGAATTCCGCGCATCTTCCGCGCCAGAACCCCCAGCAGGCACCCCTCCTCGTGGGTATGAATAAAATCGTATGACCCCGTCAACACCATCCAGAGCCCTTTAAAAAAAAGAAACACATCGAGATAGACCTTTGTCAGGGAAGGCCCCACCGGAACCTGGCGGACGCCGGGCGGGCGGAAGCTCCGATGAATGGTCAGGCCCGGAACGGCGCGGTCTTCCCCGATGGGATAGCAGAGAAGATCCACCCGGGCACCCAGTTCCGTCAGGGCCCTGATGCGGTAATACTCGCTGAACGGGGTTCCCCTCGGCTGGAAAAACGGTTCGGGCGCGATCATCAAAACGCGCAATGGGTCGTGGCTGGGCATGCGCTCCTTCTTTTATAAAATTCCTTAAAAATTAAGAGGGTTTTATATCATGGGGCGGAGATTTTTGCAACCTCGACGCGATCCACCCACAAGGCCCCTTTCCCCTGATAATAAATGGGGAACTGCATGATGGAGGGACGGTCGATGGAAAAGGTGAGAGAAAAGTGCTGAAGCCGGCGCGGGGCATTCAACTCCTCAAAGGTCAGCATTCGCTGGGCGAGGATTTCCCGCTGGTGCCCGCGCGCCGCCATGATCAGGGCCATGGGCGTTTTACCGGGTGTTTGCCCCGTCACTTCCAGGTAAAACGTCGCCCGGTACTGTCCCGGCATCAGGCGGTGCAGCGGCCCGCCGATCCCCCGGTCGTTGAGGACCTCCGGCGTAAAGCGCACCCCCATCCCACTGCCGTCCGGCAGGGGGAAAACCGGCGCCTGATGGAACAGGTCCTCCGCCTGGAACACCCCCGGCCCTTCTCCCCTCCCCCTGAAAGCGATGAAAACATAATCGAGACACAGGGGCGCCGTCCCGTTGGAATAGACGATGCATTCAATCTTCTGGGCATCAGGAACATGAAATGAAAATCGGATATCTGTGTAGGCCCCCGGTTTCAGGTCTTTCCGCACAATCTCCCGTTTCACCAGGGTCACACGGCGATGGCGCCCCGTGACAAGAACTGCCCCGAGAGGCCGCGCGCCGGAACCATCCCCCTTGTCCATCCATTTTATCCGGGCAACCCCCTCGTACCACCCGGCAGGGAAGAACCGGTTTTGCGCCCCCATCATCATCCCCCGCTTCCCCGGTTCGAAGACTGCGAGCGCCTTTCCGGCCGATGCCTTGACGTCGCGCACCACCTTTCCGATCAGATGCCGGCTTCGTTCCGCCTCCCACAGGACACCCACGGGAGAGGTTATCATCTCCACGCCCCGTGAATGGAATCCTTCACCCAACGCCGCGGTCCTGACACGAAACAGGCTCGTGGCGCCCGTTGTCCGGATTTTCTCTAAAAGCGGAAGCGCCTCCAGCCGCTTCAGGATCAGCCACGACGGGAAGGGACAAATCTTGTAAGGATAGGCATCGGCGTGGAAGGCCACATATTTCACCTTCAGCTTTTTGAGTGTCTCCAGGGCTCGACCGGACGCCTCCCCCACATCCAAAGGGTACAGGCCATAAAAAACCTTATTCACGTAATCCTTCGCCACCACGGGGGAATACCCGTTGACCATGGGATACCGGTAGCGGGTCACGTAATACTGATAAATCGTGGACCAGGCGGAATCTCCCGGCCAGACGGGAAGCTCCAGGACGGTTCTCGGCGGCATCCCTTTCCGGTTCATCTCCGCGTAAACCGCTTTCCCCTTGTCAAGCAGGCAGAGGCCAATGGGACGGGGTGGCAGGTAATCCCAGGCGAGGCCGGCAATCAGCGCGCAGGTCAGCGCCGCCTTGACACCCGGCCGCTTCATGTTGACGCGCTCAACGGCCCACGCGACGCAAAAGGCCATGGCGGCATACGAGATAAAAATCAGGCGGCCCGGGACACGCGGATACTTGAAATAGGGAACGAGCTTGTAGAAAAAGGCGTAGAGGGGAACCCACGGCACCGAGAACCCAAGGGAAAGAAACGTGACAAACAGGAAAACGCCAAACCAGAAACGCGCCTGGCGGGTGAGGCGCCCATTCCGGCCCGCGCCCGCCCGGGTCAGGAAGAGGAACCCAAGGCAGACAGCCATCAACGCCAGCGCCAGAACCCCCAGGTAAACCATGGTCTCGCCTTGATAGTTCATCCGCTGAAACAGGTGGTGGAAATGGGGCGAGAAATACCGCACCTCGGCCATGCTACGGCCCTTCGCCGCGATCGTCCCGCCCAGGACAAAGGCCTTAATCGCCACCACAATCCCGCCGGCCCCAAGGACAAAGGGGAGAACCGGGAAAACCCGTCTCACAATCCCCTTCACCGCCTCCCCACGTATCCGCCACTTCCGGGAAAGGGTCAAAATCCGCCATCCCCCATAGATAAATCCCAGGATAACCAGCCCGAAAAGGAGGTGCCCATACTGGGGGATTGGCAGCAAAAACTTCACGGGCAGCAGGATGAGAAGACAGAGGGGAGAAAAGAAAAGGAGCACGCTTTTTTCAAGCGACATCTCCTCGCTCTTCCGGACCACACCCTTCAGGAACCTGACAAGCGATTGAATGAAAAGGTAAAATCCCGCGGCGACAATCGGCACGAGAAAGCCGTAAAACCGCCCATAAGGCCAGCCCCGCAGGAAGGCCAGTGCCGCCAAAAGGCAGCCGATTCCGGCCCCCTCGGCCAGCAGCAAAAGCTTCTCTGAAATCTCCATGCCCACCCCGGCGGGAGCCGGCGCCATCCGTTCCAGCAGAAAAAGGCCATAAGGGACGAGAAACAGAATCGTATAATAAAACATGTGATACTCGGTCCAGGCCATCACAACGAGAAGGGCGCCCAGCATGACGGGATACCGCCTCCGGGGAGACGCCACCATCCCCTCCGCGAAATAGAGCAGGAGCGGAAACGAAAAATAAAACAACCCGTTGATATGGCCACACATCTGGCTGAGGCGGTGCGGTGCCAGGCAATAGAGGGTCCCCCCCACCACGGACGGCCAGAAGGAAAGCCCCGCCTTTCGCAGCCAGAGAAACGTGCACCCTCCCGCGAGCAGGAAGGAAAGCAGAAAAACGAGGTTGAAGGCCGCGGTATCCCCCAGAAGCGACAGGGGGGCAAACAGGAAAGAAAAAAATCCGATCTGCGGGTTGAAGAACTTCTTTCCCCAGTAGTAAAACTGGTAAGGGTCTGAAAAGGGATTCCGGAAATGCGATAGGTTGTCTTTCAAAAGCCAGAAATTGTAGTAGAGATTGAGATGATCCCCCATGTTCATCCGCTGGATTTCGTATCCGGGGACCGGGAACCGCGTGTAGGGAATCGCGGTGGTAAAATGACGAATCAGGGGGATGTTATAGAGGCCACCCAGGACAAAAAAGAACAGAAAAACCGCGAAAATCCACCGCTTTTTATGCGTTTCAGTCGCCACGGGGTGAAAATACCCAGCAGGGGGGGGAATGTCAATGGAGGCATTAGGTAGGAGGTAGGAGGTAGGAGGTAGAAGGTGGAAGGTGGAAGGTAGAAGGT
>WGDA01000026.1 GCA_015493505.1 Pseudomonadota bacterium | reverse complement strand
GGATGGGCGCCATCTTTTTGGATACCGTTCCCGCCACGATCATGAGGTCAGCCTGGCGGGGTGACGGACGGAAGACCTCCGCGCCAAACCTGGCGATATCGTAATTGGCGGAGGAAGCCACCATCATTTCCAGCGCGCAGCACGCCAGACCAAAGGTCACGGGCCAGAGGGAATTCTTACGCGCCCAGTTGACGATCTTGTCGAGCCCCGCGGTAATGGGGCTTTTGCCAAAGACAGTTTCTAATCCCATTCCAACGCTCCTTTTTTCCAGACGTACACATATCCAACCAGCAGGATACCGATAAAAACCATCATCTCGACCAGCCCGAACAGGCCCAGTTTTTTATAGGTCACCGCCCAGGGGTACAGGAAGACGACTTCGAGGTCAAAGAGAAGGAAAAGCATGGCAACCGTGTAGTACCGCAGCGGGATGCGGGTTTTCCCGTACCCGGGGGTTGAAATCCCGCACTCGTAAGGGGCTATTTTGACGCGTGTCGGCTTACGCTGGCCAAGCAGGTAAGAGGCAACCACCGCAAAGGCGGCAAACCCAAACGCCACCAGAAACAAAATCAAGATAGGAAGATACGCTCGTAACATATCCGCTCCTTTTCTCCCCCATCCGGTTAATTTGTGAAAATTTTCATATCCCGGACTTTCCTATAGCAAATGACCCGTGTTTGTCAAGGGGAAAATGAACAAACCGCAGTTTCGGGCTCTCCGTTTTTCCCTCCCTCCTTCTTCCCATGGCCTCGTGTCGGTTCCGGCCCGGTTCGCTAAAACCGCAGCAGGCTGTTCCCCAATTCCCTGAAGACCCCACAGTCCGTCGCGCGCATCATGGTGTGCCACTGACGCTGCAAAGAAACGAGCGCCTCAAAGGGATCAGGGTTCTCTGAGATTGCCTCCCGCATCAGGGTCACGGTCATTAAAACCTCCCGCGCCCCCTCCTCGTCTCCCGAGGACTTGTAAATATCGGCAAGGATCCGGGATGCCTTTTCCACCTTTTTCTCCAGATCGTCTTTCAGGAAGGCCCCCGGGTATGTGTCGAAGTCCTCGGGGGTGACTGTGACCATTCCATCCAACTTTTTCTGCTTTCGAATCTTTTCCCGCTCAAAAAGAAAACGAAAAACGTCTTCCCTGAGGCGCCGCCAGACGGGGTGTGATTTTGGCGGGGGGAGGTGCTTGATCGCGAGGGTGTTGTCCAGAAAAAACCTGAACCCAAACATTTTGGCGTTCATCAGGAAATCGATGTCCTCGCCACGGGGAACCTGGGGGTCGAAAGGAACGCGGGTGAAAAGCTCCCGGTGAATGACCATGTTCCCCCCAAAGACGAAGGGAGTTTCTTTCAGGCGGGGCGGTTGGAGGATAAAGCGGTCGAAGGCCTCGTTCATCCGGTCGAGCTGGTCCCAGGCCTCCATCCATGGCTCACGTGGCCGGTTCAAAAGCACCTCGCCATTTGCCTGAAGGTAGTAGCCCGCCACCCCGCGCACGGGCGTCCCCTGATAGGGTTTCCCTATAAACTCGGTGGCCTTTTTCAGGAAGTCCGGGTCTTCAAAGACCTCGTCGTCGTCAATGAGAATCGCCACCTCGGCGCCCAGGAGGTGCGGCACGAACACGCAGAGGTTCCTGACATTGGGATAACCCCGAAGCTGAAGAAGCGGTTTATACGTCGCTATTCCCGCGTCATCAAGCACCTGATGGACCTTCCTGAGGTGTGAAACCCCAAAGGCCGCCATGGGTACCCCACAGGTTTTTCGCGCCTCGTCGATGATGGCCTGAACCTTCCGTTCAACGGCGTCGGCGATCTCATCCGACGTGGGAACCGCAAGCACAACCACGGCCACGTCCGGGTTTTTAAGGATGCCAAGGCTCTTGAGCGCCCGCAGGAGTGTCCCCTCCTGGTCCAGGGGAATGGGGTGATCATACACCGCGTCGCCCGGCTGCCAGCCCACCCGGCTTTCCCGTGCCCAATAGGAGGGAATCACCATACAATTCTTTACGCCCACTGCCGGTACCTCCCGCGTTTTTGGGTTGCGTAAATTTGGCCTAACGTTCCCGCTTTCCGCTGATAAACTCTTCCGTCATCTGGTAGGCTTCACTGTCAGGGAACTGCCGCGGGGGGTGTTTCATGAAATAGGAGGCCGGTGAATAGAGGACCCCGCCGATTTTCCGGTCAAGCGCCAGCTTGCAACACCGGATGGCATCGATGACGACCCCTCCGGAGTTCGGCGAATCTTCCACGGACAGACGCAGTTCCAGGTTCATGGGAATATCCCCAAAAAGTTTGCCTTCCATGCGAATGAAGCAGATTTTATTGTCCTTTTGCCAGGCAACATAGTCGCTGGGGCCCACGTGAATATCATTCGCGTTCAGCCTTTCCTTCAGTACGGACTGCACGGCTTCCGTCTTTGAAACCTTCTTGGATGCCAAGCGGGCACGGTTCAGCATGTTCAGAAAATCCGTGTTGCCCCCCGTGTTGAGCTGGTAAGTCCTTTCCAGTTTTACACCCCTGTTTTTGAAAAGGTCCGCGAGGGTGCGGTGGACGATCGTTGCGCCCAACTGGGACTTGACGTCATCCCCGATGAGGGGAATACCCGCCTCTTCGAAACGCCGGGCCCAGGATGGGTCGCTGGCGATAAAAACGGGCATGTTATTGATCAGGGCCACGCCCGCTTCCAGGGCGCACTCCGCGTAGAATCGGACCGCCTCTTCGGACCCCACGGGCAGGTAGTTCAGCATGATTTCGGCCCCGGAGTCCTTGAGGGTTCGGATAATGTCTTCCCGGGTCGCCTCACGTTCATCGCTAACAACGAAGGTCTGCGAGGGGTCATACTGTTTCATGTGTTCCGAAACACCATCCAGGACCCTTCCCATCGTTACCGTGACGCCCATGGCGGGAATCTCAGGCTGAAAGACCGTGGTGCAGTTTGGAGGCTGAAAGATGGCCTCGGCGACATCCTTGCCGACCTTTCTGGCGTCCACATCGAACGCGGCCACCACCTGAATATCCGAAGGCGTGTACCCCCCAATGTCCGGGTGCATGAGTCCGATCGTTTCAGAGTTTTCATTCCTGCGATAATATTCGATCCCCTGGATGAGGGAAGAAGCGCAGTTTCCGATTCCGCAGATCGCTATCTTAATCTTTCCCATACAATACCTCCCATCATGTCCTCAAAACCTGTTTCAAGGCCTTTTTCTCCATACGTCTGACCGCGCGGCTGGCGGTCGCCAGGTGGATATTCAGGAACGCCGCGATCTCGCTCAGGGTGTATCCCTGATGAATATACGCGTGATAAATCCGGCTGTCCCTCTCCTTCCTCGGCAACTTCCCGGTTCCAAATATCTCCTTCAACGCGAGACGTTCCCCCGAGCGCAGCCAGGAATTCATATCACGTTTGCCACAGTTTTGCACCTGCAACCTTTTCTTTACCTTTTCGATAAAGGAATCGCTCCCCAGAAACATCCGCTCCTTCAGCTCCTGCCAGAGAAAACACTCGTCGCTGCCGCTGGAGATATAGCGTTCGTATCTCTCCAGCGCCAGGGCTTTGTCTTTCCCCTGAAAAAAGGAGAGAATCCACTGGGTGAAGAGAAACCCCGGGCGAACCCCTTTCAGGATGTTTGGCAAATAACTGCTCCACGGCCACGCCTTTGGTTCAGAGGCCAGGTTGGCACGAACCGGGTTCAACATCATGTGCCGGTGCAGAGGGAGGAGGTACCGGGTTTTTTCAATGATAATCGATCGGAAGCGTTCACCAAAAAGAGGCCCCTGCCTCCCATATTTTTTATTGAAAGACTGGGTGTACAACCCGTTTATCTGGCGCATCCCCAGCGACAGGCGACCGCATGGGGTCTCAAGGAGGAGATGGTAGTGGTCGTCCAGAAGGCAATAAGAATGGCACAACCATTTGAAGCGAAAGGCCGTTTCCGACAGGATATCGAGGAACCTGGCCCGGTCTGACGGGTCGCGGAAAATCGATTCGGTGTCCTTCCCTCCCGCCTTGATATAGTAAACACCCCCCGGAAACTCGTTGCGCGTCAATCGTGCCATGTTTGCACTATATACAAAGTTTTAAAAAATGCAAGACCTGTCCCCACCGGTTTCGAGTCCTTGTGAAAAGGGGATAATTCCATTATACTTTCTAATAAAGCATAAAGGAGGAAATTCCATTGAAGATATTAGCCATAAACGGAAGCCCCAGGGGAGAAAAAAGCAACACGCAAACGATGGTCAACGCATTTTTGAAGGGGGCGAGGGCCGCGGGCGCCGAAACAGAGGTCCTGCTGCTGGCCGAAAGAGACATTCACCCCTGCAAGGGCTGCTGGGCGTGTTGGATTAAAACGCCGGGCAAATGTATTCAGAAAGACGACATGGAAGAGGCCCTGTCAAAACTGTGGGGGTGTGACCTGGTAATCTTCGCTTCCCCCCTTTACGTGGATTGCGTCTCCGCCCAGATGAAAACTTTTATGGACCGTATGCTTCCGGGAATTCTTCCCAATTTCGTCAAAATTAACGACGTGTGGCGACACCCCCTTCGGTTTGGGACGCCTCCCAAGGTGGGCGTCATCTGCAACAGCGGCTTCCCGCAACTGGAACACTTTCAGGTCGTGCATCACCTTTTTGAGCGGGTCGTTCTGAATATGCACACAGAGGTGGTCATGGAAATCTTCCGCCCTGGGGGAGAAATATTGAGGGCGAAAAGCCTGTTGTTAAAACCCTTTATCATGAAATACAAGAAACTTCTTGAAAAGGCTGGGAAAGAAGTGGTTAAAGAAGGCAGTCTGTCGAAAAAACTTAAAGAAGAACTTGAGAAAGATATCATACCTCCCGATACTTACATAAAAAACGCCAACGCCTACTGGACCAAACAACTCGAAAAACTTCAGAACGAAAAGGGGTAGGAACGTGCAAACGAAATATTCAGACGAGGGGTTTACCACCCTCATTCCCGGGATTCACATGAAGGTTGTGGGCCATGGAGAGAAGACGCTTTCCGCGCTGTTCAAACTGGAGGCGGGCCACATCCTGCCGCTTCATAACCATCTTTATGAACAGACCGGCACCCTCCTGAAAGGGGCGCTGGAACTCTCCATTGCGGATGAAACCACGCGCATGGCTCCCGGCGACACATGGACCATCCCCCCTCATGTGCCCCATCAGGCGCGTGTCCTGGAAGACTGCCTCGTCTTTGAGGTCTTCTCACCTGTCAGGGAAGATTATTTGAAGCTTGCGACGGATTAGACCGGAAAACCAAAACCCGGGTGGGGGATGCCCCGCCCGGGCTGTTTGCTATTATTGAAGCCGTCAATCTTTCTTTTTCGGTTTTCGTATAATCTTCCTCTTATCCTCAGGTATAGGAGGCGGCACCGGTTCCCCCACCAGCTTGGTCACAGCGCTGAAACGCGGCGGGCATGACGCCAGGCAGGTGCCACACTTGATACATTTTTCCTGATCGATGATATGCACCAGGTTCTTGTCCCCATCGATCGCCTCCACGGGACACCTTCGGCGGCATGTGCCGCACGCCTGGCATTTTTCTGGGTCGATGTAATAGGAGGGAATTTCTTTAAATAGTTGGTCAATCTCCTCCGAGGTATAGAAGGTGCTGTACTCCTCCACGTTCTCCAGGTGACGCAGCAGCTTATCCCGTTTGGCAATCTTGATATAGGGAACCAGCTTCGTAAGGTTCTGAAGCCTTACCTTGATCTCATCCGCTTCGAGACCTTCATTCGAGCCAAGAGGCCCCAGTTCCTTGATGGTGTTCGTGAAATCCGTGACGGTATCCGCGAACTGGATGCCCTCGGATGCCGTGACCCACTGAAGTCGCAGCCGTTCAGGGTTGATGCCAATGTGATCCAGCAGTTTTCTGGTCAGGTTCATCATGTTGACCGCATTATAGTTCCCTTCCGGGACATAGTGGCACTCACCCGGCCAGCAGTTGCAGATGATGACGCCATCCGCGCCATCGGAGAAGGCGCGAAGGACGAACGCCATGTCCACCCGCCCGCCACACATGAGGCGGATAATCCGGATGGAAGGGGGATACTGTAGCCTGGAAACTCCGGCTATATCCGCGGCGGCGTAGCCTCACCAGTGACACAAGAACCCGACAATCTTGGGCTTGAATCCAAATCCTGTACTCATGCTTGCTTCTCTCCTTTTCGTTCCTCAGCGGGCATCCTTAAATAATCTTAGCGACGGCCGCGTCAATCTCGCTGATAATTTCTTCGTTATTAAAGTGCTTGAGGGAAATGGCCTCAGTTGGGCACAGGGCATTACAGAGCCCGCATCCCTTGCAAAGCACCGGATTGACGGACGCCTTCTTCCCCGCCCTCGATTCCAGCAGGGTGATGGCGCCATAGGTGCACGCCTCCGCGCACGCGCCACATCCCATGCAGCGTTTTTCTTCCACTTCGCAGACGGCCCCCGAGACGGTCACAATGTCGTGGGACAACAGCACCGCCACGCGCCCCGCGGCACCCTGCGCCTGGTTGATAACCTCCGGGATATGCTTGGGATAATGGGCGGTCCCGCAGAGAAAGACCCCATCCGTGGCGAAATCGACGGGCCTGAGCTTCACGTGCGCCTCTTTGAAGAAGCCATCCGGCCCCAGGGGTACCTTGAAGAGATTGACAATCTCATGGCTCTGGGGGGAAGGAATCACCGCCGCTGCCAGTGCCAACACATCCGCGTCTATCCCAAGCTCCTGGCCGAGGATGGGATCCATGACGGTCACGCGAAGAAGTTTTTTCCCTTTCTCCTCCACCACCTCTACCTGGGGCGCGGTTTCGGGCTCATACCGGATAAACTTGACGTCTCTCTCTGAGGCCTCACGGTAGAAGTCTTCCCGGAAGCCATACGTCCGCATGTCACGATACAGCACGTACACATCCAGGTTAGGGTTCAGCTCCCTCGCCTTGAGGGCGTTTTTAATCGCCTGGCTGCAGCAAACCCGGCTGCAATAGTTGCGATTCTCGTTCCGGCATCCCACGCACTGAATCATGACCAGATTTTCGGCGTTCATCAGACGCTCAGCTTTCTCGACGATCTCCTTTTCCAGCTCCAGATAGGTGACCACCCGCTCATCCTCGCCATACAGGTATTCGGTGGGGCGATACTCATCCGCCCCGATGGCGATCACGGCGGCGCCATGATCGATCTTCCTCTCCCAGTTCCCCGTTCTGACCGTCGTCACGAAGTTCCCGATATACCCCGAAACCTCTTCGATGGTAGCGTTTGTCAGGACATGAATCAGGGGGTGGCGATAAACCTTGCTGATCAGCTCATTGAGGTACGCCTGGACATCCATCCCGTCCACGGTGAAATAGAGCCGCCGGGCCATGCCGCCCAGGTCGTCTTCCTTTTCTATCAGGTACACGTCATGTCCCTGGTTGGCGATGGACAACGCACAGGTCATCCCCGCGATGCCACCCCCAACCACCAGGGCGTTCTTGTTGACGGGCAGTTCAATTTCCTGCAGCGGTTCAAGATGCGTGGCCCTCGCCACGGACATGCGGATAATATCCTTGGCCTTTTGGGTCGCCTCCTCCTTCTCCTTTGAATGGACCCAGGAATTGTGCTCCCGGATGTTGGCCATCTCCAGAAAGTACTGGTTGAGGCCCGCCTCGCGTACCGTGTCCCGGAACAGGGGTTCAAGGGTCAGGGGCGAACAGGCGGCAATGACCACGCGGTTGAGCCCCTTTTCCTGGATGAGGTCCGTAATCTCCTTGGCGGAGTTCGTGGCGCATGAAAAGAGCTGTTCCTGCGCGTAGACCACGTTCGGCAGTGACTCGCAATAGGCAACCACGTCCGGGACGTTCACCACGCTGCCGATATTGGCGCCGCAATGGCACACAAACACCCCGATTTTTGGTTCCTCCTGGGTGACATCCTTTTCGACGGGATAGACCTTTTCCTTCGTCAGCTTGCCCTGCCGCTTTCGCAACAGCTCCCGAACCAGGGCGCTGGCCCCGCTGGCGGTGAAGACCGACTCCGGGATATCCAGGGGCCCCTGAAACGCCCCGCTGACGAAAACTCCAGGGCGGGTGGTCTCGATGGGATTTCGCGGGTTGGTCTTGCAAAACCCGTGGGGCTCGAGCTCGATGCCAAAGATTTTCACCATGGCGTCCGCGTCGGCAGGGGGATTCAGCCCCACGGAAAGCACCACCAGCTCAAATTCTTCCTCTTTCACGCCTTCATCAGGCGTAGCATATCGAATGGTAACGTTTTTCGTTTCCGGAATCTCCCGGCCAATGGAGACATAGCTGCGAATAAAACGCACCCCTGGGATCTCTGCCGTTCTCTGGTAATACCGCTCGAAATCCTTTCCATAGGATCGCACGTCGTTGTGAAAGATGGTGCATTCCACCTCTTCGTCGTGCACGTTCGCCAGGATGGCCTGTTTCTGGGTATAGGTGCAGCAGACGGCGGAGCAATAGGTGTTTCCGCCCTCAATGACCTGCCGCGACCCGACGCACTGAATCCAGGCAATCTTTTTCGGGGGCTTGCCATCGGAAGGCCGCAGAATTTCCCCCTTGTAAGGGCCCGTGGAGCAGGTCAGACGCTCGAAATCGAGGCTGGTGACCACGTTGGCCATCCTGCCGTAGCCATAATCGCCCCTCAGGCTCGGGTCAAAGGGCTCGTATCCCGAGGCCAGGACGATGGCGCCCACGTTGATATCCATCTTCCTCGGCTTCTGACTGAAATCGATGGCCTTGTTTTCGCAGACGCTTTCGCAGATCAGGCACTTGTCTTCCTTCAGGTAGAGGCACGCGTCCGGGTCCACATAGGTCACAAGGGGAACCGCCTGTTCAAAATAGATGTGGATCGCCTTGTTGTTGGACAGGTCCTGGTTATATGGATCCGGAACCTGCACGGGGCAGTATTTCACGCACGTGTTACACCCGGTGCACACATCCTCGATGATGTAGCGGGGTTTTCGGACGAGGGTGACGTTGAAGTCTCCCGCCTCGCCCTCGACGTTTTCAATCTCGGTGTATGTCAGAACCTCGATGTTTTGATGCCGGCCGACCTCGACCAGTTTGGGCGCCAGAATTCACGTGGAGCATTCGTTGGTGGGAAAGGTCTTGTCCAGTTGGGCCATGTGGCCGCCAATGGAGGGCGCCTTTTCGACCAGAAACACCTTAAATCCCGCGGCGGCAAGGTCCAGGGAGGCCTGCACGCCGCTGATGCCGCCTCCAACCACCAAGACGTCCCCGAAATTCTCGTCAGCGGGGAGTTTCAATCCCTGACCTTCAAAAAGTTCCTTTTCCATTATGCGCTTTCCTCATCCGTTTCTTCTGTTTCTGATATGGCGTCACGGATAATCTCCGTTATATCCTTAATCTTGATGACCTTCTCATACTCCATGGTCAACCTGCTGTCTTCAAAATTGGTAATGCAGTAGGGGCATGCCGTCACGAGTTCTTCGGCCCCTGTATCGGCAGCCTGCTTGACCCGGAGGTCGGAAAACCGCTCGTTCTTGGGGGTCTCCATCCAGATTCTGCCCCCTCCCCCGCCACAACAGAGGCTCTCTTCCCGGGATTCAATCATCTCTACCAGCTCCAGCCCCGGCACCTTCTTCAGCACCTCGCGGGGTTCGTCGTAGATGCCGTTGTGACGCCCCAGGTAACAGGGATCGTGATAGGTGATTTTCTTCGCGATCTCCTTGTTAATCTTCAGCCTGCCCTCGTTCAGGAGCTCAAAAAGATACTGGGAAATGTGCACGATCTCGAAATGCACCATGAATTCGGGATATTCGTTTTTGAAGGTATGATAGCAGTGAGGGGATGAAACGAGGATCCTCTTGACGCCATGGTCGATAAAGGCCTTGATGTTGGCCGTCGCCAGGGTCTTAAAGAGGTCTTCATCTCCCGTCTTGCGGATGCTTTCACCGCAACAATTCTCTTCCGCACCGAGGATTCCAAAGCTCACGCCCGCCTTTTGAAGAATCTCCACCGTCGCCTGGGCCACCTTCTTCAACCTGGGGTCATAACTGGGGTAACAGCCCGGAAAGTACAGGATTTCCATCCCCTCCTCAAAGGGTTTCACGCCCAGGTCCTTCGCCCAGTCGCCCCGGCTTTCACGGGACTCGTTCAGGGGGTTCCCTTCAGAGGAAAGGCTCGCGCGGATGGTGCGGATAGGGCGGGCCGAGGGAGGATACACCCGGTACTGCGCGGCCAGCCTTCGCAGGGAGATGACCGACTGAATCTGCTGCACATCCCGGGGGCATCGCTGCGGGCATTTACCGCAACTGGTGCATCGCCAGATGTCCTCCGTTCCAATGTCAGACATCCCGAACGTAGCCTCTCGCACGATCTTGCGCATGCTGAACTGCGTCACCCGATTCCAGGGACAGACCGTATCGCACAAGCCACACTGATAACAGCGCTTGAAGGCGTCCCCGCCTTCTTCCTTGATGGCCTCTATGATTTCTTTATAGTCAGCTACATTCTCCACGGTTCTCTTTAGTCCTCTTTTTGATTAAAGGTTCACTCCTGCTCCGACGCCGCCATCCTCGCCATGATCTTCATGGTCTCATCCAGCCCGTACTTTTTGATGAGGGCCTCCAGCCCCAGCTCCAGGTCTTCAATCTTGGCTTCTTCCTCTTCCTCCACCTCTACCTCTACCTCCTCGTAGGTGAGGGCATCGTCGATACACACCTGAACACACATGGGCTCCTCCAGGGGCGGATCGGTTTCGCACATGTCACATTTGAGCGGCAGGCCGGAGTCGGGTTCCTTGAAAAGGTCCCTGGACGGACAGGACGCCCGGCAAAAGGCGCATTCATCATATTCCTTCCCGTTCAGGGTATAGGTGTTCCTCCCCGCGCATTCCGCCGGGGTGTACTCGCCCGCGTAAACGGGCAGGTAGATATCCCTGAGAGGGTCATGGATGACGTGAATCCGCGCCCGCGCGGGATTGACGCTACTGTATTTGGGTTCCGCGTGAAAGGCCGCGCAAATGGCTTCACACGCCCGGCACCCGTTACACTGATCCGCGTCGATCTTTATCCGCTTGACAATCTTTACTTTTTTCTCGTCCTTCACGGCACACTCCTCAGCTATTTCTCTTCTTTTTTCTCTGAATTTCCGTCGCCATCCGTCAGGATTCCCCGCTTGATGAGGTCCTCAGCCACAAACCCCAGGTCGAGTTTCTCAAGGGTTTCCCGCGTGGGAATCCCATCCTTGTTCCATCCCTTGTACCGGTAGTATTCATCTAACAGCTTTGCCTCATATTCGGGGAAGCGTTTCTTCCAGTGATCCTCGGGCGGCTTCTCGTCCTTCCTTCTCAGGCCTCTCCGCACATTGATGGCCCGCACCAGGTTCCGTGTCCGCTTGGCGATCTCCCACAACCTGTCTTCATCGATGTCCAGGCCCGTCCCATAAGAAATCAGGAGGGGCAGGTTATGAATATGATAGGCGGGTTTCAGCGGGAAAGAGGACAACCCGGCACACAGGCCTACCGTGTCGTCGATATAGTGCATGGTCTCCTGCCATTCCACCAGGTCGCAGATGAGGTCAGGTGGGGGCCAGAACGGGAAACGTTTACCTTCCTCGCCCCATTCCATAATGAACTGTTTGAACTTCTCCTCTTTTCCCGTTGGAATCTGAATCCAGTCCTTGATGAAATCCTCTTTCAGTTCCTTGGTGGGAAACGGCGCCTGGGGCATCTGCCCCTCGATCTGGGTGATGTTAATCTTTTCCCCGGTGGACCAGAGGATGTAGTAAATCGGGTTCAGCATCCCCAGCTTGATGGGGATCTGTTCGTGCTTTTTGATTGTGTTGTGATCGAATTTTTCCGCCCCCTTACCGATCTTCCGGGCGGCCCAGTACACCCCTTCCGCCAGGATATCGCCGATGCCTTCCCGGTGCACGATTTTATCGAGCAGGTAGAAAAACCTGTCTTCATTCTTTTTCGGAAAGCCGGGCAGGTCCTCATCCGTGAGGATGCCATTTTCATACAGCTCTACCGCGAAGGCCATGACCTGGGGCGCCGTGTAGCCATCCACACCATACTCCTGGGCCAGTCCCGCGATCTTGAACCCGAATTCCAGGTCGTCCGCCATGGCACCCATCACGTAGGTCAGCTTTGAGTAGCATTTCATCATGTACCGGTGCGTCGGCAGTTCCGGATGCGGGACAATCGCCCCACATCGCATGGGGCAATTGTAACAACTGATAAGGCGCTCCACGGATTTGGTCTGGATTTCGCTCCACGCCTTCGCGCGTTCCTCCGTCCAGAAATCCTTTCTCCGCACCCGGGCATTACCCCATGAGAAGCTGGTGGTGTGCCACTGCTCGTCATGAATCGCCATTTCCTGGGGAGACCCCAGGCCCGCCAGGATGGGGGGCACGCCCTTGATGGGGTTTTCTCTCCTGAATTCGATGTATTTCAGGACCTTGTCGCATTCCTCCCAGAATTCCGCCGGCTTGGCGATGTTGAGGTCCTTCGTGCCACGCACGACAATGGCCTTGAGCCCCTTGCTCCCCATGACGGCCCCGATACCACCCCGGCTGGCGCTGGAGCGTTCATGCTCGATGGAGGCATAATACACCTGGTTTTCCCCCGCCAGGCCGATGGCAAGCACGCGGGCGCGTGGCTCGTTCAACTCTTCGCGAATCAATTCCGCCGTCTCCAGGGCACCCTTCCCGTGCAGGTGGCTGGCGTCACGTATCTCCACCGTATCGTTGTTAATCCACAGGTAGACGAGATTTGGTGACTTCCCCGTCACGATGACCTTGTCATAGCCGGCGTATTTCAGCTCCGGCGCCCAAAATCCCCCCATCATCGAAAACGCCATCAGGCCGGTCTGAGGAGAAAGGGTGGAAACAATGGTCCGGTTTGCTCCAGGGGCCAGCGTGCCGCCCAAAAGACCGGAACTGAAGATAATCACGTTCTCCGGTGACAGGGGATCAACCTCGGGAGGAACCCTGTCCCACAGGATCCGGGCGTTGGTGCCCAACCCTCCGAGATGCTGTTCCGTCAGCCTGGGGTCGGTCGGGACCCGCTCGATGTTTCCCTTGGTTAAATCCACCTCTAAATTAAACCCTGTTTCTGTGTATCTCATTTTTCCCCTCTTGCATTTTCCGGTTTGACTTTTATTAAACCCCGTTCATTCTTTTGCGCAAAAACGCGCCCACGGGCTGGCAAGTCAATTTTCAGCCGGGCGCGTCTTTTTCCAGTAATTGACCCCTTCGAAAAAAATGTTCAGGATAACATTGATAAGTTCTTCCGTGTTGTGATTTCCGCGTCCCTTAGGCCGAAACCAGGTGTAAAGCCAGTTCATCATCCCAAAAAGGGACATAATCGCGTACAGGCTGTTACACCCCGTGATGCCATGTTCCTTGAAATATTCCTTCAGAATTCCTTCCGCGAGAAGCGTGTACTCGCTCTTGATCCTTGAAATCTGTCTCTGGTACTCCTTGCTCAACACCTCGTATTCATGGATAATCACCTTCATCTCACTACGGTTGTTGAGGAAATAGTGGACGTGGTTTTCCACAAAGATGCGAACCTTCTCACGGGGGGTTTTATCGCTTTCCACGACTGTTTTCAGGTTTTCGACCAGAAACTCGAATCCCTTCTTTTGAATCTGGAACAGAATCGTTTCTTTGTTCTTGAAATAGTAGTAAGGCGCCGCCAGGCTGACCCCCGCCGCCGCCGAGATTTCACGCATGGAGGCCTTTTCATACCCCTTGAGGGCGAAGATCTCCGCGCTTTTCGTGAGAATGTTCCGGTAAGTCACGTCTGAAGAGCGAATCTTTTTCCCTCCCACTTATTAAACGTTTGTTTAAATACCACGGCTCACTTCCCCTGTCAAGTGTTTTTCATTTGTCTCGCGAAAAAAATGAGATTAGGATTGCCGCGCGCGAAGAATCTCTTCCACACGTTTCAAGTCCCTCTTCGTGTCCACCCCCACCCCCTTATAAGAAACCTCAACCGTCAAGATGGGCATGCTATTTTCCAGGGCGCGGAGCTGTTCCAACTTTTCCGTCTGTTCAAGGGGAGAAGGGTTCAAGCGGCAGAATTCAAAGAGGGTCTCGCGCCGATAGGCGTAAACCCCGATGTGCCTGAACAGGGGAAGGCGTGAAATAATTTCTTGCTCTTCATCCTTTGACATTTCCATGGAGCCGGGCAAGAAAACGGGATTTCCCCGCGCGAAGGGAATCGCCGCCCGCGAGAAATAGAGGGCGAACCCTTCTTTGTCCCGAACCACCTTGGCGACACTCGGGTCAAACAGCTCTTCGCGGCTGCTGATTTGCGTGATGGGGGTGGCTATGCCCACGTCTTTCCCGCGCGACAGGGGTTCTACAAGCGCGTCGATCACATCGGGCTCCATGAGCGGCTCGTCTCCCTGGACGTTCACGATGATCTCCGCGTCCAAGTCCGAAGCCGCCTCGGCGACCCGGTCCGTCCCGGAAGGATGATCCGGACGGGTCATTATCACCTTCCCCCCCCATGAGGAAACTTCCCGGTATATCCTTTCATCGTCTGTCGCCACCCAGACGGCATCGACGCGCCGTGCCCGCTGACACCGATGGTACACGTGCCAGATCATGGCGTGACCGGCAATGCGCGCCAGGGGTTTTCCTGGGAAGCGGGTTGACGCGTAACGGGCGGGGATGATGACGACATTCATGCCTCAAATCTCCTTTCAGGCTCTGGACTTCTTGACAAGACGCACCGGAATTGTTAACCTCCGGCCAGTTCAAACCCCCATTAATCCTTGCTGAAAATAGCATTAAAAATGGCGGGTATCAACAGAGGAGGATAATAGATTGAAAATCGCGATTTCAGGTAAGGGGGGGGTCGGCAAAACCACCCTCGCCGGGGTGATGGCCAGGACCCTCTCGGCGCAGAATGAAACAGTGCTGGCCATCGACGCGGACCCCGACGCGAATCTCGCCTCCGCTGTCGGGGTTTCGCCCGATCGGCTGGCAGGTGTCACCCCCCTGGCAGAGATGACCCATTTCATCGAGGAAAGAACGGAAACGAAAAAGGGCGGATATGGGTCTATTTTCAAACTGAATCCCAGGGTGGATGACATTCCGGACCGGTTCAGCATCAATCATGAAGGGGTGAAACTCCTGATTCTGGGAAGCGTCCCGCAGGGAGGAGGCGGGTGTTTCTGCCCGGAGAACGTGTTGCTGAAAAACCTGCTCAGCCACCTCTTTATCCAGCGAAACGAAACCGTGATCGTGGATATGGAGGCGGGTTTGGAACATCTGGGGCGTGGCTCCACGGGATACGTGGACGCCTTCATCGTGGTGGTCGAACCCGGCATGAGAAGCATCCAGACGGCACACCAGATCAAAAAACTGGCAATGGACCTGGGGATCAAACGGGTTTTCATCGTGGGGAACAAGGTTCAGACCGATGAAGACCAGCGGGTCATCACGGAAAACCTTCAGGAATTTCCCATTCTCGGGCTTATGTCATACAACCCGAAGGTTCTGGAAGCGGATCGCAAGGGGGTTTCCCCGTACGATATCGACGGCCGCATCCGGGAAGAAGTTTCCGGGATTCTGTCAAACCTGAAGGAACAGTTTAGCACCTGATGGGAAAGAGGCATGTGGGTTTTCTGGACATTTTCGTTCTGGATCGCGCTGGTAATCTTTACCATCCTTTTCTCCATCCTCGCCCTGTTTGCCTCTTTTATGGACCCGGGAGGGAACTCCGCTCACCAGGTGGCGCGCCTATGGGGGAAAACTCTTCTCTTCTTTTCCCATGTCAAGGTCACCCTCGTTGAAGAAACCGGCGCCCTTTCGCCCGACCGGCCCTACATTTTCATGGCCAACCACCAGAGCGCGTTCGACATTTTCACCCTACTGGCAGGGCTGCCCATTCCTTTCCGGTGGCTGGCGAAAGAGGAGTTGTTCAAAATCCCCATCTTCGGGCCCTCCATGCGCCGGGCCGGCTACATCGCCATCAACCGTGACAACCCGAGAGACGCCGTCAAAAGCCTCAACAAGGCGGCCCAACGGATACGGGAGGGGATTTCCGTGGTGGTTTTCCCCGAAGGCACCCGCTCGGATGGGACCCTGCTCCCCTTTAAGAACGGGGGGTTCGTCCTGGCGATCAAATCCACCGCCCCCATCGTCCCCACGGCACTCATCGGGACTTACGAGGTCAAACCAAGAGACAGTTTCTGGGTGCGTCCCCGAAACGTGTACATCGTCCTTGGTACCCCTATCGAGACAAAGGGATACCAGACGCGGGACAAGGAAGCACTGAAGGAAAAGGTCTTTCAGGCCCTGTCCGCGCTGCTTGAAAACCGGCAGTCTTTTGAAACACGCGGGAAGGAAAATGAGTAAAAAAGGCACGCAAGCCGTTCGCCTCATCCCCCTTGGGGGATTGGGAGAAATCGGCTGTAACATGATGGTGTTGGAAACAGACGACGATATCTTTATCATCGACGCGGGGCTCATGTTCCCCGAGGAATACATGCTGGGAATCGACTTTGTCATTCCCGACTTCAGTTACCTGAGAGACAAAAAGGAGCGTGTCCGGGCGATCCTGTTGACCCACGGCCATGAGGATCATATTGGCGCCCTCCCCTTCCTGCTGCAGGAAATCAATGTACCGATTTACGGCACCGCCTTCACACTCGCGCTGGTGGAACGGAAGCTCCAGGAATACAACCTGGATACCCCCGCCCGCCTGCGGAAAATCTCCCCACGGGACGTGCTGAGCATCGGGAAGATCAAGTTCGAATTCATCGGTGTGAACCACAGCATCGCCCAGGGCGTGGGTCTGGCCATCCAGACACCCATCGGCACGATTATTCATACGGGAGATTTCAAGATAGACCAAACGCCCCTTGGGGATCCCATGATCGACCTCAACCGTTTCGCCGACTACGGGGACAAGGGTGTGCTTCTGATGCTGTCGGACAGCACCAACGCGGATTACGAGGGGTTCAGCCTCTCGGAACGCACCGTCAAGAAACGTCTGGAGAAGATTCTGTCAGACAGCGCCGGACGCGTGATTATCACTGTTTTCGCCTCCAACATCCGGAGGATGCAGGGCATTCTGGAATCGTGCGAAAAACTGGGTAGGAAAGTGGTTCTGATCGGACGGAGCATTGTGGACAACATTGACAGCGCCAGCGCGCTCGGCATCCTCCATGTCCCGGACAGGCTGCTCATCGAACCGCAGGAAATAAAAGATTACGAGCCCTCGAAAATCGCCATGATTACCACCGGCAGCCAGGGGGAACCCTATTCGGCCCTCTCCCTGATGGCCACGAACGTGCACAAACATGTAAAGATCGAACCGGGGGACACGGTCATCTTCTCCTCCCGCTTCATCCCCGGGAATGAACGGGCCATTACCCGGATCATCAACCAGCTTTACAGAAAAGGCGCTGAAGTCGTTTATGAACAGGTTCGGAACGTTCATACCTCCGGCCACGCCTATCAGGAAGAGCTGAAGATGCTGTTGAACCTGGTCAAACCCACCTATTTCATGCCGGTTCACGGGGAAGTCCGCCTGCTTGCCAAACATATCAACCTGGCAAAATCGATGGGGATGCCGGATGATGCCCTCCTCCTGGCGGAGGACGGTGATATCATCCAGGTTACGCCGGAGGGGATATCCAAAACCGGCCGCGCGGAGGTGGGGAAGGTGTTTATCGACGGCAAGGGCGTGGGGGACGTGGGAACACTGGTTCTGAGGGACCGGAAGCACCTCTCAGAGGACGGCCTGGTCGTCATCCTGAGCGTTCTGGATGGGGAAAACGGTGAGATGGTGGGAGAGCCCAACCTCATCAGCCGGGGGTTCATCTACGAGGATTTTCACCAGGAGATGCTCCAGGAAGCCCGAGAGCTTGTCAAAAAAATCATCTCAGAGGCCAACGGGGAACGCCGCAAGGACTCTGACGAACTGCAGGGAGAGATCAGCAAGAGCCTGAAGCGTTTTTTCAACGCCCGCCTCAAACGGCGTCCCATGATCCTCCCCATTGTGCTGGAAATGTGACGCGCCATGGGAAAGAAGACGGTTATACGGGAGATTCTGGGCATTTTTTTCCTGGCCGCGGCGGTCTTCGTGGGAATCAGCCTGATCACGTACTCCCCCAAAGACCCCTCTTGGAATGTGGCCCGCCCTTTAGGCGTCGCACCCATCCACAACCTCTTGGGCTACAGCGGGGCAGTCATATCAGATCTCGTCTTTCAACTTCTGGGAATCTCCGGGTTTGTGCTGCCCCTCCTCTTTCTCCTGAACGCCATCTTCTGTTTTACCGGCCCCTCCTTATGGAGAATCGTGTCCAAAAACCTGTCGCTTTTCCTCGTGGGGCTCTCCGTGGGACTGCTTTTCAATATCTTCAGCCCCAAGCTCTCCTTTTTTGGCCACGCCATTCCATCGGCGGGGGTGTTGGGCACCTTCGTTAACCGGATCAGCACCCGGTACGTGGGTAAGCTGGGGGCCTTTCTCATCTACCTGGCGATCATCTGGGCCGGGTTGACGGTATTCATCAACCGTTCCCTCATCGCGGTGTTCAGCCCCATTAGGGCCTTACCCAGAAAGGCTTTCCTCAGGTTCAGGAACCGGGCGGTCATCCAGAAAGAACGGACCAAACGCCAGAAGGTCGTGGAGGAGAAGGAAAAGAAACTGAAATGGGAAGAGGCGATTCCGGAGATTTCCCTGAAGCCCCCCGTGGAAAAGAAACGGCCACCCAAGCAGGAACAGTTCACCTTCATGGAGCAGCCGGAAGGAGCCAAAACCTTTGTTTGCCCTCCCCTTTCTCTCCTGAAGGAACAGGGGCATACACGTGTAAAGGTTGATGAAGAAGTTCTTAAATTCAATTCAAAAATACTCATCAATAAACTTAGCGACTACGGTATTGAAGGCAAGGTCGTTCGGGTCAATCCGGGCCCCATCATCACCGTTTACGAATTCGAGCCCGCGCCCGGCATCAAGCTCAGCCGCATTGTCAATCTCACGGATGACCTGGCCATGGCCCTCAGCGCCATCAGCATCCGCATCGTGGCTCCCATCCCCGGCAAATCAGTGGTAGGGATTGAGATCCCTAACCGGGACCGAGAAACCGTTCTGTTACGTCCCATTCTGGAGGACGACAGCTTTTCATCGCCAAAGCTCAAGTTGCCGCTGGCCCTGGGAAAGGATATCTCCGGTGCCCCTTACATCACGGATCTTTCACAGATGCCCCATCTGCTGGTAGCGGGGTCCACGGGATCCGGCAAGAGTGTCGCTCTGAATTGCATGATCCTGAGCCTCCTGTACCGCCTGACCCCGAACGAGGTGCGTTTCCTCATGATCGACCCCAAAATGCTGGAGCTTTCCCTATACGACGGGATTCCCCACCTCGTGACGCCGGTGGTCACCGACCCTAAAACGGCGGCGAAATCCCTCATCTGGCTTGTGGAGGAGATGGAGAGGCGGTACGCGCACCTGGCGGATTTCGGGGTGCGTAACATCCTTCAGTATCACGACCTGATAAGAAAGAAAAACAAAAAGCGGAAACCCTCACTGGACGCACCCAAACAAGAAGAGACGGTCCAGGACACCCTCCCCTACATCGTGGTCGTCATCGACGAACTCGCGGATCTGATGATGACAGCCTCGAAAGAGGTGGAAGGATCGATTACCCGGCTGGCGCAGATGGCGCGCGCGGTGGGCATCCACCTGATTCTCGCCACGCAGCGGCCCTCGGTGGATGTCCTGACGGGGATTATCAAGGCGAACTTTCCCGCGCGTATATCGTTTCGGGTCGCTTCGAAAACGGATTCGCGAACCATTCTGGATACCATGGGGGCGGAAAACCTTCTGGGACAGGGAGACATGCTCTTTCTTCCTCCCGGAACCTCCCAGCTACTGCGGCTTCACGGGGCGTATGTTTCCAGCAATGAAATCAACAAGATTGTTCAGTTTCTCAAGAAGCAGTCTTCACCGGACTACATTGAATTCTCCAAAATAGAGGAGGCGGGAAAATCCGATAAATCCACTGCGGGCGATGATGAATATGACGAAAAATACGACGAGGCGGTCGCCTTTGTCACAGAGGTAGGGCACGCCTCTATCTCCATGGTCCAGCGACGTTTCCGAATCGGGTATAATCGGGCGGCCAGGATTGTGGAAAAGATGGAGGAGGATGGCATCGTCGCCCCTTCCGACGGGGTCAAACCCCGCAAGGTTCTCGTCCCGAAAATCTATAAATAAGAAAGGAAATCGCATGGAAAAAAGGCCCAAGGTCCGCTCGGGAATCCTGACATATTCCCTCGTGATTCTGTGGGGCGTCCTGCTGTTCCCTCAAGGGGCCACTTCAAAGACTACCGGCGACGCCTACCTGAAATGCATCGCGGCAAGATACGCGGACGTTGCGTGCTTCAGGGCAAAATTCATCCAGGTTTCCAAGGCCCCGGGGATGGTCAAGCAGGAACGCGCCAGCGGGATCGTCTATCTGAGAAAAGACGGAAAATTCCGGTGGGACTACGATCAGCCCGATATCGTCCTGATTATCAGCGACGGGAAAACCCTGTGGATCTACCAGCCGGAGGACAAACAGGTGATGGTGGACAGAGCTTTCCGGAAGAAAATGAAACGGTTCCCCTACTCCTTTCTGAAAGGAATGGGGCGTCTGGAAGAGGACTTTCACGCCCAGGTTACTAAGCAATCTGGAGAGTCGGTCACCTTAAAGCTGCTGCCCAGAAAACCCATCAAACAGATAAAAACGATGGAACTAACCTTCAATACGCGCACCTTGCTGATTCACCAGATTACCTGGACCTCACCTCAGGAAGTGCGAACCATCATTTCATTCAGCGATATCGATGTGACATCGAAAATTCCGGACAGCGTCTTTCAATTCGAGCCTCCACCCGGCGTTGACGTGGTCAACGTCAATTCCCGCTGACGCGCGAAATGGTCAAACCGAAGCAACAGGTCCTGCTGGACAGGGTTCGTCGGCTGACACGTCGGCACGCTCTTGGCCCTCTGATCAACATCCTGGCCAAACTGCATCCGGCGGATATTGCCGAGATCATCAAATACCTCACGAACGCCGAGAAGAAAAAGGTCTTCGGTCTTATCAACGACCCCGAAAAGGCGGCGGACGTCCTGTCCGAGCTTGACATTACCGATTGCGTCCTCCTTCTCAGCGGCATGTCGGAAGACGATATAACCCGAATCCTCCGGGAGATGCCTTCCGATGACGCCGCGGAACTGATCTCAAACCTCCCGGAAGAGATTTCCCAGCGCGTCCTTCAGCTCATGGAGCAGGAGGACCAGAAGGATGTGGAAGAGCTTCTCCAATACGAGGAGAAGACCGCCGGCCGCATCATGACCCCCGAATTCTTCGCACTTCACGAAGATGTCACAGCCGAGGGGGCGATTCAGGCCATCCGGAAGAATTCGGAAGCAGAGATGGTCTTCTACGTTTACGTGTTAGACGCACGGGGACACCTGGTGGGCGTGGTCTCCCTGCGCCAGCTTGTGATGGTTTCGCCGGGGACCAGGCTGAAAGATATCATGACCCAGGATGTCATCTCCGTCACTACGGATACCGACCAGGAAGAGGTGGCCCGAATCGTGGAGCGGTATGATTTCCTCGCGATTCCCGTGGTGGACGAAAAAAACCACCTGGTAGGAATTATCACGGTCGATGACGTTATCGACGTCCTCCGGGAAGAGGCGACGGAAGACATCATGAAGATGGTGGGAACCAAAGAGGAGGAATACGTCTATCACGACAAGGTGACGCGCGTAGCGCGACTGCGCCTCCCCTGGCTCATCACGAATCTCTTCGGTGGCCTGGTCACCGGCTACATCATGTGGCTCTTCAAGGTGACCATCAAAGACATGCTGGCCCTCATTACTTTTATCCCGGTCATCACTGGTATGGGCGGTAATGTGGGCGTGCAGTCTTCATCCATCATGGTACGCGGATTCGCCACGGGGAAGGTGAGCCTTGGCAGGGTCAGAATGTTTCTCGTCCGCGAGATCCTCATCGGGTTCATGATGGGCGTCAGTTGCGGAATTGTGGTGGGGCTGGTCGGTTATCTGTGGCATCACAGCCTCGTCCTGGGCCTGGTGGTCGGTATTGCCATGATGGCCGCCATGACGGTCGCCGCCTCGATGGGCACCCTGGTGCCCACGTTTTTCCGCAGAATTCACATAGACCCCGCCATCGCCTCCGGGCCATTCGTCACAACCTCGAATGACATCGTGGGTATCCTCATCTACCTGGCCACAGCTACCCTCTTTCTCAAAGTTTTTCACCTCATCCCCTGACACGCGCGAGATGGAAGGGCTGGTACTACGACGAACAGACTACGGGGAGTCGGATCAAGTCGTCAAGATTTTTCTGCGGGAAAAAGGTACCGTTTCCGCCATCGCCAAGGGAATCAAACGAAGCAAAAAACGTTTCCCCCATCACCTTGAACCCTTCCGAATCTATGACTTCAAACTGGCCAGGAAAAAAGAGGGACGTGACCTGTATCTGATTCAGGCGGCGGACCAGCGGCATATTTATGAAGGGATTCAGGAAGACATCCGTAAGATCGCCTTGGGAAATTTTCTCCTGGAGATCGTGCTGATCGCCGTCCGGGAGGAGCATCCGCACCCGGAGCTTTACGCCTTCATGAAGGACTTTTTCAGGGCTCTCAGCCGGTCAGATGCCATTTACCCTCTCTGGTTCTACGCGATGATCCATGTCATGGGGCTGCTCGGATTCTCCCCCAACCTGCAAACCTGCCTGAAGTGCGGGGATCCACTGCGAAAGGGCGAGGCTAATCACTTTGACCCGGCCGGAGGCGTCGTCTGCCCACGATGCGCCACACGGCTTTCTATAAACTCCCTCTCCCCTGTAAATTCAGAAACCCTGAGTGCCATGCAATTTCTTAAAAGATGTCCTCCTCAGGCCGCGTCGCGCCTCCAGTTAACGGAGACCGCCCGCGGATGTATTGAAACATGTCTTTTGAATTTTATCGCCTATCACCTGGGGCGTTCTTTAAAAACGCTTGCATTTCTCAAAGAGGTTCTTACACCTTCTCAGATTTCATGACCTCATCCATAATCCCATAGATCTGCTCTATCCAGTCGAGGTGCTCGGGCTTCATCAGGCAGGAGCGAAGGCAGGTAACTTCCTGCGCGTCACGCTCAACGTCTTTCAGTGATTTTTCGAAAAATTTCGCTGGCAGGATCGCCAGGGCGAGATGGAGGTTCTTGTCGGCCGCCGCTTCAAAAAAACGGCTGGACGCCCGGGAGATCTCTGAAATCGTTCCCTTTCGGGGCGCCCAGAGGACAATGTCCAATTCCGGTGGGAACCCCACAACAAACCGGGGGTCCGAGGACAGTTTTTCGTGAAGACGGATCGCGGCTTCCCGGCATTTTTCCAGCATATGAGCAAACTCCCCTCCCCGAACAATCGGCAGCAATCGTTGGGTCGCCCACAGAGCCACCGCCGCAGCGCCAGCCCGGGAGCATTCCAGACTGATTTCACCCAGGTGCAGCTCCTTTGAGCTGAAATAGGTGTAAGGGGAATCGTGCTTGTACAGCCTGCCCACGCCGGGGTCCCTGAAAAGGATACATCCGCATCCGTAGGGCTGAAGACCATGTTTGTGGGGGTCGATGGCAATGGAATCCACCTCATCGAGACGCTGATAAGCCGCGGCTGTGTCCTCCCGGAGATTCCCGACCAGGGTAAAATACCCTCCGTAAGCGGCATCCGCGTGAAGACGAAACCCATATTTCTCCTTCAGCGATAGGATTTCGGGAAGCGGGTCCACGGACCCCGAGGCCGTGGTCCCGATGGTGGCAACCACCGTCCCCACCTCTCCCGTCTTCAAAAGCTCCTCTAACTGGCTCAAATCCATCCGTGCCTGGTTGTCCGTACCGACAGCCTGAAAGGGAAGCCGCAACACGCGTGAAATCCGCCCATGGGTGTAATGCGCCTGCTCGGAGGCCACAATAAGTTTCCCCGGGTTCAGTGAACCGGACACCCACAAAGCCTCCATGTTCGCCATGGTTCCCCCACTCGTTAAATGCCCCAGATGTGTCTCCCAGCCAAACATCCGGGCGATCTGGGCCACGGCTTCTTTTTCCATGTGAGAGCTGGCCCGGCCTCCATCCAGGGCGTGGTTGTTGGGGTTGATGTAAAGCGCGAGCATATAGGCCAGACGCGCGACCGGGTGCGGCGGCTTGATCATCTGCCCCGCGTAAAGGGGATGAAAGTAGGGATAATTGTCCTGCAGGCGTTCGGCCGTTTCCATCAGAATCGGCGTAATCGCCTCAAAATCGATTTCGCCGGGAATTTCCGGTAAATTAGCAAATCCCTCTTCAAGCGTTCGTAACATCTTTTCGAGTACAGATAGGCCCTTTTGTTCCAGCTTCATGGGCATGGGGCTCCTTTCATTCATCTACATCAAAATTTATCCAACAATCTCCCTCCGTTGTCAATGCGCGTCATCCGTCAAGATTACTTGACAATTCCCACCAAATCATTATATTTTCGCTCCGCTCAAGCCACATACGAAACACGGGAGGACGTATGATTGAAAGCTTTAGGACGCCACGTTTTGACTGAGTTTTACGGATGCCGATCGGACATTCTCGATCAGCTCGAGCCCATAAAATCACTCATGGAGCAGGCCGCCCTGTACAGCGGTGCTACCATCATAGACAGCCGGTTTCATCATTTCAACCCTTACGGGATCAGTGGCGTCGTGATTATCGCGGAATCTCATCTCGCCATCCACACGTGGCCGGAATTCCAGTACGCCTCGATCGATATTTACACGTGCGGGGACACGGTGGACCCCTGGAAGGCTTATCAATATCTGAAAGAGCACCTCAACCCCGCCACGGACACGAAACTGGAACTCCTGAGAGGCAGCATCGAAGAAACATCGGGAGATCAATTCCAGCGCGTCGCGGATGTCATCGACCCGAAAATCGTACCCATCCCCGGAGCTTCCCAATAAACCCATGCTGACGTCATCCTACCGACACTTCTTTTTTGCCACGGGATGCGCTGAAGGGGCCACCCCCCTCAATGCCTTTGACAACGCGCTTCTCGCCTCCGGTATTGGCAACATAAACCTGATAAAAATCAGCAGCATTCTCCCACCAGGATGCCAACTGCTCTCCCCTATTCCCACCTTGACACCGGGCGACCTGATTCCCGTGGCGTACGGCTCCATCTACAGCGATATTTCAGGGGAACGGATCGCCGCCGGTGTCGCCGTGGCGATTCCGCGGGACCCTTCCCTCCCTGGCGTCATCATGGAATACTCCTCCCGTGGCCATAAAGAGGAAATCGAAAATATTGTCCGCGAAATGGCGAAAGAAGCCTTTAAAACGCGTAAATTTGATCTGAAAGAGGTTATCAGCCAGGCCGTGGACTATGTATCCAAAGGCTCCGGC
>WGDA01000025.1 GCA_015493505.1 Pseudomonadota bacterium | reverse complement strand
CGTCCCGCTCGACGAACTTTCCCCGGTTGTCGCGGACCCATTCCGGGAAGAGATGGGTGTGGACATCCACCATCCAGGGCGTGCTCATGGCATCTTTCCCTTCGTGAAACCGTACCAGCCTATCTTTTCTCCCACCGCGCGGTAATCGTGGACACCGGGGCAGTAAGCGATAGGTTCAAAGGCCTCCAGACAAATTTTCCCTTTTTCATCCAGGATCGACGCGTCCCGGTGAACCGCCAGAATCTCTCCGATGAAAAGGGTGTGGCTCCCCAGGTCGAGGGTATGCGCCACCCGGCATTCCATGTTGATGGGACACTGGCGGATGAGCGGAGGCGTGACGCGGGAGGCCTTATCCGGCGTCACGCCTGTCAGGGCGAACTTGTCCGTGTCCTTTCCCGATACCGTCCCACACACATCGACCTCGTGAACGAGGCCCCGATGGGGAACGTTGACACAAAATTCCCCCCGCTCCTTCAGCAAACGGTAGGTATGCCTCTCGGGACGCACCCCGATGCTTACCATGGGGGGCGTGGAATTGACCACGCCGACCCACGCGAGGGTCACAATATTGGCATGCCCTTCGGTCCCCTGGGTGGTTACCAGGACGACCGGGGTGGGAATCAGATCCGTTGATGGCGCGTACTCTTTTTTCATGTTCCCTCCCTGAGGGCTTTGTCAAAAGCCCGGCTTTTAGGTTGCCTTCTGACTTCTTTCGAAACTCTTCTTTTCACGCCTCTTCGAACATGGAGATATCACCTTTGCCCTCACGCAGGATGACCGGGGCATCTCCCGTCAAGTCCACCACCGTGGAATGTTCCGCCACAATCCTCCCTCCATCGATGATATAGGCCAACTGATGCCCGTAGGTCTCTCTGATGGAATCTGCGTCCTCAAACAGGTAATCTTCATCCCGGGTGATGCTGGTGTTGATCATGGGATGCCCCAAAGCCTTGACGATCTCCAGGCAGATCCTGTTATCGGGAACCCGTATTCCGACCGTCTTCTGTTTTGTCATAACCGTCTTGGGCACGAGCTTTGTGGCCTGGAGGATGAACGTGTAGGGACCGGGCAAGAGGCGTTTCATGATTTTATACGCGTAATCCTGCACGTACGCGTAACGGCTGATGTCGCTCAGGTCTGAGCAGATGAAACTCAACGGTTTGTTCCGGTGTTTCCCCTTGATCCGGTACACCTTGTCAACGGCACCTTTGTTAAAGAAGTCGCACCCGATACCGTACACGGTATCTGTGGGATAGGCGATGACTTCTCCCGCCTCCAGCGCTTCCACAACCTTGTTGATGAGTCTTCCCTGCGGGTTATCCGGGTTAATCTTCAAAATCTGCATCCACGTCTCCTTTTCAACAGTTTTTTGTTCCCGTTCAGGAACGATAATCCGCGTTGATTTTTATGTATTCCACGGAGAGGTCCGAGGTTATCAGCCAGAACTTTCCCTGGCCGTCGCCCAAGTCTATCCGGAGGGTAAAGGCGCGCCGTTTCATGACGTCCGCGGCCCTTCTCTCGGCGTCCCCGCCGGCTTCACATCCACCTTTCACCAGGCACACCTTGTCCAGATAAATATCGACCCGCTCAGGCGCGACCTCCACACCTGAATACCCGACGGCCGCCATGACCCGCCCCCAGTTCGGGTCCTGTCCGTAAAAGGCCGTCTTGACCAGGGGAGAATTCGCCACGCATCGCGCCACCTGTTCGGCGTCCCTCTCCTTCCTGGCGCCCTCCACCAGAACCGTAACGACCTTACTCACACCCTCCCCATTATCCACGATCTTCTCAGACAGAGACCGCATCATCCGCTTGAGCTCGGAAGATACAGCGCGTTTCACATTCTCCGCGTTAGAGGCACTCTGCGTTCCATCCCCGTTATCCAGAACAAGCACCGTGTCGTTGGTGCTCTGGTCACCGTCCACGGTAATCCGGTTGAAGCTGTCGCGCACCGCGCCGCGCCCCAACGCCTCGAGGTCTGAGGCGGACAGGCCCGCGTTCATGAAAAAGAACCCGAGCATGGTTGCCATGTCGGGACGAATCATGCCCGCACCCTTGACCACGCCGGCCAGGGTAACCCCGGGGTACGCGTCAAGCTGCGCCTCTTCCCACTTTGGGTACCGGTCCGTGGTCATGATGGCGGTGGCAAATTCTTTCAGCGTAGCACTTCCCGACTGTTCAACAAGGCCGGGGAGGACCCTTTTCATCTTTTCCACTGGTAATGGCTGCCCGATGACGCCGGTCGACGCCATAAGCACCTGATCCTCCGGAACCTCCAGCAGATCCGCCACTTCCCGGCACAACTCCAGGGTATCCCGCGTCCCCCGTTCGCCCACACAGGCGTTCGCGTTGCCGCTGTTGACCAGGATTGCGGCAAGGGGAACGCCCTTTTTCAAGCGCTCCATGCCAAGGACCACCGGCGCCGCCTTGACGGCGTTCGTCGTGAAAAAACCGGCCCAGCGGGCGGGCGGATGGGCGACAATCAGGGCTATGTCCGGGCGTTTCGTCTGCTTAATCCCCGCGTTGGCCACGGAAAAACGGAAATTTGTCATCTTCCCCCGCATGGCTTAGAGGCCCCTGCCGCAGCACTTCTTGTATTTTTTCCCGCTACCACAGGGACACGGGTCATTTCTTCCGATTTTCTTCCCCTGCCGCCGGTACGTGACAGGTTTATCCGGGCTGGCGGAGGCTTCCGGTGGAGGCAGAAAGGATTGAGACTGCGGCGCGGGTCGGGCCAGCATCTGTCCCCTTCCAAGACTCATGGCGCTCTCATCCGCGATGGGAACGAATGTCATATCGTCAATCACCTCTTCCCGCTCGATCTCGACCGCGAAGAGTTTTTCCAGGGCATCCTGCTTGATCCGGAAAACCATCTCCTGGAACATGTCAAAGGCCTCTTTCTGATAGACCCGGAGTGGGTCCTGCTGGCCATATCCCTGAAGCCCAATCCCCTCCCGAAGCTGGTCGTTGGCCAGGAGGTGATCCTTCCAGTTGAGGTCGATGGACTGGAGGAGAATCATCCGTTCCAGAAACCGCATGATCTCTTCCCCATACTCCTTTTCCTTTGCAGTGTAGAAGCGTTCCACCTCCTCCTCGACGATCTCCTGAAGGGATTCCAGCGTGGCCTGTTCCTTCTCTTCTTCGGTGAAATCCACGCGCAGGTGGAACTGTTTGTACAGCGCGTCTTGAAGCCCTTTCCAATCCCATTCCTCCGGATATTTCTTTTCTTCCACAAAGGGGTCGAGGATCTCCGGGATAATTTCAGCAGCCATGTCCAGAATCTCATCCCGCAGATTCTCGGAAGACAACACTTCCTTGCGCCAACCGTAAATCACTTCGCGTTGCTTGTTCATCACGTCATCGTATTCCAGCAACTGTTTCCTGATGTCGAAGTTCTGGGCTTCAACCCGTTTCTGCGCGTTTTCAATCGCCTTGGTAATGAACTTGTGCTCGATAGGCTCTCCTTCCTCAATTCCCAGCTTATCCATGACGCTGGCAATGCGCTCCGACCCGAAGATTCTCAAGAGGTCATCCTCGAGAGAGAGGTAAAACCTGGAGGACCCGGGATCCCCCTGACGGCCGGCGCGGCCCCGCAACTGGTTGTCGATCCGCCTACTTTCATGACGTTCCGTTCCGATGATATGCAGACCACCCACGGCGACCACCTCTTCATGTTCCTTTTGCGTCAGCCTTTTTGCCTCCTCGTAAATCTTCTCCTTTTCTTTTTCGGTCATCTCCGGCTTAATCTTCTTTTCTGCAATCATCTTGTAATTGCCACCGAGCACGATATCCGTTCCCCTGCCAGCCATGTTGGTCGAGATGGTCACCGCACCCTTACGGCCTGCCTGGGCGACGATCTCCGCCTCCCGTTCATGATGCTTGGCGTTCAGAACATTATGGGGAACCCCGCGCTTCTTTAGCATGGAGCTGACCTTTTCGGATTTTTCGATAGAAACAGTCCCCACCAGGACGGGCTGCCCCCGCTTGTGGCATTCCGCAATCTCCTCCACAACGGCCTGAAACTTCTCCTTTTCCGTCTTGTAAATCACATCCTGGTAATCCTTCCGGATCATGGGGCGGTTAGTGGGGATGACCACCACGTCCAGATCATAAATCTTCTTGAATTCCACCGCCTCCGTGTCCGCCGTTCCCGTCATCCCGGCAAGCTTGTCATACATGCGGAAATAATTCTGAAAGGAGATGGTCGCGAGCGTCTGGTTTTCGTTTTCAATCTTGACTTTTTCCTTGGCCTCCAGGGCCTGGTGCAACCCGTCACTGTATCGCCGCCCCGGCATGAGGCGGCCAGTAAAATCGTCCACAATAATAACTTCCCCGTTCTTGACTACATAATCCACGTCCCGTTTGAAAAGGGTATGCGCCTTCAGGGCCTGGTTGACGTGATGAAGGGTATCGATATGACGAGGATCATAGAGATTGTCAATCTTCAGCATTCTCTCAACCTTTAACACCCCTTCTTCCGTCAGCACGGAAGTATTAGCCTTTTCATCGATGGTGTAATCGACATCCTTCTTCAAGAAAGGTATAATTCGGTCGATTGTATAATACTTTTCCGTGGACTCTTCCGCGGGTCCGGAAATAATGAGCGGCGTCCGCGCTTCATCGATCAGGATGCTGTCCACCTCGTCGATGATGGCATAATGCAGCTCCCGCTGCACGAACTCTTCGATATCGAACTTCATGTTGTCCCGGAGATAGTCGAACCCGAACTCGTTGTTGGTCCCGTAAGTAATGTCCGCCGCGTAGGCTTCTTTCCTTTCCATGTCCGTCAGTTCATTGGTCACGACCCCCACGGAAAAGCCGAGGAATTTGTAAATGTTTCCCATCCACTCTGAGTCACGTTTCGCCAAGTAATCATTGACCGTGACCACGTGCACCCCCTTCCCCGTCAGGGCGTTCAGGCACACAGGCAAAGTCGCCACCAGAGTTTTCCCTTCACCGGTCTTCATTTCGGCAATCTTTCCTTCATGCAACACCACGCCACCAATCAATTGGACATCGAAGTGTCGTTCTCCCAGGACCCGCCATGCGGTTTCACGTACCACGGCAAAAACCTCGGGGAGGATGTCGTCCAGAGGTTCCCCGTTTTCAACACGTTGGCGATACTCGGCCATCTTTCGCCTCAGGTCATCGTCAGAGAGAGGCTTGACCTCCGTTTCCAGCGCGTTGATACGATCGATGACAGAAGAAATGCGTTTGATCTCACGCTCATTCTTGCTGCCAACAACTTTCAACAATAATTTCGAAAACATGATTAATCATCACCCGCTTTGAATGTATTTTGACAGGAAGGGTCCTCGAGGACCACAGCCTGATTTCCCTTTGCTTTGAAGTGATTGTATAATTAAAAGGAAATTAGTTCAATATATAACGCTCAGGATTGACGGGAACGCCGTTGACGTGCACTTCGTAATGAAGATGAGGGCCTGTCGATCGTCCCGTATTCCCGATTTCGCCAATCTTCTCACCTCTTTTAACATGTTGGCCCACCTTCACGAGAATCTTAGAAAGATGGCCGTACCGGGTGGTAATTCCGTGTCCATGATCAATGATAATAAGGTTCCCAAACCCATCTTTTCTCCCCGCGAAGGCCACCACCCCGTTGGCGGGCGCGATCACAGGCGTCCCGACACGATTGGCGATATCCAGTCCCTCGTGAAACTGCTTATGCCCCGTGAAGGGAGAGATGCGATATCCGAAACCCGAGGTTTCATACCCGTACGCCGGGCGGATGGAAGGGGTTGATTCCAACAGGTTCTTCCGGCTGATGAGCTTATCGTGCAGCTCCTTGAGGCTCTTCTGCTCGAATTTTGAAAGCTTTTCCAGGCGAAAAAGGTCATAATGTAACTGGCGGATACGCTCCGCCTCGTTTGGTGAAAGGGTAGACACCATATCCTTTTGCGACGTAAAATCCTCAGGGATTCCCCCCACACCCCACATGTTCTCGCCAGTCTGGTAGGACGGCTTCAAGTTCGCGATGACCCGGAGTTTTTCATCCAGTTCCCGCACCTTGGCCACCTGATTCTGAGCCAGACGCACTTCCTTTTCCAGGGAATTTACCTGTGTTTTATAAACAGCCACTTCTTTTGACAGGCGCTTGCATGCCTGTTCATTGGATTCGTAATGCCACATCACGTAACCGGAAGCAGCGAAAAAAGACGGCAGAATCACCAGGACCAGCCAGACTAGGACCTTGGGTACCTTCAAGCGCTTAATCTTTGATTTTTTCGTGTTTGCTGGAAATACGACTACTTCATAGTATTTCGCCACCCTGCCTCCCTCCGTGGTTATCCGCTTTTAACAAACAGGCGGAAGGATGTCAAGGCGGGCGCGCCGTCCAGAATCCACCATCAAAAAGTCATCAGGGATTTTTTGGGGGTATACGCGTGAGGTTTTTATCATAAAGGGGTTGGATTTATGTTAGTGGCAGCTATAACAGCATCATAGACTCCTTTTATCCCTTAAAACAGTTGATTTTGAACAAAGTT
>WGDA01000024.1 GCA_015493505.1 Pseudomonadota bacterium | reverse complement strand
CCTTTCAATCCCTTCCCGGATTGTTTCTGGTGACAGACCTTCCTGGCGGGCGACCTCTTCCATTTCCGGGGTGATCTTGCCGACCTTTGCGTAATCGACCTGACTGAGTAAGTTTTCCATGGATACCTCCTTTAATTCAAATTTTATCCGTCTTTTCAAAATAAAAATCCCCCAAACCCCAAAAATTTCCAGGGTCTGGGGGATTTGCCTTCTCCACCAGACGTTCCTGCTGGCAGGTCTTCTGGCTTCCCCGCCCTTTCAGCGCCTTCCCATCGGCTTCGCGACAGTGGCGTCTCTGCTGAAAGGGTTCCTCTCACGGAGGGAGAGGCGGGGTTACAGCGGCGGGTCCGCGCCGGATTTACACAGGCTTCCCTTTTCACCCTTGACGGGCACCAGCGGAACAAAACTTAAATTCGTGTGTTCAGTTACCGCACCCACGCCCCTTTGTCAAGTTCCGAAATCTGCGATAGGTTTTGTGGAAACCTCCTGAATCCTGTTACGCTGATGGGGCCACCTCTCACATGACGTAAAGACATTTAAACCAGAACCGCAACTGATCATAGAAATACGTACCTACTGGGGGTTAGGATTGTAGAGAGCGCTTTGAAAAGGAGTGTACAAGAATAGGGTTTCTCGAACTTCAACCTGTACAAACTAAAAGGAGGAAGTCGATATTCACGAGCCTGTTGTGTCGCGGACTTGGGGTGATAGGTTTTCGATGGAAAGTGATGTTTGCTGTATTTATTTTTACTTATGTCACAGGGGTTCTTGCTTGAGAGAACCGGAAAGCTCTGAAAAGAGGTTCGCAAGGCTTTCTTTCAAAATCCCCGGGAGTTTTTCCCTCAGGGTCTCTTCCACTTTGCGTTCCACGACCTCGGCGATTATGGCTTCGATCTCTTCCTTCCCCAAACCAGACGCCGCGGAAGGTGCGGCCATGGCTGCTGTCGGAAGCGCTTCCTCTTCTTCCTGAACCGCTTCTAACTCAGGTGTTGGTTCCGGCGCCGGGGCTTCTTCTTCCATTGCCTCCATCTTTGCCAGTTCACTGGCGCTTTCTTCAAGGGCGGTAGCGATAGCCGGAGGCACCTCTTCTTCTTCCTCCCCTTCCTCTATGAAAACCTCTTCAAGGGTGGGTTCCTCTTCTCCCTGCATAATCACATCCGTCAGCTCGACGATCCCTTCTTCTTCGTCCGATCCAGCCAATTCCGTGACGGGTGATTCTTCCTCTTCGTACGCCACGCCTGGAGCCGCCTCCTCAGTTTCTTCCCCTACCTCTTCACCGATGGGTTCTTCCGCCGCCTCGGGCGCTGGTTTTGGTTCCGGCGCCGGCGCTTCCTCCTGAGTTTCCGCGCCCAAAACCTCGTCAACCTTTTCGGCGATCAGGTCTTCCTCAAAGGGCTTCGCGATAAATCCATCGGTCCGAACTTCGAGGCAACGATCCAGGTCGATATCCTCAAAAATATCTTCTATGAGGAGTATGGGAAAGGATACCCCCTTGTCTTTCAACTCGCCGCAGAGTTCATAACCGTCCTTGTCGGGAAGGTTTATAGAGATTATCAGGAGGTGAGGCGGGTTTTGCTCAACTTCCCGAATTGTTTCCTCAGCCGTATCACAAAATCTGAGTGAAATGTCCTCACGGTTATCAAATGTTCTCGAAAATAAATGCTGTATGGCTTCGTTATCAACGGCTAAACATACGTTCCATGCCATCTCGACCTCCCGCCATTAAAGGTTGACTTGAACAAGCGATTAGCATGTTCTGGAGACATTGTCAAGACAATAGGCGATAACATTTCTTAATCTAAAGATATTCTTTGAAAAGGCAACCATAGTTTCCAAAATGCCGGGCAGAATTCTTTTCGCGGAGCCTTTTTTCTTTTTTTCCGCCACTCTTTTTGATGCGGAAGCACGTTTCTCCGTGTTCATCTGATAAACGCGGAGGGGTGGCTTGGAAGGGGCTTCCTGAAGCGTTTCATAGAATCGTTCTTTATCAATTGACTCTCCACGGAAACGCATACCTTAAGGGTGATTAGGTTTATGGAATGCACGATGAAAAGGAGTGAAGATCAAAGAGGGGCTTCAATGAGGTGATATTGCCATGTCAAACCTTTCTCGTGTATAAAGAAGATGAGGTGAATAAAGCAACGGAAGGAAAGAGGTCATAGAGTGAGAAATGCAACCAAATAAACCCAGGGTGCTTTTCCTCTGCACCGGCAACTCCTGCCGGAGCCAGATGGCGGAGGCGTGGACCCGACAGGTGTGGGGGGACACGTTCGAGGTCTTCTCCGCGGGCGTGGCTCCCAACCGGATGGATCCCCGGACAGTCCGTGTGATGGAGGAGGTGGGGATTCCCATGGAGGGGTACCGCCCCAAGCATGTGGATGAGCTGAAAGGCATCACCTTTGATTACGTGGTTACCGTGTGTGACCACGCGCGGGAAACCTGCCCCTATTTCCCCGGCGCGCACAAGATTCTTCACCAGGGGTTCGAGGACCCTCCCGTCCTGGCACAGGAAGCCAAAACGGAAGAGGAGGCCCTTGATCATTACCGGCGCATCCGGGATGAAATTCGGGAATTTGTGTCAAATCTCCCAGAATTTCTCGGATTTTCAGTGGATAAAGAGTGACAAACACCCCTTCCCCACGGTGTGATCTAACAGGGCCTTACGCATTCCAAGGCCCCTGAAAAAAATCTTTGAGATTTTTCTTGACAAAAAAGATTTGAGGAATATATTACATGCAGGTGAAAACATATAACCGTTTATGCGAATATGTGTTTGTTCGCGTGAGGAGGCAATAAAATGGTTGTGGCGGTTTCAATCATCATCCTGGTCCTGGCATTTATCTTTTCCATGCTGGGGCTTGGTGGCGCCATGCTTTATATTCCCGTGTTTAAATGGTTTGGCTATAACTTTAAAACCGTTGCCATCCCGACGGGGCTTTTGCTCAATGGGGTAACCGCGTTGTCTGCCGCCATTTTCTATCTGAAGGCGAAAATGGTGGACATCAAGGGCTCGATCCCCATGATAATCACGTCGTTCATCGGCGCGCCCCTGGGGGCCTACATGACGAAATTCGTGCCGGTGCGTACCCTCATCATTCTTTTCGCCATTTCCATGGTTTTCGCGGGCGGGAGGATGTTGCTGACGTCTCAACGGGCGGAGCCGGAACGGATGATGGAAACGAAGAAGCGCATGATTTTGACGGGAATCGCGGGTTTCTTCATCGGATTTATCGCCGGTTTACTCGGAGTTGGTGGCGGGTTCCTTTTCGTGCCTATCCTGATGGCAATCGGCTATCCCACGAAAAAGGCGGCGGCCACATCCGCGTTCGTGGTCATCTTCTCTTCATTTTCGGGTTTTGCCGGCCATGTGGCGGAAGGGCATTTCAATATCAGCCTGATGGTATTGACGCTTATCGCCGTGATTATTGGGTCTCAGATTGGCGCGAAGGTCATGAAGGAAAAGATGAAGGCGCGATGGATCAAACAGATGTTCGGAATCGTTTTACTGGGAGTGGCTGTCAAACTGGTAATCGGGCTGTTCCATTGATGGAAGCAAAGCCCGTATGGGTTGAACTACCATAAAAAGAAAGGAGGAAGTGGTTATGAAAAAGGAAGAATTAGAGCTTTTCCAGGAAATCGCGGCAAACGCCACGCATCTTGGGGAATTCTGGGACAAGGTCCTGGAGTCGGCCCTGATCGTGCACGGACACCTTTGTGGCGCCATGCCGCTGGGATTCCGCGCAGGGCGTCTGGCCTTGAAGGCCCTCGGCGCCGATCGTGAACCCAACATGTCCAAGATCGCCCTGGTGGAAACAGGAGTCGCCCATGCCGCCGGGTGCTTCGCTGATGGCGTGCAGTTGGCCACCGGGTGCACGTACGGGAAGAACCTGATCCAGAAACTGGACTATGGGAAATGGGCCGTGACCATCGCCATTAAGAAAGACGGTCGTGCCGTCCGGGTGCGGGTCAAAAATGAGGCCGTCGAAGCCATGTTTGCTGGAAAGTTTATGGATCATCGCCGCAAGGGGATCCCACCGGCAGAGGTGCCAAGAGAATTTATTTTGGATGGTTTCAAGAAAACCATCACCCGTCCGGACGAGGAGTTCCTGGAGGTTTCCGAGATTTTCACCTACACCTTCCCACCAGCTCCCAAGCCAAGTTTCAACATTGGGAAATGCGAGATTTGCGGGGAAAGAGTGGCAGAGAACAAACTCCGTGTGAAAGACGGAAAGACGGTTTGCCTCCCCTGCTCGGAATACATGAAGTAGGCATTGACTCTGGTGGGGTGGCGAAAGCCACCCCACCCGGAGGAGGTGAGAATGGGCGTTTCCGTTTCAGACCTGTCGGGAATTTTTAAGGCCCTGTCGGACGAAACCCGTTTGAAAATTCTTTACCTTCTGAATAAAAAGCCCCTGTGCGTCTGCGAAATCATGGGTGCCCTGAACATTACGCAGACCAAGACCTCCCGGCATCTCATCTACATGAAAAACGCGGGCCTGCTTGACGCCAGCAAAGAGGATCGGTGGGCGCTCTATCGGATTCGGGAGGACCTCCCTGAGGGCGTGCGTACCCTTTTGAACAAGGCCATTGAGATGATGAAAGAGACGGGAGAGCTTGTGGAAATCGAGGAAAACCTCGATTCAATCCTAAAAAACGAGAGCCTCTACCGGCAAACCTTCATCCTCAAGGGTGAAGCTTGCCCCTCTCCTTCCGCCACGAAACCGCAGGTGGCCTCATAACTGGTGTTAGTCCATAAAAAGCGCTTCTAATTTTTCCCTGTTTTCCTTAAATGACGCTTCATGTAGCTCCGGGCAGTCATCCATATCTACATCACCCTTTGCCAGGGCGGAGGCAAAGGCCATGCAGGTGAGCTGGCCGCATTTTTTGCAGTTGGTTTTCGGCAGCAGCTTGAAGATTTCGATCGCCTTGGGAGGTTCCTTACGTGTGTTATCAGGCGTGATAGTATCTCTTTTCTCATGAATGTTGTTGATGAAATTAATCACCTCTTTCGCGACCCTTTCCCCCTCGTCTTTATCGGCAAGGCCTCCGATACGGATTTCACGGGGACGCACCGCGATACTGTGTCCGTTCATCTTGAAGACAATGGCATGGGTGTTGGGGTCGTAAAACCGTTTTTTCAGGTACCCGTTCAGGTAAGGCAGGAGATCGGTGAGGTCCGCGTCGATCTTGACAATGGAACTCCACCGGGGCGAGCCCGGCAGGCATGGAGGTTCAAAGAGCGTGACATCATATTTCTGAATGAGCGCCATATCCCATCCCTCCTTTCCGCTGAATTTCTTTGGAATTGAATGAGGGTGTTTTGCCGCTTTCCCTCTTTTAAAAATGTAGTTTCTGGCGATGAGTGGGTCAAGGGGGTGGGAAGGAAGCTCCCACGATATTAGCTAAGAAGAAAGCGGTGTTCCCTAATCCGAAAGGTCCGGGTTGCTGTCGCTGAGCGTGGCCTGATATCCCGATCGCGCCAGAGTGGCAATGATTTCTTGGATATGCTTTTTTCCCAGTGTCTGCAGGACGAATTCCACCTCAGCGAGTTTGAGTGAGAGATTGGTAAAGGCGCGCTGGTGGCGAATTTCCATGATGTTGGCGTTCAGCCGTCCCAGGATTTGGGTTACTTCAGCGAGCGCGCCCGGAACGTCCGGGATTCCGACTGTGAGCCGGGAGAGACGCCCGGTGCGGACCAGGCCCCGCTGGATGATGGACGAAAGCGCGATGAGGTCAATATTGCCTCCCGAGAGGATGAGCCCGACATTTTTCCCTTCGAAAAGGGACCTCTGCTGGATCAGGGCGGCCAGGCCAGCGGCCCCGGCGCCTTCCACCACCGTTTTTTCCACCTCAAGAAGGAGCAGCACAGCCCTTTCGATTTCTTCCTCTTCTACCAGAAAGATATCGTCCACGTATTCTTTGATGATGGGAAGTGTCAGCTTCCCTGGCCGTTTGACCGCGATTCCCTCCGCGATGGTATGGGTGCCACACTGGATGGACTTTCCCTCGATGGCGCGCGCCATCGAGGGAAAACGCGCCGCCTGAACGCCATAAACCTGAAGGCCGGGCTTGAGCGATTTGGCGGCAATGGCGTTTCCGGAGATCAGGCCTCCGCCACCGATGGAGATAATTAAAACGTCCAGGTCGGGATAATCCTCGAGCATCTCCAGCGCGATGGTGCCTTGCCCCTTGATGATCTGTTCGTCGTCATAGGGAGGAATAAAAGTCAGATTGTTTTCCCGGGCGTAATCGATGGCGAACGTCTGCGCTTCATCGAAAACATCCCCTTCCAGCAGGATGCGCGCCCCGAAATGTCGGGTGTTTTCTACTTTGACATTGGGGGTAAACCGAGGCATCACGATGGTGGTGGGGATGCCGAGGCGTTGCGCGTGATAGGCAACCCCCTGCGCGTGGTTCCCCGCGGACGCGGCAATCACCCCTTTACTCCTTTCTGCCTCAGTCAGGGAGAGCAGCTTGGCAAGCGCGCCCCTTTCCTTGAAAGAGGCGGTGAACTGCTGGTTTTCGAATTTCAGGAAAACATGGGCCCCCGTGATCATCGAGAGCGTTTTTGAATGGGCGCAGGGTGTCCTCTCGATTCGCTTTGAAATCCGGGTGGCGGTTTCTCTGATATCTTCGAGTGCAATAGCCATTTTTTCACATCTACCTATTCGGAAGGTTTTAAGAGAATATCACGTTCTTCCGGCCTGACCCCGACACCCGTTATCTTTTCGAGGTCCTTTTTCGCATAACCAATGCGGTTTCTCCCCTGTTCCTTTGCTTGGTACAGGGCTTTGTCGGCCGCTTCTATGAGGGAATCCATGCTTGTGTAGAAAAGCTCGGAGAACTCGGCGACCCCTCCACTGATGGTGAGGGCAATGGGAGCCTGGCCCGGAAAAAGAAATGGGTGTTCTGAGATGGATATCCTGACACGTTCGGCGATGCGAATCGCTTCCACGAGTCCCGTGGACGGAAGGATAACGGCGAATTCTTCCCCCCCATACCGGGCGGCGTAATCGATGATACGTATGGATCGGAGAATCCGTCTCGCTACTTCTTTTAAAACCCGGTCCCCGATCGGGTGGCCATAAGTGTCATTGATCCGTTTGAAATGATCGATATCAAAGATAATCAAACTACACGGAAAGCCGGTCCGTTCCGCCCGGGCGATTTCGGTTTTGAGTTGTTTCCTGAAGAAGCGGAAATTATACATTCCGGTCATTTCGTCAACCATGACTTGTTTCTTGAGCCGTTTCACCTCACGGTTGAGAAATGAGACGCGACGAAGGATTTTAGACAGCCTGAGCGGCAGGGACAACTTGAAATCGAACCGTGAAATCCTTTCGACGAGAGGTTGAATGGGTTTGGGGTTTTTAGGATCCGCGAGGAAGATAAGGCCGACTGGGGCCCGGCTGGAACTTTCCGGTGAGGTAAGGCTTCCCTTGAGGATACGCCCCCGCGCGGCGCTTTTTTCCAGTTCTTGGATGGCCTGATTCAACACCTCCAGAGATTCTTGCGTCAGGCCGCTTTTCACGTCGGAGGGTTGGCTCATCACGCGTTCCGCTCATAGATCAGGTTGGTCAGCAGGCCATTGATGGAGCCCGTAACAAGGGCGAAAAGAAGGAAATATGGCAAAAGCAACAGGGCGGAGGCCTGCTGGATGATGAGGCTGGCGAGAAAGACCTGGACCAGGTTATGGGTCCACGCCCCCACCAGGCT
>WGDA01000023.1 GCA_015493505.1 Pseudomonadota bacterium | reverse complement strand
GGAATATCCTCCACATTATCCGAAAAGAGGGGTTTGTGTTCAGGGTTGAAAGCCCGGTGGGTGAGCCCCTGAGCTATATTAAGATTTCTTCACCCCGGAAGGTGACCCTTTTCAGGCAGGAAGGGAAACCCCTTTATACGATCCAGGCAAAGGGACAGTCCGTCCTGATTGAGGACGCGGGCGGGCAAGCCCTCTATACCCTGAAGGGGACCGAAAAAACGTTCCCCGCGGCTTTTCTGTGTGTTTCTGACCTTTCGTGGGAAGAGCGGGTTGCCTGTTTCCTGCTTTATGAGAAAATTCCGTTTCCCTACGAATAAAAAGAGAAGGAGGCCTTGAGGGGGGAATAGAAGGAGAAGGGAATTATGAGAATTCTGCTTGTCGAGGATGACCAGAAAACGGCCGATTTTATCTCCCGCGGGCTGAAGGAGGCGGGGTACGCCGTGGACCACGCGGATGACGGAGAAAAGGGGATGGCCCTCGCGTCCGTAGCCACGTATGACGCCATGATCGTGGATATCATGCTTCCCAAACTGGATGGCCTTGGCATGATTACAAAGCTGCGCGAAAAACGGATCAACACGCCGGTCCTTATCCTGAGTGCCAAGCGATCCGTCGAAGACCGGGTCAAGGGTCTTCAAAAAGGGGGAGACGATTACCTGGTCAAGCCCTTTTCCTTCTCGGAACTGCTCGCGCGGGTACAGGCGCTGATCCGGCGATCCAGCGCATCCGTCGAACCTACCGTGTTGAAGGCAGGCGATCTGGAAGTTGACCTGCTCAAGCATGAGGTGACCCGCGCCGGGCGGAAAATAAACCTGCAGCCACGCGAGTTCAGCCTCCTGGAATACCTGATGTATAACAAGGGACGGATTCTTTCTAAGACCATGATTCTTGAGCATATCTGGGACTACAGTTTTGACCCGCAAACCAACGTCGTGGATGTCCTGATCTGCCGGTTGAGGAACAAGGTGGACCGTGACTTTCCGGTGAAACTGATTCACACCATTCGCTCCGTCGGTTATGTTATCAAAGACCCTCCGCAAGACACCTAAAACCATTGGGTTCAAGCTGACCTTCTGGTATTCGGCCATCTTTATCGTCAGCGCTTCCCTACTTTTCCTGTTTGTCTATATCTATCTGGAAACGACATTGGTCCGGAAGGATCATGATGAGACCCTGTCGCGCGCCCGGGAGCTGGGGGCGTTGTATCAGTCGGGAGGGCTTTCCCTGTTTATCAAAGGGGTCGCAGCCTCTAAAAAGGCCCCGGGTAAGAACAAGTTTTTTATTCGCCTCGCCAGCCGGGACAACCGCACGCTCTATATCTATCTGCCGTATCAATGGGTGGGTTTCAACATCAGAAAGCTGGAAACGCTTCCGCCCGTCAACGGGAAGTGGATACGAATTCCCGACCGGTACCAGAGGATCGCCCTGGAGGTCTACGCCGCCAGGCTCCGGGATGGCAGATGGCTGGAGGTGGGTCAGGATACGCGGGAGAGGCAGCGGATTCTCGCGAAGTTCAGGGGGGTCGCGACGATTATCGTCCTGCCGCTTTTTCTGCTGGGAGTTCTGGGGGGGAGCTTTCTGTCATACCGCGCCCTTTACCCCATCCGAAACCTCATTCACACGGTTCACGCCGTCACTGAGGATATGGAGGCGCTGGGGAAGCGGGTACCGGATCCCCGTTCCGGGGATGAACTGGAGGAACTGGTTACCCTTTTCAACCAGATGCTGGAGAAAATCGATACCCTGATCCGCGCCATGAAGAACTCCCTGGATAACGTGGCGCATGACCTGAGGACGCCGGTTACCAGGCTGAGATGCCGCGCGGAGCTGGCGCTCCAGGCTGGGGAGGACACGGATGAGTATCGAAAGGCGGTAGAAGAGTGTCTGGAGGAATCCCTCATCATTCAGAAACTGCTCGACGCGCTGATGGATATTTCCGAGGCGGAAACCGGCGCCATGAAACTGAACTTGCAACCCGTCCGGATTGATCAGGTTATTCGTAAGGTCATAGAGATCTACTCCTTCGTTGCCGAAGAGAAAGGGGTAGAAATAAAGGCTGAACGGCTGCCGGAATTATCCGTTGTGGCGGACCCGACCCGGCTGGGGCAAGCCCTGGCGAACCTGCTTGATAACGCCGTCAAGTTCACCCAGGAGGGTGGGCGGGTCATCGTGAAGGCTTTTCAGGAGGATGAAAGGGCGGTGATTATCGTTCAGGATACCGGGTGTGGCATTCCCGAAGAAGATTTGCCCCGTATCTGGGACCGGCTGTACCGGGGCGACCAGAGCCGTTCCAAAAAGGGGCTGGGTCTTGGGCTGAGCCTGGTCAAGGCAATTATTACCCTCCATCAGGGTGCGATAGAGGTAAAAAGCGCCCCGGGAAAGGGAACGACCTTCATCATATCTCTTCCTTTGGGGCGGACGCGCGAAGCCTTACAAAATTTTAATGATACTGAAAGGTAATGGAAAGGTTGCGATGACAAATAAGTCAAATGGTGAAGGAATCCATCCTGAAAAATTTCGTGGCATGGGGTTTTCGCGGGGTGCAATGAAGCGGTTCAGGGTATTTTTGATACCGATTCTTTTCGCGGGGCTGGTTCTGACAACCTTCCCGGTCCTTTTTGGACGAGCCTTTGCTCAGCGTGTTCAACCGGACGGCGGAGAATCAAACGCACCCGCGCTCCAGGGTGCCAAAAAGGCTGTCGTGGCCCTCGAAATTATCGGGAAGACACCCCGGGGTTCCTTTCCATATTACCCCTTTCTCGGTTCCCTCATAAGCGTCAGAGGTGGGGCGGCGGATCGTCTTTTGGCGGCGCGCGCCGGTTCGGGGGTTTTGATTGATGCGAACGGGCATGTCCTGACCAACGCGTTTTTCGTGGAAGGAGCAGCGAAAGTCAGGGCCTGGCTTCCGGGCCGCGGCTGGGCGCGCGCCACGGTGCTGGGAAGCGACCCAGGCACGGATCTTTCCCTGTTAGAGGTTTCCGGGCCCCCTCCGTTCCCCTTTATCAGGGGGGGTGATTCGGATGAAGTCGTCATTGGCCGGAGGGTTTTCGCCCTGGGCCGCGATGAGACGCGAAAGATCACCGTCGCGGAGGGGATTATCTCCGCGAAGCATCACAGAAATGTCCTCGATCCCGTGTCGTACGGGGATTTTCTTCAGACAGACGCCAGGATTGGCCCCGAGAACAGCGGGGGACCCCTGGTCAATGTCCGGGGAGAGATCGTTGGGGTTAATGACGCCCTGCTGACCCGGTGCAGCAGACTTCGCGGGATTGGGTTTGCCATTCCCTGGAATACCGCCTCCTACGTGACGCGCCAGCTCCTGAAACACGGGAGGGTGGAACGCGCCTGGCTGGGGCTTCAGGTTCAGGATATCATTTTCCGGGTTCATGGCGCGCGGGGTGGTACGGTCGAAGGCGCCATGGCCATCGAAGTGGTAAAAGGGAGCCCCGCACAGAAGGCCGGCATCCAACCTGGAGATGTCATTGTCTCATTCAACGGAAAGGCGGTTCAGAACACGGTGTCGCTGGTGCGGTTCGTTTCCGACACCCCGGTCGGCGGGAGAGTAACCCTGGGTATTCTGAGGAATGGTGTTCGGAAAGAGGTATCCGTCAAGGTGGCCGCGCGTCCGGAAGGGAGGGTAGTCTCCCTCTTGGAAAAGCGCCTGGGGATCGCCGTTGTGCCCGCTCCCGTCCTGCGTGCCCAGGCCAAGCGGGAGAAAAAGGGGCTGGTGATTACCTGGCTTGACCCCAACGGACCCATGGAGCGGGCCGGGTTCGAGCGGGATGATATTATCGTGGAGGCCAACGGGTTTCCCATTCGGAATCAGGCGGACCTCGAGCGGGTATTGCGTGGGTTAAAGCCGGGTGGACACATCCTCTTTCTTGCCATCGACCATCGCACCGACCGGGCGGCTTACGTGCAGGTCAGCGCGCGTTAAAAAAATTCCACACATTACAAATTTGTAATATCCATGAAAGATTCCTGTAAGAAACAGGGATTATCTTTACAAATGTAGACAGGAACAAAGGAGCTTGAAGGTGAAAGAAGTTTCCCAAATGACACGTGACTCTGAAACGGAAAATTCCATGAGCGTGACACCTGAAATCGGAAAGTGGATGGCGCTTGGAAGTGGGATGGTGAAGCCGAATATGTCTCAAAGGGATCTGAGGAGTGAACGGTGTTCTCGTGTGGGCCGGAACGAGCTGAGTTGAGCGAAAGGAGGAGAGACATGAAAAGCGAAAAATTCAGTTTTGGGAAATATCTGAAAGCGGGAATCGTGGCACTGGCCGTCATGGCCTTCGTGTGTGGGCAGATTGCCATGACCAGCGCGCCGGCAAACGCCACAAGCCGGGTGCCTGCGTCGTTCGCGGACTTGATTGCCAAGGTAAAACATTCCGTGGTGAACATTTCAACCACCCAGGTTGTCAAAAGATCTCCCCTCATCCCTTTTTTCATGCCGAACGCGCCATTCGGGTTTTTCGGGCAGGCGCCTCAGGTCAGGATGAAGGTGTACGCGTTGGGGTCGGGGTTTGTCATCAGCTCAGACGGGTTGATTCTCACGAACAACCATGTGGTGGCAAACGCGACCTCCATCAAAATCAAACTCGATAGCGGGAAAGAGTACAAGGCGAAGATTATCGGGAGAGACCCCAAGACGGATCTCGCCCTGATTAAGGTAACCCCTGACAAGGATTTCCCGAAACCGCTTAAACTGGGAGATTCCGACAAGATCAGGGTGGGGGATTGGGTCGTGGCTGTTGGGAATCCCTTCGGCCTCGGACAGACGGTCACCGCGGGCATTATCAGCGCGAAGGGGCGTGTGATTGGTGAAGGACCTTATGATGACTTCCTGCAGACAGACGCGGCGATCAATCCGGGGAACAGCGGCGGCCCCCTCTTTGACATGAAGGGAGAGGTAATCGGTATCAACACGGCCATCCTGAACAGGGGCCAGAATATCGGATTTGCCATCCCTATCAATATAGCGAAGAACCTGCTGCCACAGCTCAAAAAGGGCAAGGTCGTGCGTGGCTGGCTTGGCGTGGAGGTTCAGGATGTTACGCCGGAACTTGCTAAATCCTTTGGGCTCAAGAACGCGGAAGGCGTCCTGATCTCAAGCGTTTTCCCGAAAAGCCCGGCGGAAAAGGCGGGTTTGGAGCATGGAGACATCATCATCTCCTTCAATGGCAAGCGAGTCAGAAACGCGTATGAGATTTCACGGCTCGTGGCGGAAACCCAACCCGGGTCCGTGGTTCCGGTCACGATCATTCGCGATGGGAAGCAGAAGACCCTGAAAGTCAAGATCGGAACGCTTCACGAGGGAAAAATCGCGCAGGCAAATGAAGCCCGGAAGGCATGGGGGCTCGCGGTTCAGAACCTGACCCCAGAACTGGCGCAGCGCTTTGGCATGAACGCCAGTGAGGGCGGGGTTATCATCACCCGTGTCCTGCCAGACAGCCCTGCGGCGGAAGCCGGTTTGCGGCACGGTGACATCATCCTCGAGGTGAACCGGAAAAAGGTCAGGAACGTGCGGGATTACCTCAAGGCCCTGGGTGCCGCGAAAAACGAGAAGAGCCTGCTCCTGCTGATCAAGAGAGGTGACGCGAACATTTATGTCGTCCTCCAGAAGGGGACCGATTAAGCCGCACACCAGAAAGTGGCTTAGGGAGGGATAAAATGAAAACATCTCGTCTCATAAAAAACAGGGTTGCGTGGGGCACAATGATCTGCCTGATGGTTATCAGCCTGGCGACTGCGGCGATGGCGGCACCAAGACTTTACAAGATGGAAGGGAAGATTACCGCCATCGATATACCGGACAACACAGTTGTGATTAATGTGCCCATTACCAGAAATGACATCTTTACCGTGGCGGGTCCCCTGGCCAAAAACGCGGTGTTGAAAAAGGGTGATAAAAAGGCCACGCTCGGTGACTTCAAAGTTGGGGAAAGGGTCATCGTGGAGTGGACACCGACCAGCCAGGGGCATCTGATTAAAAAACTGATGTCACGGTAACATTCATTCGGCTCCTTTCCTTCTCCTCCTTCTTCCCCTTCAACTGGCCTGCCTCGATCCCCCCCCTCCCGAGGCAGGCCACCTCCTTCTTCAGATTCTTTGACGTGTCTTTACGAAGCGGCTGGTGTCTGCTACGGTTGGGATATAAAGGAGGGGTACGCCATGAAAAAAGGTCAAAGATTACCCGCCATTGTTTTGTTTTTTCTCGGATTCCTTTTCCTGATGGGCGTTTTCGGGGCCACCCCCAGCGCCGCGGAAAAGATCGTCTTGAAGACGGGGGGAGAATCTGTTGTCGTTGTGAATGGGGATGGGACTGTTCTCATTCGGGGAGAGGAATACCGGTTCGACGTCCTGAAAAAGGGCAAGCGACTGAAATTATACAGCGAAGGAAGCCATCAGGGGATTCTGGTCAAACGTTTTGGTACGAAAATCAAGGTCAGGGATTTGCAGGGAAACCTGCTGCATTTTATCCTGAAGGCGGGCTTTCTGTATAAAATCAAGACGGGAACGGGAACGGAACTGGCGATGATGAAGATTGAGCCCGATAAGGTTATCGTTACCAACAGGGACGCGAGCGCCACGTATACCGTCGTGCCCGAAGACGGAAAGATTGTCTGCAAAAGGGAGGCCGGAAGCCCCGTCTTCATCCTTGAAGGGGATACCAATCCTTTCCCCGCGGCCTTTTTCGCCATGAGCCCCTTGTCCCTTCCGGAGCGCGTGGCGTGTTACCTGATGTATCGCTAAAACCCCCGGAATGGCTTTTAAGGACTTTGTCATTTGAAAATCTTGACGCCGCGCTGAAAGTTCGGTTGATTTTTATCCATAAGTCTGATAATATCTCACGTTCCGTAAGGATAGTGAAAAAGGAGGAAACATCTCAATGAAAAAGGGGATTCACCCGGAACTTTATGACGTAACGGTCAAGTGCAGTTGTGGCGCCGAATTCAAGACTCTTTCCACAAAGAAAGAGATTCATATAGAAATCTGTTCTCAGTGTCATCCGTTTTTTACCGGCAAGCAGAAGATTGTTGACTCGGCCGGCAAGATAGAGAAGTTCAGAAGAAAATACGGCGACATCAAGATGCCGCAGAAAAAGGCTTCGGCTCCCGCACAATGAAAAGATGGGAGAAGTCGGCCTTCAAGTTGAACTTCTGAAGTGGACACCTGAGCCAGAAAAAACCATCGCTCTGGCGGCCCGACTCTGTTACACCGATACGGATATTTCCTCACTTGCCCACTCTTTCAGGGCAGGGGAGGAATCCGCCTTCATCCGGAAACTGATGGCGTTTGGGCATTTTTCACCCATCGAGCACGCCAGCTTTACGTTTGGCGTGGAGGGCGTTTCCAGGAGCCTTCTGGCCCAACTGACCCGCCACCGGATTGCCAGCTTTTCCGTTCAGAGCCAGCGGTACGTGGGAAAGACATCGGGGCAGAGCCGGGATGGGGTCTTCAATTACGTCATACCTCCCCGCATCAGGGCGCTGGGTGACGCGTATGTGGAGCGATTTGACCGGCAGATGCGGGAGATCCAGGGCTGGTATGACGAGTGGAACCGGCTTCTCGGAGATCAGGGAGAGGCGTCACAGGAAGACGCCCGTTTCGTCCTGCCGAACGCCGCGGAGACAAAGCTGATCCTGACCATGAACGCCCGGGAGCTTCGATACTTTTTCCGCCTGCGCTGCTGCAACCGCGCCCAGTGGGAGATCAGGAATCTGGCGATCGAGATGTTGAAACGGGTGAAAACGGTTGCCCCCACGCTGTTTGAGAAGGCGGGACCGGCCTGCGTGTCCGGCCCGTGTCCGGAAGGCGCCATGACATGCGGTAAGATTCGGACGGTCAGGCGCTTTTTTAAGAATCTTTAGCGCTTCAAAGGGATATCTTTATGCCCAAATTTAGCCTCGATCAAAAGCTGGAAGAGCTGCAGGAACGGTATGACACCCTGTCCGCTGAGTTGAGCAGGCGGGAGGTCATAAACGACCGCACCCAGTACACCCGCTACGCCAAGGAGCACGCGGAACTGTCCAAGATCGTGGAGCTATTCCAGAAAAAGAAATCCCTGGATACCCAACTCGAGGAAAATAAAGAGCTTCTTCATGATCCGGATGACGAGGTGCGGGAACTGGCGCATGAGGAGATCCGCAACCTCCAGGAGGAGTTGAAACAGGTTACGGAAGCCATCCAGCGCGCGCTGCTGCCCAAGGACCCGAACGATGAGAAAAACATCGTGATGGAAATCCGTGCCGGAACCGGCGGGGAAGAGGCGGCCCTGTTCGCCGCGGAGCTTTTCCGCATGTATTCCCGGTTCGCCGAGAAGAATCGCTGGAAGGTGGACATGCTCAGCCAGAACGTGACGGGGATCGGGGGATTCAAGGAGGTCATCTTCCTTGTCGAGGGAAAGGGGGCGTACAGCCAGCTTAAATATGAGTCCGGCGTGCACCGGGTGCAGCGGGTTCCGGAGACGGAATCCCAGGGAAGAATCCACACCTCAGCCGTGACTGTGGCGGTTCTGCCTGAAGCGGAAGAGGTCGATGTCGAAATTGACCCCACGGACCTGGAAATCGATGTGTACCGTTCTTCCGGGCCGGGCGGACAGCATGTAAACACCACGGACTCTGCTGTGCGGATTACCCATAAACCAACCGGCATCGTGGTGACGTGTCAGGACGAGAAGTCCCAGCACAAAAACAAGGCAAAGGCGATGAAGGTGCTTCGCGCCCGCCTGCTTGACCGCATGGAGCAGGAGCAGCATCGAGAGATTTCCGAAAAAAGGCGGAGCATGGTGGGGACGGGAGACAGAAGCGAGAGAATCCGGACCTACAATTACCCGCAGAACCGCGTGACGGATCATCGGATTGGACTGACCCTTTACAAGCTCGATGCTATTCTGGAGGGAGAACTGTCTCAACTGATCGAGCCCCTTACCGCACATTTCGAAGCGGAACGCCTGAAAGCCGGTTATGATGGCGCGGAAGATGCGTGACACCACCCAGTGGACCATTATGGACGCCCTGAACTGGACAGCGGATTATTTCAGGAAGAACGGGATTCCGACCCCGCGCCTGGACGCGGAGGTGCTGCTGTCGGAAGTGCTTTCGGTCGATCGGATTACCCTTTACACCCATTTTGACCAGCCCCTGACTGAGGAAGAACGCGCCCGGTACCGTGCCCTTATCAAGAGGCGGATCGGCGGGGAACCGGTCTCCTATATCCGGGGCAAGAAGGAGTTCTGGAGCCTGACCTTTCATGTGGACCGCCGGGTCCTGATTCCGCGCCCCGAGACGGAGACGGTGGTGGAGGTCGTCAAGAAACGCCTGGAGGAAAAGGGCCCTGCCTCGCCGCGCGCCCTGGCCGATATGGGGTGCGGGAGCGGCGCCCTCGCGCTGGCCATTTCGACCTTTGTCAACGCGCGGGCGTATCTCGTGGATATCGACCCCGGTGCCCTTGCCGTGTCCGCGATAAACTGCCGGAGAAACGCGGAGAATGGTTCTTTTTTTCTTGTCTGCGCCGACCTTTTCTCGGCCTTTCGCCCCGACCGGATCTTTGACCTGATCGTTTCAAATCCCCCTTATGTGCGCCGTGGGGACCTGGCCGGTTTACCCGCGGGAATCCGGGATTTCGAGCCCGTCCGGGCGCTGGATGGGGGAGACGACGGGCTGAAGGTCTTGCGAAGACTCATTGAGGCGTGCCCGGCATACCTCAGCTCCGGGGGGCTCTTCGCGACGGAGATCGCGCCGGATCAGGATGAGGCGGTGATTGCCCTCATGAACCGCACCGGTGCCTTTCACGATATTTGCCTGGATCGGGACCTTTCGGGGCATCCCCGCGTGGTTTCAGCCTGGAGGAATTGAATGGATAAAATGATTATCAGAGGAGGGGCGCGCCTCATTGGAGAGGTCCAGATCGGAGGGGCCAAAAACGCGGCGCTTCCCCTGTTCATGGCGGCCCTGCTGACCCGGGACCCCATCCGCCTGCGGAATGTCCCTGCCTTGCGGGACATCAATACCGTGGAAAAGCTCCTGCGGAACATGGGAATCCGGGTGGAGCGGAAGGGGGCGGAGGCCCTTGTCCAGGCGGAATCTCTCGATACCATCGAGGCGCCTTATGATCTCGTCCGAACCATGCGGGCATCCATTCTCGTCCTGGGGCCCCTGCTCGCGCGGGCGCATGAGGCGAAGGTTTCCCTCCCCGGGGGGTGCGCCATCGGCACCCGCCCGATCAACCTTCATCTGGATGGCTTTCAGGCCCTGGGGGCGGAAATCGAGCTGGAACATGGCTATATCCACGCCAGGGCGGAGAAGCTGGTAGGCACCACGATCGATTTGCCCCTGCCCACGGTGACCGGGACGGAAAACCTGATGATGGCCGCGGCGCTGGCGGAAGGAACGACGGTGATCGAGAATGCCGCCCGGGAGCCCGAGGTGGTTGAGGTTGGGAATTTCATCAACCGGATGGGGGGGCGTATCTCCGGCCTCGGCACGAAGACCCTCGTGATCGAGGGGGTCGGGGCGCTTCACGGGACGGAATACACCATCATGCCGGATCGGGTGGAGGCGGCCACATACATGGTGGCGGCCGGGATGACGCGGGGAAACCTCCTTCTCAGGGGGGCCAGGGCCGAACATCTCACCGCCGTCATCGACAAGCTTCGCGAGGCCGGGATGGAAATCCACCAGGAGAATGGAGGGATCCGATGCCTCATTACGGGGCCTATCAAGAGTGTGGACGCCAAGACCCTGCCGTATCCGGGCTTTCCCACGGATGTCCAGGCCCAACTCATGGCCATGATGTGCTTCGCGAACGGGCTGAGTGTCATCTCCGAGACCGTCTTCGAAAACCGGTTCATGCATGTGAGCGAGTTGAAACGGATGGGGGCGGATATCCAGGTGGAAGGGCACAGCGCCATTGTCCGGGGGCTGGGGGAGCTCAGCGGCGCGCCGGTGATGGCGACGGACCTTCGGGCCAGTGCCTCCCTGGTCCTGGCGGGTCTGGCGGCGAATGGCACGACAGAAATTTCCAGAATCTATCACTTGGATCGGGGTTACGAGCGCATGGAGGAAAAGCTCCGGGCCGTGGGGGCGGACATCCAGCGCGTAAAGGCGTGAAAACCCGTAACAAGAGGGGGCTTTTTATGGAACGAACCGCAACCGTGAAACGAACGACAAAAGAAACGGATATCTCTCTGTCCCTGAACCTGGACGGATCGGGCAGGAGTGCCATCAGCTCCGGCATTCCCTTCCTGGACCACATGCTGACCCTGTTTGCCGCGCACGGCGGTTTCGATCTGGATCTCCAGGCAACCGGGGATCTGGAGGTGGATGGCCACCACACGGTGGAGGATATCGGCATCGTTCTGGGACAGGCGATTTCAAAGGCTCTGGGGGATCGCAAGGGAATTACCCGCTTTGGGGAGGCGACACTTCCTATGGACGAGGCCCTGGCCGGCGTGTATCTGGACCTGTCGAACCGCCCCTATCTCTGTTATGAGGTGTCATTTCCAAGCCAGAAAACCGGCACGTTCGACATGGAGCTCCTGGAGGAATTCTTCCGCGCGGTGAGCCAGAACGCCGGAATGACCCTGCATATCCATAAACTCTGCGGCCGAAACGGGCATCATATCGCGGAAGCAGTTTTCAAGGGATTCGCCCGTGCCCTCGGCGCCGCGACCAGCCTGAGCCCCCGACACTCCGGCATTCCTTCCACGAAAGGGGTTCTTTGATGCCCGCATTCGTGGCGGTGGTCGATTACGGCAGGGGCAACCTGCACAGCGTTTTCAGGGCGCTGGAGACCGTTGGAATCCGGGCGCGGGTGGTTCACACCCCGGAAGAGGTTTCCCGGGCGGCCGCGCTGGTCGTTCCGGGACAGGGGGCCTTTGACGATTGCATGGAAACCTTGCGGCGAAGGGACCTTCTTCCCGCCATCCTAAAGGCCATTCGAAGCGGAACGCCCTACCTGGGCATCTGTATCGGTCTGCAGATTCTGTATGGGGTCAGCGAGGAGCACGGCACCCACCCGGGTTTGAACGTGATTCCCGGCAGGGTGGTGCGTTTTTCCGAGGGCCTGGCGGACGAAGCGGGCAACAGGATAAAGGTTCCCCACATGGGATGGAACGAGGTGCGGCAGGGCCCCGCCACGGTGCCGTTCTGGAAGGGCATCCCGGATGAGAGCTATTTCTATTTCGTCCACTCCTACTACGGCGTCCCGGAGGACCCGTCGGTGGTCGCCGGGCGGACGGCGTATGGCGTTTCCTTTGCCTCCGCGGTCGCCCGGGAGAACCTTTTTGCCGTTCAGTTTCATCCAGAAAAGAGCCAGAAGGTCGGGTTGACCCTGCTGAGAAACTTCGGCGAATGGGTTGGAAAGGAGGTTTTGACCGATTGAAAACCGTCACGGTGCGTTCTATCCCTATTGGCGCGGGGCATCCGCTGGTCCTCATCTCCGGCCCCTGCGTGATTGAGACGGAGGAAATCGCCCTAAAAACGGCGGAATCCCTCAAAGAGATGGCCGATGAGCTGGGGATTCCCCTCATCTACAAGTCTTCCTTTGAAAAAGACAACCGGAGCACCGCCGAGAATTACCGGGGCCCCGGGATTGAAAAAGGCCTGAAGATTCTGGAAAAGGTGCGGCAGTCCTTCGATGTTCCCATTCTTTCCGACGTGCACCGGGAAACGGATATCCCGGCCGCGGCGGAGGTGCTGGATGTCATTCAGATTCCCGCTTTTCTCTGCCAGCAGACGAGCCTTTTGCTCGCCGCGGGAAAGACGGGGAAGCCCGTTAACGTGAAAAAGGGGCAGTTTCTCGCGCCGGATGGTATGAAAAGCCCCATCAACAAGCTCAACAGCGTGGGAAACGACCAGATTCTCCTGACGGAACGGGGGACCTGTTTCGGATATTATCAACTGGTGGCGGACATGCGGGCCATTCCCATCATGCGGTCGCTGGGATACCCGGTGGTTTTCGACGCGACCCACATCATCCGGATCTACGGAATACCCAGCAAGGATCCGGGCGGGGGACAGCCCGGGTTTGTCCCCACGCTGGTTCACGCGGGGGTGGCGGCGGGGTGTGACGCCCTGTTTCTTGAAACGCACCCGTGCGTGGAAGAGGCCCTCTGCGACGCTGCCAGCATGATTCCCCTGAACCGCCTTAAGCCTCTGCTGAAGCAGGCCAAGGCCCTCTCGGACCTGGTCCGGTCCTGGGGAGACGGTAATGACTGAGCGCGCGCTTCCGTTTGGCCGGGTCACTGTTTTCCTGATGGACGTGGACGGGGTTCTCACGGGTGGCGGGATCTACCTGGGGAGCCAGGAGATGGAATTCAAGCGGTTTCATGTTCATGACGGGATGGGGATTACCCTGCTCCGGGTGGCGGGGCTGCGGGTGGGCATCCTCACGGGGAGGACGTCCGAGGCCGTCACCCTCCGAAGCAAGGAGCTGGGAATCGATATGGTGTACCAAGGCAGCAGTAACAAGCTGAAGGGCTACGCCTATCTGAAGGAGCGCTACGGGTTCGAGGATGGCGAGGTGCTCTACGTGGGGGACGATGTCCAGGACATTCCTATTCTGAAGCGGGTCGCCATTCCCGTGAGCGTCCGGGACGGGGACGACGAGGTGAAACGCTACGCCGCGTATGTCACAAAGCGGCGCGCGGGTGACGGGGCGGTCCGGGAAATCGCCAACTGGTTTCTGAAAAGCCGGGGGGACTACCGGCAGGTTGTCGAGAAGCTTTTAAAACAATGGGAGGAGGAGATTACGTCGTGAAGATTTTTCTGGATACAGCGGACACAGAAGTCATCAGGGAAATGCGGGAAATGGGGCTGGTGGACGGGATTACCACGAACCCCACGCTGATTGCCAGGACGGGCCGCGCGTTTGAGGAGGTAATTCGGGATATCTGCCAGCTGGTCGAGGGGCCCGTGAACGCGGAGGTGACCGCCACAACGGCGGAGGGGATCCTGGACGAGGCACGCCGGATCCGGCAGTGGGGCGAGCAGATCGTCATCAAGATTCCCATGGACCGGGAGGGACTCCGGGCCGTGTGGCGCCTCTCCGAGGAGGGAATTCCCACCACCGTGACTCTCATCTTTTCCGTTCCCCAGGCCATTCTGGCGGCCAAGGCGGGGGCGCGGTACCTCTGTCCCTTCGTGGGACGGCTGGACGATATCGCCAGCGACGGGACCTCGCTCCTCTACGACATCACCACGGTTCTGAACCAGTATCCCGAATGGGACTGTGAAGTGATGGCGGCGAGTATCCGGCACCCCATCCATGTGGTGGAGGCGGCGCGCGCCGGCGTGGATGTCATCACCATTCCTCCCAAGGTGATTGACCAGATGCTCCTGCATCCCCTGACGGACAGGGGGATCGCCCAGTTTCTCAAAGACGCGAAAGTGTGCTATACAAAATAAAAAACCTTGTCATGGCCAGGGAGGGGGATGATGAAAAAATTGATGAAAACCTGGAGAGTGATAACCCTTTCGGCAGCCCTGCTCTTCGTGATGGGTTGTTCCGGTGGCAGTCATCCGTACACGACCCTGCCGGCCAGTCTCTTCTCCACCCGACTGGTGGTGTTGCCCTTCTATGCCGTTCGGGGAGAAGGCTCCATCGTGGCGTGTCCCGTGTGTGGCAAGAATAATCCTGCGGGGCCCATTTTGCCTGACGCCAGGGGGACGCTGACCGACATGCTGGTGGTGGGATTACAGCGAAGGGGATACAAGGTGGTCCCCATGAGTAATGTTCAGGAGGAAATCCTGAAGGTGGGAGAAAAAAAGGTCAAAACCTATCCGATCGAGGCGGCCAAGGAGCTGTCTGCCCGGTTGAAGGCCAGGCTCGTCGTGATCGGTGTGGTGTTTGAATACAGGGCGCGGGAAGGAAGCGCGTACGGCGTGGAAAAACCGGCAGCCGTCTCTTTCAGCCTTCACCTTGTTGACGGGAAAACGGGACGGATTCTGTGGAAGGACAGTTACAGAGAGATTCAAGAGCCTTTGAGCGAGGATGTTTCGAATATCGGACGCTTCCTGAAACGGAAAGGAAAATGGGTGACGGCCCAGCGGCTGGCGTATGACGGGATGAATACCCTCCTGGACAACTTTCCGGAGCCTGAATGATCCCTATCCCGGCGATTGATCTGAAAGATGGCCGATGTGTCCGCCTGATGAAGGGAGACCTTCAGCAGGAAACCGTTTACGGTCAGAACCCGGTGGCCATGGCCCGAAAGTGGGAATCGGCGGGTGCCCGGCGGCTTCATGTGGTAGACCTGGACGGCGCGGTTCAGGGATACCCGGTTCATCGCGCGGTTATTCAGCGTATCGTGGAAGCGGTTTCCGTTCCCGTTGAAGTGGGGGGAGGGATTCGCACCCTCGAGGAAATGGCATCTTACCTGAACGCGGGTGTGCACACGGTGATCGTGGGCACGTCAGCCTTTCTGGAGGCGGGCCTGCTGGAACAGGCGGCCAACCGCTTCCCCGGGCGAATTGCGGTCGCGCTGGACACCCGGAACGGACGCGTCGTGGTCAGGGGATGGCTTGAATCCACCGGAGATGACGTGACAACCTGGGTGGACCGGTTCGGCCAGCTCCCTGTCTTTGCCGTGATTCATACCGATGTGGGCCGCGATGGCACCCAGGAAGGACCCAACCTTCAGGCCCTGCGGGAGGTGCTTGAAACGAGCGCGCGCCCCGTGATCGCCTCCGGCGGCGTAGGAAGCCTCCAGGATCTGAAGGCCCTCAAACAGGTGGAGGCGGAGGCGGGAAAGGCGTTTCTGGGCGTGATCATCGGTCGGGCATTGTATGAACGCCGCTTTACCCTTCAGGAAGCCACGAACATTCTGGGAGACCCGGCGTGTTAGCGAAGAGAATTATCCCCTGCCTGGACGTGAGGAATGGGCAGGTGGTGAAGGGGGTCAATTTCGTGAACCTCGTTGAGGCGGGGGACCCCGTCCGGCACGCCCGGTTCTATGATGAAGAGGGCGCCGACGAACTGACGTACCTGGATATCACCGCCTCTCACGAAGGGCGCGAGATTTTTTACAATGTCGTGACACGAACGGCTGAAGCCGTTTTTATGCCTCTGACCGTAGGCGGGGGCGTGCGGACCCTTGACGACATCCGGAAACTCCTGCTGGCGGGGGCGGACAAGGTTTCCATCAACACGGCCGCCGTGTCCCGCCCGGAGCTGGTCTCGGAGGCCTCGAGAAAGTTTGGCAGCCAGTGTATCGTGGTGGCGGTTGATGCCAAGTGGCAAGAGGACCATTATGAGGTTTTTACCCATGGGGGGCGCAAACCAACCGGCATCGAGGCGATCGGCTGGTGCCGGCGGATGGCGGACCTGGGAGCCGGGGAAATTCTCCTGACCAGCATGGACCGGGACGGCACGCGCAATGGGTACGACCTGACCCTGACCCGCCAGGTTGTGGAGGCGGTCTCCATTCCGGTCATCGCTTCGGGCGGGGTCGGCACGCTTCAGCACCTCTATGAAGGGATCGTGGAGGGCGGAGCCGACGCGGTATTGGCCGCGTCCATTTTCCACTTTAGAAACTATTCCATCCGGGAAGCAAAGGCATACCTGAAAGCGCGTCATGTTCCGGTGCGGGTATAACCCGTGTCCTGCCGTGCCAGGGTGTCGAGACCAGGCAGGAAAAGGCGCCGTTTTCCGTGGCCGGAAGGCGTGAAACAGCCCATTTCATTGAAGTTGTGTTTTGTTTAAAAATTTGGTATAAAGAAAATATAAACTGGCTATGGTTATAGCTGGAGGAGTTATGATGTTTCAGATAGGGGAAAAGATTGTTTATCCAGGGCATGGAATCGGAGAAATCGTTTCAATCGAGTCGCGGACCATATCCGGGACGTCACAGGACTTTTATATTTTAAGGATTGTCGATTCCGACATGAAGGTGATGGTGCCCGTCGACAACTCCCAGTCGGTCGGCCTGAGGAAGATTACCCCTCAGAGTGATATTGAAAAAATCTATGATATCCTGAAAGACCGGAATCATAACGTTGAGGACACGCAAACATGGAATCGGAGGCACCGGGAGTACACCGAAAAGATTAACAGCGGATCCGTCTTCGAAATTGCCGAGGTGTTGAGAGACCTGTATGTCCTGAAACTGGACAAAGACCTCTCATTTGGCGAGAAAAAGATGCTGGATACGGCGCGAAGCCTGCTGGTGAAGGAAATCGCCTTGGCGAAGCAAGAGGCGGAGACGAAAGTTCTGAAAGAAATCAAAGAGATTTTCTGCTAATTCCTGTTTTCCCCTATCACGTTTTTTCCCGTAACTCCCCACGGAAAGGAGGAGCTGTATGATTATTTTAAATTCATTTCTTATCATTATCTGCGCAATGAGCGGGTTTTATATCGGGTATGATATCTTTCATTCCCTTCCGTACGCCGTCGTGGGGGCGCTGATCTGCCTGATTATTTCCCTGCTGGTCATTTTCTTTGAAAAATATATCCGGAAATCCCCTCCGAGGGTGATTATCGGCGGGATCACGGGGCTCCTGCTGAGCCTGATTATCGCGAACTTCTTTATCAAGGCAGTCTTTTTCAACTACATCACGTACAAGAATTCCTTTTTTATCTACCTGCCCATCGTGGCGATAATCTGCTATCTGGGCCTGGTTTTGGGGGTATCCAAAGGGCGGGAGTTTAACGTCAGTGAATTTGTCCGCTTTCCGGGGCAGGCCCCCACAGGCAACCAGAACAAGATTATCGACACAAGTTCCATCATCGATGGGCGGATCGCCGATATTTGCGAAACGGGTTTTATTGAAGGGATCTTTGTCATTCCGCAGTTCGTTCTCCAGGAACTGCAGCGGATCGCGGACTCGACCGATCCCATCAAACGCACCCGTGGGCGGCGGGGCCTGGATATCCTGAAACGGATGCAGAAGAAGACCATGGAGATCGAAGTCAAGATCGTGGACGACGATTTTCCGAAAATCAAAGAGGTGGATACCAAGCTGATCGCGCTGGCCCAGAAGATTGGGGGGAAAATTGTCACCAATGACTTCAACCTCAACAAGGTGGCGGAGCTGCAGGGAATTAAGGTTCTGAATATCAACGACCTCGCGAATGCCCTGAAGCCCGTGGTCCTGCCGGGAGAGCAGATGACCATCCGCATTTTGAAGGAAGGCCGGGAGCCGCGCCAGGGTGTGGCCTACCTGGATGACGGAACCATGGTCGTGGTGGATGACGCGCGTCACCTCATCGGCAAGAAGGTGGATGTGGTGGTGACCAGCGTGCTGCAGACCACGGCTGGCAGGATGATTTTCACAAAACTGAAAGAGCACGCCGCGGGTTCGGGAGAATATTATTATCCCAACGGAAAGTCTCCGTCCAATGACATCGTCTGACGCGCCCCTTTTCTCCGTCGTGGTGGTTGCCGGAGGGGCTGGGCGGCGGTTCGGCGGGCCGGTTCCCAAGCAGTTTCAACCTCTGGGTGGGATTCCCGTTCTGATTCACACCCTGAGGCGATTTGGCGCGTCCCCGCTGGTAGGGGAGATGATTTTGGTCCTCCCGGAGGCGCGGATCCCTTTTTTTAACACGTCAATCCTGCCTGAATTCCCGGTGCCCAGGCTTACGCGCGTTGTCGCGGGGGGGAAAACACGGCGGGACTCCGTGCGCGAGGGGCTCCGGACAGTGGACGCGAGCCGGTTCCCCTTCGTGGCGATTCACGACGCCGTGCGCCCCTTTTTCGACCCGCGCTGGCTGAAAGAGGGACAGGAATGGTTGGAACGTTTCCCCGCCGTTATCGTGGGGGTTCCCCCGACGGACACCATCAAGCGGTCCTCAGGCCGCTCTTTTGTGGCGCGCACCCTGCCGCGATATTCCCTTACGATGGCACAGACACCCCAGATGTTTCAGACGCGTTTGATCATCGAGGCGCACGAGACGGCCGAAGGTGCGGGATGGGAGGCGCCGGACGATGCCGCCCTCATGGAGCGGCTGGGATACCCGGTGAAGGTGATCGAGGGAAGCCGCTGGAACATCAAGATAACGGAACCGGAGGACCTGAGGGTGGGCGAGGCGATTCTTTCCGGAATGAACGCGTCTCCGGGCCGCGAAGGTCGGAGGAAGTCATGAGCCTGCGGGTCGGAATCGGTTACGACGTCCACCGGCTGGTGCCGGATCGCCCCCTGATCCTGGGAGGTGTGGAAATCCCCTATGAAAAAGGGTTGCTGGGACACTCGGATGGGGATGCCCTGACCCACGCCGTGATCGACGCCGTGATTGGCGCCCTCGGGAAGGGGGATATCGGAAGTTTTTTCCCGGATACGGACCCGACATACGAGGGAAAATCAGGGGCCGAGCTCTGCGCGGAGCTGCTGGAGAGGCTGAAGGGCGACCGGTTTACCCTGTTGAACCTGGATGCCACGGTCATCGCGCAGGCGCCTAAGCTGTCTGGTTTCATCCCTCGAATGCGAGAAGCCCTCGCCTCTTTTTTCGGGATAACTGTTTCGCGGGTAAATATCAAGGCGAAGACCCACGAAGGGATCGGGTCGCTTGGCAGAAAAGAAGGCATCGCCGCCATGGCGGTGGTGCTGCTGGAAAAGGAAGATTCACATGAAGAAGAAACAGACTGACGGTCCCCGCGTGCGGGTCCGGTTCGCCCCCAGCCCCACGGGATCGCTGCATATCGGAAACGCCCGGACGGCCCTGTTCAATTTTCTCTACGCCCGCAAGGAGGGCGGAAGGCTGATTCTCCGGTTGGAGGACACGGACCTGGAGCGTTCGGAAGAAAGATTCGAGACGGAGATTATGGAAAGCCTCCGGTGGATGGGAATTCGTTGGGATGAGGGTCCCGATATCGGTGGAGACCGAGGGCCATACCGGCAGACGGAACGGGTGCGCCTGTACCGGGAGCTGGCGCGTCAGCTTGTGACTGAGGGGAAGGCTTATCCCTGTTTCTGCACAGAAGCGGAACTGGAGGCCCGCCGGCAGGAACAGATGAAGCGGGGGCACCCCCCCGGCTACGACGGACGCTGTCGCCGCCTGAGCGACGAGGAGCGGGCCCGCTATCTCGCTGAGGGCCGTCCCCACACCATTCGTTTCAGGGTGCCGGAGGGGGAGACGGTCTCTTTCCAGGATATCATCCACGGGGAGATTACGTTCTCCTCCGATACCATTTCCGACTTCATCCTGATGCGGTCCAACGGGATGGCATCATACAACTGGGCCGTGGTGGTGGATGACGCGAAAATGGGGGTGACCCATGTGGTTCGCGGGGACGACCATATTTCCAACACGCCCAAGCAGATTCTCCTTTATCACGCCCTCGAGCTGCGGCCTCCTCTGTACGCTCACCATCCGCTGATCCTGGGCGTGGACGGCAAGCGTCTGTCGAAACGTCATGGGGCGACGGCGGTTTCCCAGTTCAGGCGGGAGGGATATCTTCCGGAGGCGCTGGTGTTCTACCTGGTGGGGTTGGGAGGCATCGTGGCGTCGGATGGTCCCCTGAAGGGGATGGATGAGATTGTCGAGGCGTTTGACCTCAGTCAGGTTTCCAAGGGAACGGCCGTGTTTGATCATAAGAAACTTCTGTGGATCAATGGCCGTTTTATACGCGAGCTTCCGCCTGACAGGCTGCTCGGGGCCCTGAAGCCGTTCCTGGAGGCGTGGGGCGTGGCTGACAAACTGGGCCCGGAAAAGGTTCGGGCGATTGTGGCGTGTGGCAGGGACAACGCCCATCTTCTGACGGACTTCAGGCCCGTTTTCGAGATATTTACGCGGCACGAGGTGCGGGAGTGGCAACCGGATGGCGGGACGGATCGGGAAACAGCCCGCAACATTCTTGAAATTTTCGCTGAAACGTGTAAACAAGTGGAAATCCTTGATGAAGAGGGCTATATCCGGGCCGCGAAAGCCGCCATGAAACGCTCCGGCCAGAAAGGACGCCCCTTTTTCATGACCTTGCGGCGGGCCCTGACAGGCCAGGATCATGGCCCGGAGCTGGTGAAGATTATTCCCATTCTGGGAAAGGACGAGGTCTTGAACAGAATCGCGCGTGTATTGGAGAGGTTATGAGTTTAACTTTGTACAATTCGCTGACGGGCAAAAAAGAGCCCTTCACCCCGCTTCATGACAATCGGGTGGGGATGTACGTGTGTGGCGTAACCGTGTACGACCGCTGCCACATCGGGCACGCCCGTTCCCTCATCGTTTTCGACACCCTGTTCCGCTATCTGCGGCACAAGGGGTACGAGGTCACCTACGTCAGAAACTTCACGGATGTGGATGACAAGATTATCAAACGGGCCAATGAGCGGGGGATCTCCACAAAGGAGCTCTCAGAGGAAAATATCGCCTGTTTTTACGAAGACACCGACCCTCTCGGCATTCTGCGTCCCACCCATGAGCCCCGGGCGACGGAGCATATCGGGGAAATCATCCGCCTGGTCAAGACCCTTGAGGAGAAGGGAGTCGCCTACGAGGTGGACGGAGACGTCTATTATGCCGTTTCGAAATTTCCGGAATACGGCAAACTTTCCAAAAAGAATATCGAGGAGTTGAAATCGGGTGCCCGCATCGCCGTGGACGAGAGGAAAAAAGATCCCCTCGATTTCGCCCTGTGGAAGGCGAGCAAACCGGGGGAACCCGCCTGGGACAGCCCGTGGGGAAAGGGTCGGCCTGGTTGGCACATCGAGTGTTCCGCCATGAGCATGTCTCTCCTGGGGGAGACCTTTGACATCCACGGGGGCGGGAAAGACCTGATTTTCCCGCACCACGAGAACGAAATCGCCCAGTCGGAGGCCGCGACGGGCAAGCCTTTTGTACGCACATGGGTGCATAACGGGTTCGTGAACATCCGGTCGGAGAAAATGTCCAAATCCCTGGGAAACGTGCTCTCCATTCAGGAGATTCTGGACCGGTACCACCCGGAGGTCTTGCGCGCCTTTCTGCTGAGCGCCCATTATCGCAGTCCCATTAATTTTGACGACACCTACCTGGAGAGCAACAGGGTCAGCGTGGAACGGGTTTACAAGACGCTTCAGGAGGTGGATGGCTGGCTGAGTGAGGCGGGAGAGGTGGCCGGAAGCGACGCGGAGCTTCCCGGAGAGATCGCGGAACTATCTGAAGAGGTGGAAGCGGCAATGGACGATGACCTGAATACGCCTCGGGCGCTGGGCGCGCTCTATCCCATGATCCACAAGCTCCATCAGCTCTACCAGGCGGAAAAGGCCAGCGGGTCACCAAACCGGGCCAGGGTCCACGCTGTCAGGGAAAAGGTTCGGGAACTGGGAGGGCTGTTTGGACTGTTTCAGTCTGAACCGGGGGCCTTTCTCGAAACCCAGAAAGGGCTGGATAAAAAGCGGATTTCCCTGAGCCCGGAGGAGATTCAGGCGAAGATTGACCTGCGGACCGCCGCGCGGAAGGCGAGAGATTTCAAGACGGCGGACGCCATTCGGGACGAGCTGGCGTCCCAGGGGATTATTCTTGAAGACGGCCCGGAGGGGACGACCTGGCGGGTCAAATAAAAAGGAGTGAAACGTGGCATACCGGTACCTGACGTACAAAATAGAAGAGGAAATCGGCATCATTACCCTGAACCGTCCGGAGCGCCGCAACGCCCTCTCCATCGCCCTTCTTCGGGAACTTCAGGGAATCTTCGACTGGATAGGCAAGACAAAGGAAGCCCGGGTGGTGATCCTGAAAGGGGCGGGCGTCGCCTTTTGCGCGGGACACGACCTGACGGAGCTGGTGGACCATCCCCTGAACAGCATCCGGACGCTCTTTCAGGCCTGTATCGACCTGATGGAGTTGATGCACACGATTCCTCAGCCGGTCATTGCCCAGGTACACGGTATCGCCACGGCGGCCGGGTGCCAGCTCGCCGCATCGTGCGACCTGGTCGTGGCGGAAGAAGGGGCGCGTTTTGCCACGCCGGGCGTGACGATTGGACTCTTCTGCACCACCCCCATGGTCGCGGTTTCCCGTTCGGTGGGGCGCAAAAAGGCCCTCGAGATGCTGATGACGGGGGAGATGCTCAGCGCACGCGAGGCGATGGAGGCTGGAATGGTCAACCGGGTGGTTCCCCGTGAGAAGCTGGAGGAGGAAACTTTACAGCTCGCGCGAAAGATTGCCCAATACAGCTCTCTCGTGCTGGCGATTGGCAAGCAGGCCTTTTATCAGCAGATTGAGATGCCGGAACGGAAAGCTTTTCATTACGCGAAGGAAGTGATATCATCCAATGCTGTGATGGCGGACGCGCAGGAGGGGATGAAGGCGTTTCTGGAGAAACGCCCCCCGGTATGGATTGAGGAGTAGAAGGAGCTGGGACATGCCATCGAGGAAGCGCTTGACCCGTCAGGACGTTCTCAGGAGAGAGATCGAGGCGATCCAGATCTACCGGTGGGAAGAGAGTGAGCGCCTGGGACGGGATATCGGGCGTAACACGGCCGCGAAGCAGTGGATCCGGAAGAACGCAAAGGCCTTTCGCGACTATTGGGAAAAGCGCCTGAAGGAGCAGGAAGAAGGCTCTGGGGGATAGGAAGCCGAAAAAAACCATAGCCCCCCTTCCGGCGATCCTGTCCCTTTTTTTGAATGATGTGTATGTATCTCATGACGGGCCTTGTCGTTGGCAGGTCACGCAGCGGTGCACCGAACGAATGGAATAAATCCTCTCCGCCACTTGTCTTCAACCTTCAACCTACTACCCACTATCTTATACCTTTTCCCCATGAACTTTAGCTTACATCAGGAATTCAAACCCGAAGGGGATCAGCCCAAGGCCATCAAGGCCCTGGTGAATTGGACGCGTGCCGGGGTACCGCACCAGGTGCTTCTCGGGGTGACCGGGTCCGGCAAAACCTTCACTATGGCCAACGTCATCGCGCAAGTCAACCGCCCCACGCTCATCATCTCGCACAACAAGACCCTGGCCGCGCAGCTTTACGGCGAGTTCAAAACACTTTTCCCGGAAAACGCTGTGGAGTATTTCGTCAGTTATTACGACTACTACCAGCCCGAGGCGTACCTCCCAAACACGGACACCTACATCAGCAAGGATTCCTCTATCAACGAGGACATCGACAAGATGCGTCATTCGGCGACCCGGGCGCTCCTGACCCGTCAGGATGTGATTATCGTGGCGAGCGTCTCGTGTATCTACGGCCTGGGATCGCCGGAGGCCTACTATGGCCTGCTTCTCTGCCTGGATCGGGGCCAGACCATCACGCGCGAGGAAATTCTCCGGAAGCTTGTGGAGATTCACTACATGCGGAACGATTATGACCTGTTCCGCGGAAATTTCCGGGTCCGGGGAGACGTGATCGAGGTGGTGCCCGCCCACGAATACGAGCGGGCGATTCAGATCGAGCTGTTCGGAGACGAGGTGGATGCGCTCTACGAGATCGACCCCCTCACGGGCAAGCGGCTTGAGTCGCTCGAGCGTGTGACCATCTTTCCCGCAAGCCACTACGTGACCACCCGGGTCACCCGTGAACAGGCGATTCGGGCGATTCGGGAGGAGCTGGCCCAGCGCATCGCCTTCTTCAAGTCCCAGAACAAGCTGATCGAGGCCCAGCGCATCGAGGAACGTACCCTATACGACCTCGAGATGATGGAGGAGATTGGCTACTGTCAGGGCATTGAAAACTACTCCCGCCACCTGACGGGGCGGTGCCCCGGGGAGCCTCCGCCCACCCTGCTCAGTTACCTGCCACCCAACGCCCTCATCATGATCGACGAAAGCCACGTGACCATTCCCCAGATCCGGGGAATGTACTTCGGGGACCGGAGCCGCAAGGAAACCCTCGTGGAGTACGGGTTTCGGCTGCCCTCCGCTCTGGATAACCGCCCGCTGAACTTTGAGGAGTTCGAGAAGGCGGTTTCACAGGTCATCTATGTCTCTGCCACCCCTGCGGACTATGAGCTGGAAAAGGCGGGAGAGCACGTGGTGGAACAGATCATCCGCCCCACGGGTCTTGTCGATCCTGAGATTATCGTGCGACCCGCGAAACACCAGGTGGACGACCTTACCGGAGAGATCCGCAAACGCGCCGGGGCGGGGGAGCGGGTTCTCGTGACGACCCTGACCAAGCGCATGGCGGAGGACCTGACCGAGTATCTCAAGGACCTGGAGATCAAGGTTGCCTATCTCCACTCCGACATCGACACCCTGGAGCGGATCGACATCATCCGGCACCTCCGGATGGGGACCTACGATGTCCTTGTGGGGATTAACCTCCTGCGGGAGGGGATGGATATTCCGGAGGTCTCCCTGGTCGCCATCCTCGACGCGGACAAGGAGGGGTTTCTCCGATCCCGGACCTCCCTCATCCAGACCTTCGGGCGGGCGGCCCGGAACGTTCACGCCACCGCCATTCTCTACGCGGACCGGGTCACCGAGGCCATGCGTCAGGCGATGGCGGAGACGGAACGCCGCCGGAAGATTCAGCTCGCATACAACGCCCGCATGGGGATTACGCCAGAGACGATCCGGAAATCGATTCGCGATATCCTGGAATCCATATATGAGAAGGACTATATGACGGTCCCTGTCGAGGCCCGGGAGGAATCTCCGGGGTACGCGGCACCGAACGGAGATGTGGAGGCCCTTATCGAATCCCTGACCCAGCAAATGCTCGACGAGGCCGAACGCCTCAACTTTGAAAAGGCGGCGGAAATCCGTGACAGGATAAGACAGCTCAAAGGGGAGCAGCCCCTGGGCCACAAGAAGACCAAAAAGCGCCGGGTGCGTTTTCGCCGATGATGGATGCCACCCCTGAAAAACCCGGGACATCGGGCGCCTCCCTGACCCTCACGCCCCAGACGGTTGACCGGCTGCCCAAAAAGCCGGGGGTGTACCAGTTCCGGGATGCCTCGGGGGCGCTGATCTACGTGGGAAAGGCGAAGTCCCTGAGGGATCGCGTGAAAAGCTACTTCGCCCGCGCGTCTCAGCATGATGCCAAGACCCTTACGCTGGTTTCCCATGTGGCAACCATTGATTTTATCGTAACGCGCTCGGAGAAAGAGGCGCTGATTCTCGAAGACGCGCTCATCAAACGTCACCGCCCCCGGTACAATGTGGACCTGAAGGACGACAAACGGTACCTCTGTATTCGGATCGACACGCGGCATCCCTTCCCCGCCATTCAGTTCGTGCGGCGGTTCAAGCCGGACGGGGCCTTTTACGCGGGGCCGTTTACCTCGGCAGAATCCGTTCGGCGGACGATCCGGCTTCTGCGCCGTTATTTCCCCCTGCGAAGCTGCACGGACAGGAAATTCGCCCAGCGGACGCGCCCCTGCCTCAATTACGAGATCCACCGATGCCTCGCGCCCTGCGTGGGGTATGTGTCTCAAAACGATTACGCGAAACTCGTGCGGGAAACCCAACTCTTCCTGACGGGAAACCGGGAGGGGCTGGTCAGGAATCTCCGGGAGCAGATGGCGATGGCGGCGGAGTCCCTCGACTTTGAGCGGGCAGCTGTCCTGCGGGATGAACTGGCGGCCATATCGAAGACGCTGGAGAGGCAGATGATTTCCAGCCCGAATCGGGAAGACATGGATGTGTTTGGGGCCGTCCGCCGGGAAGGATGGTGGGGTGTCTTCGTGGCTTTTTTCCGCCAGGGAACCCTGATGGGAAGCCATTACGCCGAGGTAGAGGACGCGGGATTTTCCGAAGAGGCCTTTCTGTCCGATTTTCTTATCCAGTTTTACGGTCGGAACAGCTTCATCCCGCCGTGGATTTTGGTTCCGTACGACTTGCCGGACGCCGCCGTGCTCCGGGAGTGGCTGAAAGATAAAAGGGGAGGGAAAGTTACGATCCACGCGCCCCGGCGTGGGGAGAAAAGGCGTTTGGTGGACCTTGCCACGGAAAACGCCCGAGTCAAGTTCGACACGCTCAAACGCTCCAGGAAGGACCCGGTGGCGGAGCTACAGGCGGCCCTGGAGTTCCCGGCCCTTCCCCGGCGGATTGCCTGCTACGACATCTCGACCCTTCAGGGGCACCAGACGGTAGGCGTCAGGGTTTCATTCCTGAATGGCGTCCCGGAAAAGGCCCTCTATCGACGGTTCCGCGTCAGGGAAGCCGCCCCCAATGATGATGTGGGCAGCATGATCGAAGTCCTTATGCGAAGCCTGAGGCGGGACCAAGAAGAGGGACATCTCCCCGATATGATTCTTCTGGATGGCGGCAAAGGACAGTTGTCCGCGGGAGAGGAGGTTCTGAAGGAGTTGAACCTGACGGATATTTCCTTGGTGGCTATTGCCAAGGGGCGGTCGATGAAACAGCGGTTTTCCGATTACTTCTACATCTTGGGGCGTCAGGATCCCGTGCGCCTGGAGCCGCGGCACCCCGCTTTCAGGCTCCTGTCCCGCATCCGGGACGAGGCGCACCGTTTTGCGATTACCTATCACCGGAAGCGGCGCGGCAAGACGGCGCTGGCATCCAGGCTTCTGGACGTTCCCGGGATCGGCGAAAAACGCCTAAAGATACTTTACCGGGCGTATCCCTCCCTCGAGGCGATCCTAAAGGCGCCGACACGCGACCTGGCGAATCTTCCCACCTTTAACCAGAAGCTGGCGGAAAGAATCAAAAAGGAACTGGGGTCCCCTCAGGGGGTTCAACTTGGGCGAAGACCGCCTGCCTGTGCGTGCCCGCACGCAGACAGGCAGAGAAAAACATGAAATAGCTAATATTATAAAATACTTGGCGTCTTTGCGCCTTTGCGTGAGAAATGAAAGGGGTTCGAAGTCTTCCATGGCTCATCTAACACCAAGAGGCACGCAGAGAAAAACAAAAAAATGGATATATTTTCCTCGTGAACTTTTGCGTGAGGTGGAATTTGGAGGGCTGTTTTTTTGTAGCTCACGCAAAGCCGCAAAGACCGCAAAGAAAACATAAGATCATTAATAATATAAAACACTTTGCGCCTTCGCGCGAGAAATGAAAAAGCATAGAAGCCTTCCATGATTGGTTCAAAATTTAGAGCGCGCGAAGGGAAAAAAAGACAACCTGGACTTTTCCATGGTTCCATTGATATTTATTATGGAAGCCGTTATAATATGACCCATGATAGTCTCCTTCAAGGACGCGGGCGCGGAGGATGTTTTTGATGGGATCGAATCGAAAAGTGGCAGAAAGTGCTGTCCGAAGTCACTTTGGCCGGTTGCCAGGCGAAAAATGGATCAAATAAACAGGGTTCGGGAATTGAAGGAACTCAATGTTCCTCCGGGAAACCGGCTTGAGTGTTTAAAGGGCGAACGGGAAAACCGGTTCAGCATCAGAATTAACCAGCAATACAGAATTTGCTTTATATGGGAGAAAGGTAATGCCTATGAAGTCGAAATCGTTGATTACCACAAATAGAGTGATGGGCCGGAGGCTCCCCAGAAAGCGCCCCCCGACGCATCCCGGCGAAATGCTTTTGGAGGAATTTATCAAGCCTCTTAAACTCACACAGACAGAACTTGCCCGTCGGCTGGGTGTTTCCTATCCACGCCTGAATGAAATCATCAAAGGCCGGCGTCGCGTTACGCCCGACACCGCATTGAGGCTGTCCCGTGTATTAGGGATGTCTGCGGATTTTTGGCTGGGCTTGCAACAGGATTGGGATCTATGGAATGCTATGAATAGCCCAGAATCGAAACAGATTCTCAAATTGAAGCCTATTCGCTGGGATAGAGGCAAAGCCGCCCGCCCTGTTGAACTGGGTTTACCCCGTTAAATTTCGGAGAACAGCGGAGCGCATTTAACTGGGGTCCCCTCTGGGGGTTCAATCGGGGCGAAGCCCGCCTGCCTGTGCGTGCCCGCACGCATACAGGCAGAGAAAAACATGAAATAGCTAATATTATAAAATACTTGGCGCCTTTGCTCCTTCGCGTGAGGCAAGAAATGTGGTGCGAAGTCATCTATGGCTCAAACAACGAGACGAGGCACGCAGAGAGAAAGAAAAAAGGAGGTTCATGTTCCTGGCGAACCTGGCGTGAGGGGAGGTTTGGGGTGTGGGTTTTTATGGATCACGCAAAGCCGCGAAGAACGCAAAGAAAACCAATAAAAATAGTAACTTGGCGTCTTTGCGCCTTTGCGTGAGAAATGAAAGTGGCTTGAAGTATTCCATGGCTTATGTAAAGATCAAAGCAGCCGAAGACAAGGAGATGAAAGCCAAAGGGATAAGGCTGAAGTGAAGTTCAACGTTCTATGTTCGACGTTTCGATGTTTTTCGTGAAACGTGATGTGAGAAGCGGAAAGCAGAATTCTACGTTGAGCCATTACGCGGCTATGAAAGTCAAGGGCGGTAAGAGCCCGGAGCGTGTGTGAATTCGCACAATCCTGCTTACGTCTCTCGGACTTTACGCCTACGCCAGGGTGAAAATCCACGAATTTTTTCAGGGAGTGATTTAATTTGGTGTTATAGAAGATTGGGTGTTCTTGCGTTATTGGGTTTCCGTTGCTATCTTGGTGACAGTAGTTAAAAGGAAAGGGAACCATAGGGGATCGTGTTGAAGAACACCCGTTTTACCGAGCACGCGCTTTTTGAAATGAAACGCCGCGGGATTACGAAACAAGAAGTCGTTAGAACATTGTCTTTCCCTGAACAGGTCATTAAAGTGAGAAAAGGCCGCGTGGTTTTCCAATCATTGATTAAAAGGGGAAAACCGCCACGAACGTATTTATTACGGGTTTTTGTCGATAAGGACCGAAACCCGGCTGAAATAGTGACAGCTTATTTTACTTCGAAAATTGGCAAGTATTTGGAGGAGGGCCATGAAAGTCATCTATGACAGCCAGACGGATACCTTAACGGTAATTCTTGGGGACTCCGCTGTGACGGAAAGCGATGAAGACAAACCGGGCGTTATTCTTGACTATGACACGTCGGGAAATCTCGTGTCCTTGGAGATTCTTGATGCCTCGAAACGCGTTGGATTGCCAACTCAGATTGAATATCAAATCGTTCCAAACAGCCTATAAGATGACGCGGAGGACCAGTTTGTTTTGTTGAGAGCCTTTGTTGGGCGGACCAAGAAATGAACGAGAAAAACGAGACCAACGGAAACATCATGGCGTGAGGGGAGGTTTGGGGTGTGGGTTTTTATGGATCACGCAAAGCCGCAAAGAACGCAAAGAAAACATTAATTCATTAATGATATAAAATAGTTTGCGTCTTTGGGCCTTTGCGTGAGAAATGAAAAGAGCTTGAAGTATTCCACGATTTATGTAAAGATAAAAGAACCCGAAGGGCAACAAAAAGAAACCAGCTTTGCGTTTGGGGAGGCGCAGCCATGAGGAGAGGGAGGAAGGGGTTTGTGAAGGGCGTGGCGCGGGTCGTCGTGGTGCTGGCGTGTGTGGCCGGGATGGTATTGGGGGGTCCGGGCGGCCGGGCCTGGGCCGGGGAGACGAAAGACACCGTCACCATCCACGGCAAAACCTACGGCCTGGCGTATGTCAATCGAATCATGGCCAAATACCGGGCCGACGACGGCCGGTATCGGGTCACCGACTTCCTGAAGGATAATGGCATCGAACTTCTTACCGTCGACACCTACAAAGAAAAGGTTTACGGCAGCAAAAAGCCGGTTATTGTCATGCCTTATTACACAAAAGAAAACGCAAAAAAAATTGGAAAAATAAATCATGGAACTATGCGGGAAGCAATAATACTAAAATTACTAAAAGAGCAGTTTGGCGACAAGGTTACATTTTATGCTATGTCAGTGTATTATAATGAGCAAACAGGAGAGGAGAATGAAGAAAGGGCTTTATTTGAAAAAGAAGTTTGCGGATTTTTATATCGCTATAAAGATATTGATGCAGTTAAAAAACAGCTTAAAATTTCTTTTGAAAATGGAAAGGAATATCTTCAAGGGGCAACAACAACTCCGAGCTTGCTTTTGTATTCG
>WGDA01000022.1 GCA_015493505.1 Pseudomonadota bacterium | reverse complement strand
GCAAGCTTGAATTTTAAGACGGTTTGTTTTATCATTCTTTTCACCTCGTTGGTTCGCTAAGGGTTGTTGGTGATAATCCTTATCTACTTGAATCAACGAGGTTTTTCAATACGTTCCTACTTCAAACCTCTCGCTATCGCGGATGTTGGGTCCCTATCCCGGCAAATCAACCCATCCCTGGCAATCCACCCTCCCCACGGATTAAAAATCCGCGGTGGTTCTCCCCTTGAGCGCCTCGAGGTGGCACTGGCTGTTCATGCGTTCGCAAATCCAGCTTCCTTTATGGTAGCGGAAACGGTTCAGACACGCGGTGGATTGCTGAATTTGCCAGAAATGATCTAGTCCCAACCCCAACAGGCTGCAGATGAGGACTTTACAGACCACCCGGTGGCTAACAAGCGCGATGGTCTGCTCCATGTGTTTTCCCAGCAAGGTTTCCATAAGTGTGTCAACACGGCTCTGGACCTCCTGCAGGGATTCCCCTTCCGGAAACCTCACCTTCTCCGGGGCATCGATCCATGTACGATACAGGTCAGGATGATTTTTTTTGACCTCTTCGTGGTGAACCCCCTGCCAGGAACCAAAGTTCAGGTCGATGAGATTGGGCTCTATGACCGGTTCAATGGAGACGGCCCTGCCAAGCGCCTCCGCGGTTTGCATGGCTCTGGAAAGCGGGCTGGTATAAATGGCATCAAATGGCGTATCCTTCAGATATGCCCCAACAGCATCCGCTTCACGCAGCCCGACTTCATTCAGAGGAATATCCTTGGTTCCGCGAAAGACTTCTTCCTTGTTCCATGTCGTTTGGCCGTGCCGGATGATATAAAGGTTCATGGTATCTCCTTTCGGCCTTTTCAAAGGTCTCTGAATTTGATTTTTGGTTACTTTTCGCCTCCATTCTTAGGACAAAGGCCTGGCAAAGTCAACCGAAATTTCCAGGGCGCTGCCGTCACTCCAACTTCTCTCTCGCAGCCACAGGACCTATTCGCGCCGATTTATTGACAATCCACCGACTTTTATATACACTTCCCCAAATGTAAGCGAGGATTTGGTGATGGAAAAGGAAAAACTCGAATATTTCAGACAGGTTTTAATTCAGCGGTTACAAACACTCCTTGAAGAAGCCGGCAAGACGGTTGACGATATGAACGAGGCTAAGGTCAGGTTTCCCGACCCGACGGACGGAGCATCAGCCGAGTTCAACCGTGACTTCCTCTTGAAAATCCGCGACAGGGAACGCAAGCTGATTAAGAAGGTGCAAGAGGCGCTTGAGCGCATCGATAATGGGACGTATGGTATTTGTGAATCATGCGGTGGGACCATTTCAGAAAAACGGCTCTTGGCACGTCCCGTGACAACACTGTGCATCAAGTGTAAAACAAAACAGGAAGAGGAAGAGAAGCGCCTCGGCGAATAACACGCCCAAAAAGGTTTCCTTTGGCACGCGCATGAAGGTTCCAATTTATGCCTGAACTTCGCAAAGACCCGGTGGTTGGAAGATGGGTAATTATTTCTCCGGAACGGGGGAAACGGCCATCGGATTACACGATAAAAAAAGCTCCACGGGATGAAGTCTTTTGTCCCCTGTGTCCCGGCAATGAAGCCGTCACTCCCCCGGAAATCTTCGCCTTTCGAAAGAAAGGAACGGGGCCGGACCGTCCTGGCTGGAATATCCGCGTGGTTCCCAACAAATTCCCGGCCCTAAAACCCCAGGGAGACATGGAGCGCCGAAGAGAAGGGGTGTTCGACAGGATGAACGGGGTGGGTTCACATGAAGTGGTCATCGAAACACCGGACCATGACAAGGAATTGACCGATCTGCCGTTGAGCCATCTCAAAAAAATCTTGTTTGTCTTCAAGATGAGAACGGAAGAACTGGCAAAAGACCCCCGGTTTCAATCCGTCGTCGTTTTCAAAAACCGTGGCAGAGAAGCCGGCGCCTCCCTTCAGCATTCTCACTCACAGATCATCGCCCTGCCTATCATTCCCAAACGGATTCTCGAGGAGCTGTACGGGGGAAGAAAACATTACCGGAACACGGAACACTGCATTTTTTGTGACGTGATTGAACAAGAGCTCCGGGAAGAGCTTCGCGTGATCGACCAAAATGACGATTATGTTTCTTTCTCGCCTTACGCGGCGCGGTTTCCCTTCGAAACCTGGATAATCCCCAAGGCGCACACGTCGCACTACTGCCAGATTCGGCAGCCTCAGTACCAGACTCTCGCGGAGATTCTCCTGAAGACCCTGAAACGACTGGACGTGGTGCTTCAGACTCCACCTTACAATCTCGTTTTTCACACGGCGCCGATTCTAAAAGAGGATCTGCCTTTTTACCACTGGCATATTGAAATCATCCCAAAAGTCACAAAAGTGGCCGGATTCGAGTGGGGAACGGGGTTTTACATCAACCCGTCTCCCCCGGAGGAATCGGCCGCCTATCTCCGAGAGGTATCCCTCAGTGAATAAGGAAAAAAAGAAAAAAGTTCTTGTGGTCGATGATGAAGAGGCCATCCGCGCTCTGTACAAGACAGAGCTGGAGGACGCGGGATACGAGGTGGAAACGGCCGACTCCGGCGCCCAGGCCCTGGAAAAAATAGCATCGTTCCACCCGGATCTGGTTACCCTTGACATCAAAATGCCCGGCATGGACGGCCTGGAAGCCTTGGGGAAAATCCGCCAAAAATACCAGTCGTTGCCTGTCATTCTCTGCTCCGCCTATGGGGAATACAAGCAGGACTTCACGTGCTGGGCCTCTGACGCCTATCTGGTCAAATCCTCTAACGTGGAAGAACTCATCGAGACAGTTGGGAGATTGCTCGAGAAGAAGGAAAGAAACGATGACGATTAAAAAGGCCGTGATTCCCGCCGCGGGTTTTGGAACACGCTTTTTGCCCGCCAGCAAGGCAGTGCCCAAAGAGCTGCTGCCTATTGTGGACAAACCCACCATTCAGTATATCGCTGAAGAGGCGATTGACACGGGCATTACCCAGGTCATCCTCGTCACGGGCCGGGAAAAGGGGTCGATCGAGGACCATTTCGACATCTCATTCGAGCTGGAGCATCATCTGAAGGCAAAGGGGAAAGAAGACCTGCTGAAACTGGTGCAAGAGATTTCCGATATGGTTCAGATCGTTTCGGTTCGCCAGAAAACCCCTCTCGGACTGGGTCACGCCATCCTGTGCGCCAAGCAAATCGTGGGGAACCATCCCTTCGCGGTCCTTCTGGCGGATGATATCGTGGACGCCAACCCTCCCTGCCTTCGCCAGATGATCGACGTGTACAACAAGATTGGAAAGGGCATCGTCCTTGCCATCAAAGAGGTTCCGCGCGATGAGGTGTATCAATACGGCATCATCGACGGTGAAAGGGTCGCGGACAGGCTTTACCGGGTTGAATCGCTGGTGGAAAAACCGCCGGTTGAGGAGGCACCTTCAAACCTGGCGGTGATTGGGAGATATCTGCTGCCCCCGGAGATTTTCGAGGTTCTGGAAACGCTCCCACCCGGCAAGGGGGGGGAAATCCAGTTGACGGACGCCATCGCGCGCCTAAGTGAGCATTTTCCTGTTTACGGGTATCAGTTCGAGGGTGAACGGTATGACGCCGGGGACAAAATGGGCTTTTTCATCGCCAACGTGCGCTTTGGCCTGAAACATCCAGAGCTGGGGCCCCGCATATCAGACTTTCTCATCAAAATCGCCGAGGAGATTAAAGAGCAGGTATGAAACGCAAACTCCTCATTCCCGTCTTTTTCGTGATATGTCTTTTCACGTTCACGGGGGTGGCGCGCGCCTACCTGCTCTCACCCGTTTATGTTCTGAAAAAAATGATAGCGAATTATCGGGCGATCCAGGGGATAGCGGTTACCCAAACCCTTGAGGCCTACGGCGAGGACACGCTTCAGCCTTTCGCGTCGCTGGACGAAAAGGTGGAGATGCACCCGCTTGTGCCCATGAAAATATGGGTGGACGGCAAACTCATTACGCGGGGAAGCGACCTCCCCCCCGAAATGGGCGCAAACCGGTTCCTGATAGAATCCCAGCGTCGCTATGGCTTCTACAAGGATGTTTTCCTGAACCATGACATCAACTTGTTGAAGGCCCTTCTGGAACGGCTGGGCGTCACCGCGCTTCGGGACAAATTATGCCTGTTGTACCCCCTTATCGCGTATCAGGTTGGGGACATCGATGAAAATGACGCCTCTCCCGCCGGCATCTGGATTGAAAAGGACCGCTTCATCCCCCTGAAGCTGGCAGGCTCGTTGTCGGGTCAGCAGAACGGGGACCCCTATCGGGAAACCATCGCCATTCACTATGGCGCGTATCGGTTCATACGAGGTAAAATCTGGTTCCCGTTTGACATTACGTTTTACGTGAATGATAAGCTCGCCTTGAGGATCCAGGCGCACACGGTAACGCTAACGACAGATTAACGACGAGGACGCCAATGAATCAAAAGGAAATTCTGGAAAAAGTCCAGGCCATCGCGCAAGACCCATTTCCATATCTAAAGGGAAAGAAAACGGAAGGGAGAAAAATCCTGGGTTCTCCCCTCGCGGATGTCCCATCTGAACTCATTCACGCGGCGGGTTTTCTGCCCGTGACCATCCTGGGGACGAACAGGCCCATTGTGAAGGCCAGCGCCCATCTTCCGGATAACGCCTGCTCCCTCTCCCGCAGCAACCTGGAGCTGGTGCTTAATTACCAGCGGGAAGATTTCGACGGGTTTGTCTTTCCGCAGGTGTGCGACACCACGCAACACCTCTCGGATATCTGGAAGATGACCATCCCTTCCGAATTCTTTGCCAGCTTCCTGATCCCTCGACAGGTAGACCGAACGAGCGCCCGACACTGGTTCTACGCGGAAACCCAACGCCTGAAAAGCCAGTTGGAGGGGTTCTCTGGCTCTCCCATCACGGATGACGCACTGCGAAAAAGCATCCGGCTTTACAATGAGGCACGCACCCTCCTGAGGGAAATCTATCAAGCCAAGCGAATGTCCCCGACCCTCATTTCCAACCGGCAGCTTTTCGACCTGATTCGCGCCTTCTGTTTCATGGCGCCTGAGGATATCATCCCCCTGTTACAAACGCTGGTATCGGACCTCGACGCCGAGAAGAGCGGCGAGGAAAAGAAACGGGTGATAAGAATCTCCCTTTCCGGGATTGTCGTGGAGCCGGCGGAACTCTTTGGGCTTCTGGATGAGCTGAAAGTCAGTGTTGTCGCGGATGACCTGATCGTGGGCAGCCGCATGATCGATTACGACGTCCCCGAGCATGAGGACCTCATCATGGCGCTGACGGAGCGGCATTTTTCCAAAAGCCCCTTTTCGCCTATTCGGGACGTGGGCACCCGGCTGTATGACCATCTGCTGCGGCGCGTGGAAGAAACGAAAGCGGAGGGAATCATCTACTTTCACATCAAGTTCTGTGAATCCCAGGATTATGACCTGCCTGACATGAAAAGCGTCATGAGGGAGCGGAAGATTCCCATGATCGTCCTTGAAACGGAATACCAGACAGCGGCAAAAGCCCAGACGAAAACCCGTCTGGAAGCCTTCATCGAATCACTCTACGGAGAACAGATACATGGCTGAAAAAGAACCCAAATTAACGGCAAAGGAATTCTCTAAACAGCTCACGCAAAAATACTATGAGGGCGCCAAGCACGCTCACGAACAGGGAAAATATATCGCCTACACCACGGCTGTCTCCCCCGCGGAGCTTTTTTACGCGCATGACGTCATCCCCATCTACCCTGAAAACCACTCCGTCATGATGATTACCCATCGGATGACGGCGGAGCTGTCTCAGTCGATCGAACGTAAAGGCTACACGTCGCACCTCTGCGCTTACGCGCGCAGCGATTTGGGATTCAGAGAGCTGCAGAAAAGCCCCATCGGCGGCATCCCCGACCCAGACTTCCTCCTCGCCTGTAATGCCCAGTGCTTTACCCTGACGAAATGGTTTGAGGTGCTTTCCCGACGATACAACGCCCCGCTGTTTGTCTTCGATACCCCGCAGTTTATCCGTGACAAGCGGGCACGGGAGGAAATCATCAAATACGTAATGGAACAGATTTACGAAATGATTGAATCCCTCGAAACACTGACCGGCAAAAAATTCGATTTTGACCGTCTCAGGGAAGTCGTGGAATATTCTCGCCAGGCGAGCATCCTGTATAAAACCTATCTTGACATGGCTTCCTACAAGCCTTCCCCCATTAGCATTTTTGACGCCCTGATCAACATGGCTATCACGGTTTACCTGCGGGGGACCCCCGAGGCGGTTCAGTTTTACCAGTTGCTCGTGGACGAAGTCATGGAGACGAAGGTAAAAAAGGGTATCGGCGTGATTCCGAACGAGAAATACCGCCTGTACTGGGAAAACCTCCCCATCTGGTTCAAATTCCGGGACCACTTCAAGCTTCTCGCCTCCTATGGTGCGGTGATTCTGACCTCTCTCTATGTGCACGCCTGGAGCTACGATTTCGACCCCAGCGATCCTGTGCGCACCCTGGCTGAAAATTACGCCTCGGTTTTTTCAAACGTTGAGCTGGAGGAACGCGCCGAGATGGCACTGGACCTGTTCAGGCGCTATTCCCTGAACGGCAATCTCATGTTCCTGAACCGGAGCTGCAAAGCGGTCTCTTTCGCCATTCATGAACTTCGGGATATCATTACCGAAAAAACCGGCATTCCCGCCCTCATCTTTGAGAGCGACATGGGTGACCCCCGGTTTTACAGCGAGTCCCAGATAAGAACCCGCATCGAGGCGTATCTGGAAACCCTGGACCAGCTTTCCTTTGAGCGTGAACGGGGGCTCAGGGAATAAGACGCCCGCGGGAGGAAGGAGGTGAATCAAGGTAACACGTTGGAATAAATGAGAAAAGCACCCTTGACAGATACAATTTTTGGTGCTAAAAGGAGTTTTTAGTGACAAATCTTTTAAACCCTTAACAAAGGAGGGAAAGATGAAGAAGGTTGTTGTAGGAATTGTTGTGGCGTTCATGGTGTTGGGGTGTGTAACCGGAGCAATGGCGTCAGAGCTAAAAGTAGGCGCTCTGATGTCTTTCACGGGTCCCCTAAAGGAATTTGGCCCCCCGATTAAAAATGGCGCCCTTCTGGCCGCAGAACAGTTGACCAAAGCAGGCCTGAAAGTCAAGCTGATTCAGGAGGACACGGAAACCAACCCGGTGGCGGGAATCAACGCGGCCAAAAAGCTGGTTAACGTTAACCGTGTTGCCGCTATCATCGGGGCGCTCTCAAGCGGTGTATCCATCGCGGTTGCCGAATCTGTCACGATTCCCAATGGAGTTCTTCAGATTTCCCCTGCGTCGACCTCACCGCTGATCACGTACCTGCCCGCTGACAAGGGGAAGGACCTGCTCTTCAGAACCTGCCCCTCTGACGCCCTTCAGGGAGTCGCCGCGGGTCAGATCGCGGCGAAGCGTTATAAAACCGCTTCCGTGATCTACGTGAACAACCCCTATGGTCAGGGTCTCGCGAACGAATTCAAGAAATCCTTCGAGAAAAATGGCGGGAAAGTCCTGGCGATGGTTCCCATCGACAACAAAACTCAGGAAACCTATACCGCTGAATTGAAAAAGGCCCTTCAGGGCAAACCGGATGTTCTTTGCGCCTATACCTACCCGCAGCACGCGCGGATTTATCTGAAAGAGGCCATTGAATTCTACAAATTCAAACATTTTCTCTTCTGTGACGGCACGAAATCTCCCGGCCTGATCAAGGCTATCGGCGCCAAAGACCTGGAAGGTGATCTTGGGACCGCCGCTGCTTCCTTGACGGGAAAAGCCGGCAATATTTTCAACAAGGACTTCAAGGCGAAATTTGGCAAGCTTCCGAACATTGCCTATATCTCAAACGCCTATGACGCCATGGCCTGTATCGGCCTTGCCGCTTACGCGGCTAAAGTCAAGGGTCTGCCCTTGACCTCCAAAAACATTCGTGACAACCTTCGCGCCGTGGCGGATCCTCCAGGGACCGTTATCCTGCCGGGTGAATTCAGCAAGGCCTTCAAGCTTCTCAAGGAAGGGAAGAAAATCAATTATGAAGGTGCCGGTGGATCGGTCGATTTCGACAGCCACGGGGACGTAACCACCCCGATCGAGATCTGGGAGTACACGGGTGGCACGATTAAAACAGTGAAGACTGTGACCGTTAAGTAAACATCCCCCACCAACGGCAAGACAAAAAGGGAAGGCCAGTTGAGGCCTTCCCTTTTTTGATGTAAAAACCGATCCATTTCAACCTGTCACCCCAAAAAATGCATCGGATGTTATATTTCCCTTTGCCCTGACAGCAGTAAAAACGAATGGTCAGTGATTTGACTTACGTTTCTTTCGAAGTAAACTTTATAACAGGAAGGGGGTGTCAAAAAATTTATCATCCATAATTAGGGAGGGGGAAATGTTTGAACGCATCGTATTCGCGACCGATGGATCCGAACACGCCCGAAAGGCGCAGGCCATCGCGAAAGAACTTGCCCAAATTCACAAGGCGAAGCTTTTTGTGGTGCACGCCTACCCAAGTCTTTCGGATTTCCTCGGCTTCAAGGAATACAGCAGTATCGCCACGCACCGAATCGTCAACGCCCACAAGGTTCTCGACGCGGCCATGGAAGCATTTACCTCCGATGGCATGGAGGCTGAAGCTGAACTCCTTGAAGGGCCTACTGCGGAAGCCATTCTTCGTGTAGCGGAAACCCGTAATGCTGACCTTATCATTCTGGGTGCCCGGGGTCTTGGCACACTTTCCGGCCTCGTTCTGGGAAGTGTGAGCCAAAAAGTCCTTCAACACGCGACGTGCCCTGTTCTGGTGGCTCACTAATTCAGTGGTTATGGTGAGAGACCATTTTTGAAGGGGAAGTATCCCTTTCCACACTTTCCCGCGCGCCAAAATGGCGTAAAAAGACAAGCGCATCGCGCGGTTTCTACCTTCTCTGGGCTGTAAATACAGGGGGAACAGCCTCACGAACCGCCTGTCTAAACTTCGTCTTGAAACTTTCAATTGACAATTGTTGCGAATGAGAGTAAATAAATGTCTTAAAAAAGACATTAACCATGATTATCTCGAAGGAAAAGAACGAGCCCGTTGAAGTCAAATGCCCCAAATGTGGGCAAATCCAAATTATTTATCTACCTAAAGAAGAAATTCCCATTTGTGAAACATGCCATGTCCAAATGGTGATTTCTGAATTGCTGGACGAGGGGAAATCCACATAGAAAGGGGGGATGGAAGTAATTTTTCACACAACCTTTAAAATCAAGAAGGAGGAGAAAATTTAATGAAAAAAGTTAAGGTCATCGCAACGTTTACGGTTATCATCATGGCTGTCTTTCTGATATGCCAGCCCCTGCATGCCATCACCACGGAAGAGATCGCCAAGGCTTCCACTCTGGAGAAGATTCTGAAGCGCGGCACCCTGCTCGTGGGCCTTGAAGCAGGATATCAGCCGTTTGAAATGACGGACGAAAAGGGGAATATCGTCGGATTTGACGTGGACATGGCCAAATACATGGCCAAGGCACTGGGCGTGAAATTAAAGCTGATCAACACCGCGTGGGAGGGGATTATCCCCGCGCTGCTGACCCACAAATTTGATATCATCATGTCCGGGATGACGGTCCTGCAATCCCGAAACCTTAAGGTCAATTTCTGCGAACCCTACTATTATATTGGCCAGTGCCTTTTGATTCAGCGCAAGGACAAAAACAAGTATAAGAGCTGGAAAGACCTCAACAAAAAAGGCGTGGTCATTACCACCAAACTGGGCGTGACAGGCGCTTTTACGGCCAAGAAGCTGATGCCCAAGGCGACGTTGCGTGAATTCAAGTCAGAAAACGAAGCGGCCCTGCAGGTAGCCAACGGCGTGGCGGACGCCTTTATCTATGATGAGCCTCAGGTTCGCGTCTTCGCCGCGAAATACAAGAAAACCTGTATCGGCATTTTTAAGCCCATCACCTTTGAGCCCCTTGCCTGGGCTATCCGGAAAGGCGATGTTGACTGGCTGAACTGGCTGAACAACTTCCTTCGCCAGGTCAAAGGAGACGGACGCTGGGCTAAACTGAAAAAGAAGTGGTTTGTGGATTACGTCGAGGAAGTCGCGAAGAAAACAAAATAACCCTCTAAATTGGGCGGGAAGGCGAGAACATGCCTTCCCGCCTTTCATTGTTAAGACAGAAGGAGCCTGCTTTGAAGTTCACGCGTCGATCAGCTATCACTGTCGTGGTCCTGCTCGTGCTGGGTTATCTCTTTTATCACTTCTTCATCAGCAAGGGGATTACCTATACCTGGCACTGGAATGACATTCCAAAATATCTTTTTTATTTCGGGAAGCGGCACCCCAGCGAACCGGTACCCTCCTGGCACATGGGCGCCCTGATGATGGGGCTCACCCTGACTTTGAAGATTTCAGTTGTTTCGATCCTCTTCGCCATCATTATCGGCCTGATCGTGGGCATCGCCCGCCTCTCGGAAGAGCCCATCACGAAGTTCATCACCGCCTGCTATGTGGAACTCATCCGGGGAACCCCTCTGCTCGTTCAGATCTACATCATTTATTTCTTCATCGGAACCATGCTGAGGCTTTCCGCCTTCGCGGCTGGTGCGGCCGCCCTTTCGATTTTCGAGGGGGCCTACGTGGGTGAAATCGTCCGGGCTGGTATTCAGTCCATCCACAAAGGGCAGATGGAAGCGGCCCGTTCTCTCGGCATGTCTTACGCCCAGGCCATGCGCCACATCATTCTACCCCAGGCGCTGAAACGCATCATCCCCCCCCTCGCGGGGCAGTTTATCTCCCTTATCAAGGATTCTTCCCTGGTTTCTGTCATTGCCCTTGCTGATCTGACCTTTCGGGCCCAGCAGGCTGTGGCCCAGAGCCTGGATGCCTTTGAAATTTACTTTACGGCGGCGGGGCTGTACCTCGTCATGACCTTTACATTATCCATGGTAACGCAGTATATTGAGAGGAGGATGGCTGTCAGTGATTGACGCGCAACATGTTTACAAGACATTTATCACGCCGGATAAACGCAAAGTCGAGGCGCTGGTCGACTTCACGCTTCATATCGACCCAGGTGAAGTGGTCGTCATTATCGGCCCAAGCGGATCGGGCAAGAGCACATTTCTCAGGTGCATCAACCGGCTTGAAGAGATTGACCGAGGGAAAATAACTGTCGACGGACAGGACCTTCACGCGCCGAAGGCGGACATCAACAAGATCCGGGAAGAAATCGGAATGGTGTTCCAGCACTTCAATCTTTTTCCCCACAAGACAGTGATGGAAAACGTAACCCTCGCCCAGGAAATTGTCCGGAAACGGAAAAAAAGCGAGGCCATAGAAATCGCGGAGGCCCTTCTGAAAAAGGTTGGCATTCTGGACAAAAAAGACGTGTACCCCTCCCAGCTCTCCGGCGGACAGCAACAGCGCGTGGCCATTGCTCGTTCCCTGGCCATGCAACCCAAGGTAATGCTGTTTGACGAGGCGACCTCTGCGCTGGACCCCGAGATGATCGGAGAAGTTCTGGATGTCATGAAAACCCTCGCCAGGGAGGGGATGACGATGGTGGTTGTTACCCATGAAATGGGATTCGCCAGGGAGGTAGCGGATCGCGTCATTTTCATGGACAGCGGAAAAATTGTCGAGACGGGAACCCCCGAACACTTCTTCACCAACCCGGAGCACGAAAGAACGAAGCTCTTCCTCAGCCAGATTCTTTAACATGTAACACAGATAAGGAGACCTCATGTTTCGTTTTGGCCTGGCTCTTGGAGGTGGTGCGGCAAAGGGTTTCGCGCATCTGGGCGTCCTCAAGGTCCTGGAGGAAGCGGGGATTGTCCCGGACCTCATCGTCGGAACCAGCATGGGAGCCGTCGTGGGCGCCATCTATGCCTGGAAGACGAACATCGAAGAAACGGAAGAGCATTTCAGAAATTTTCTGAGCAGTGAATACTACGACAGGAAAACCTATCAGAAGTTCAAAGAAATTGACCAGAAAGAGCCGGAAGGCGTCTGGTACGCCCTCAAGCACCTTATTACCAAGGGAGTGATCTACGGGAAATCCCTCACATCCAGGTCCGTGCTCTCCCAGGAAGACTACGAAGAAGACCTCAATATCCTCGTTCCCGTGACAGATTTCAATGAACTGAAAATCCCTTTTGGGTGTATTGCCACGGACCTCATCAGTGGAGATGAAATCCTCATCACATCCGGGAACCTTCGGAAGGCCGTAATGGCAAGCGCCGCGATCCCCGGAATATATGCTCCCGTGGTAACCCGTGAGATGTTCCTCGTGGACGGCGGCTCCACCAACAAACTCCCCATCAATCCGACTTTTCAGTTAGGGGCGGATGTGGTCATTGGCGTTAACGTCTCACGCCACCTTGAAGAGGTCGGGGATCTCCATTCCGCCATGGACATTATCCTCAGGTCCAATTCCGTATCCACCCACCGCCTGGACGAGATGCAGACCCTGAACGCGGATTACCTGCTCTGCCCGGACGTGGATGACCTGCACTGGGCCGATTTTTCTCAAATGGAGCTTGCCATGGAACGAGGCGAAATGGTCACGCGCCAAAACTTAAAGAACATCAAGCGCCTTCTGCTGGCAAAGCGTGTCAGAAAGGTCCTCTGGCCCTTTGGCAGCCACCCGGTTTATCACCCTGCCAAAATCGTGAAGATAGACTGAAGTCACGACGTTTCAAGCGGCTGTAACCTGATAGGGGCCTCCCGCCGTCAATTCTTCCTGCTCCTGATACCTCAGGATATTCTCAAGCGTCCCAACGACGATAATCATATCCCCTTTCTGGAATTTATATTCAGGCCGGGGAAGGATTTCTTTTTTGGTTTTCGCGGAACGTATCATGACAATCTCGAGGCCATAATCCCTGCGAAAATTCGTCTCTTTCAGGGTCTTGCCCACCAGTTTATTTAAAACCGGCAATTCGTCCAGACGGTATCCACCCCCCACATAGACCCCTTCCGTCAGGTCATTGAACTTCTTTTTCGACACTACCGCCATGGCGAGTTCACGCTTGTGAAGTTCCATCTGGTAAATCTCGAGAATCTGTTTCGCGGCGACAATCCCCACCAGTTTCTTGCCGTCCACCACGGGAAGTTCCTCCACCCCGTTATGCCCCAGAAGGTCCATCGCGTCGTGTACGTTGGCCTCCAAGGGAACCGCCTGCGTCCCTTCGATAATATCTTCCGCGATGACGAGATTGGCCAGGTCTCCCCGATCCAGCAGCACCGATTTCAGTTCTTCCATGCTGAAATATCCCCGGTAATTCATCTCCTCATCCACCACGGGGAAGATATGCTGCGGGCTTTTCAGGGCAACGTCGCAAATCGTTGCCAGATTGACCGTGTAGGTAAAATACGTCACGGTGGTGCTCATCACGTGGGAAACAGGGATCGCCTTGAGGATGCTCTCCTCCCTCCCCTCCTTCAGGCTGATACCCTTGAACTTCAATTTCTGGGTGTAAATGGATTCCTTTTTGATGTTGGTGGTAATCAGCGTGCTGATAATGCAGGAAAACATCAGGGGGATGATAATGTGGTAGTTGTTCGTCAGCTCAAAGATAATCAGAATCGCCGTAATCGGCGCCTGGGTCGCGCCAGCCACAACAGCCCCCATTCCCACCAGCGCGTAGGCGCCGGGCGTCGCCGTCAGGTGCGGAAACAGCGAGTGGAAGAGAATTCCGATGACTCCCCCCGTGGAAGCCCCAAGGAAAAGAGACGGGGCAAACACCCCTCCGGACCCTCCGGAGCCAAGGGTGATCGAGGTAGCGAGAATCTTGACGGGGATCAGCAACAGCAGAAACCAGAGCGCGAGGTTGCCGTGCAATGCCATATTGATGGTCTCATACCCAACCCCGAAAAGATTGGGCACCCAAAGGGCCATCGCGCCAATAGCGATCCCCCCCACGGCCGGCTTCAGCCATTCTGGGAACGACCATTTTTCGAACATGTTTTCGCTGAAATAAAGCACCCAAATAAAGGCGAGCGCCGCAAACCCCGCCAGAACCCCGAGAACCGTGTAGGGGATGAGCTCAAAGGCACTGACCAGCTTGTACGGAGGGACAATAAAGGCAGCAAAGTCTCCCTCGAAATAGTGGGATACCAGTGTCGCCATCACAGATGAAAGAACGATGGGACTGAAAGCGGACACTCCGAAATCGCCCAGAATAATCTCCACGGCGAAAAGCGCCCCCGCAATGGGGGCGTTGAAGGCTGCCGCGATCCCACTCCCGGCGCCGCATGCCACCAGTGTGGATACCTGCTTTTCGGTCAGCTTGAAGACCTGTCCGAGGCTCGACCCCACACTGGCGCCAATCTGGACCAGGGGCCCCTCACGGCCAACCGAGCCGCCAGACCCGATGCACAGGGCGGAAACAAGAGCCTTGATGAATGCCACGCGGGGACGGATCTTGCCTCCCTGAAGCAGGGTCGCCAGCATCACCTCTGGGACGCCATGCCCCTTAGCCTCGCGGGCGAAGTAAAAGATAATCGGCCCGATAATCACCCCGCCAATAGCGGGGGCGATAAGGATATACCACCAGGGGAGATGCCGCATAGGTTCCAGCAGGTTGATGCCGTTCCCGCCAAAAAAGAGCCTTTGAAAAAGCCGGATGAGAAATCGGACGCCAACGGCACCCACGCCGGAAAGGAGACCCACGCAGACCGCTAACAGAACAATAAAAAGATTTTCGTTTTTTATAAATTTGAAATACCGATAACGCATTGATTGTCATATAGCATATTTGCTCTTTCACTGAAAGCGCGTTCTTGGCAAAAACTGTCTTGCCATAACTTATCTATTTTGATTCGATTATCGTGTTCAGAAACGGCTATTTTCTTCGGGACACCCCGTAAAAAAACAGCCCAACGATCAAAAGGATAAAAAACGAGAGTGTCCATTGAACGCCGGATGAAGACACCTTAGTCTCTGTATCTTTCTGCTTGATCTCCACCATCTTGTAGCCTTCTACTTCCTGGGCGGATTTCCCTTTGGCCGCCCGTGCGACGGCGCCTCCCTGAACATATTTCGCGTTTTTCGGAATGGGTTTGGGGCTCTCTTTGAAACCGCGCGTGAGCTGTTTTTGCAGCTTAAGACGCCGCTTAACCTGCTTGGCAAGAGAGCATTTGGCCATCTTTTCAATGGCAATTTTAAACTGTTCTACCAGTTTGGGGGTGGTCACGCCCGGCAGAGAAAGGATACCTACCACCATCTGGTTCAGAAAGGGGTTGTTACAGGTATGGTCACAACACGCCACACCCTTGTTTACCACGTTTACGGCATATTGCAGGGCGAGATCTTTGACGATCTTATCGCCTGCCTTCCAATACCCTTTCCGGACCGCCTCCAACATCCGGGCCGTCATGGACTGATAGGCCCAGGGATTGTTTTTCTCCATGAATTCCTTGATATGAAGGCCGTACTTATCTTTCACATAAACCTCGTACGCCTGCTTCCATTTGGTGGCCCCAACCGTTTTAGGGATGGTTACCTGCCACCCCCACATGTTTTCCAAAAAGTTAGACATCTCACGGGCGCCGGCGTACCCTTCCTTTTCCATCCCTTTAATCCATTTCGGGTTTAAATATCGGGTGCGCAATTCCTGTCCGATAGCCCTCGAGGCTGTCTGAACCTTCAGGTTATTGGCGGACTTAGAAATGGAAAAAAACGTCTTTGGCGTCTTTCCGGAAACCTTTTTGACGGAAAGAGACAATCCCCCTACGTACTGATAGACATCATCATTGTCCATCGTGCCATAAATCGAGGAAGAAATGGAATGCACTACCGTATCCACATCTTTCAGGTTTTCCTTGAAAAGCTCTTTCGCCGGGGCGCCCCACAACCCCTGTCCGTAGGCAAATCCCTCGTGGTTGTTATAAACCTCAGCAATTTCATTGTCTGATTTCCAGACTCCGGAGAGCTTCGCCGTTTCTGCTACACCGGTCCCGTATCCTCCGGGCTTTTCTGAAAAAATCCGAACCATTGAAAGTTTTTTTGCCTCTACCGCGGGGACTCCGTCTTTTATCATGGCTTTTTCAATCTCTTTCGCGTGTTCCGCGATGAGGTTCTCTACGTCTTTCACATTCATGGCCTTCCGGACAGCCCGGTCGAGAAACAGAATAAGGTTTGGGAACAGATCCCGATAAAGGCCGGAAGGATTGATCAGCACATCAATCCGGGGACGCTTCAAAACGCTGCCCGGGATCACTCGCGTCCCCACAACACGCCCCGTCTGATCCCAGACTGGCCGCAACCCCAGTAGGTACAGGATAGTGCTTTCGTTAATGCCTTCGTTACGGATGGTCTCGGTCGCCCAGAGAATGACTGCGACTTTTTGTGGGTATGTCCCCTTTTTCTTAAGAGACTCATGGATAATCTTTTCAGCCGCTTTTTTCCCCAAAACCCACGCGTCTTCAGATGGAATCTTTTGTGGGTCAAACCCGTAAAAATCCCGCCCTGTGGGGATAGCGTCAGGGTTGCGAACAGGGTCATTCCCCTGCCCCGCCGGGATGTACCCTCCATTTAGAGCATGTATCAGGCGATTGATCTCGAGCGGTCCTGATTCCTTCAACCCCCTTTCAATTTCTTTCACGGTCACATGGGAATTTTGCCGCGCGATCTCCTTCGCGGTAGAAAGGAGGGCCTTCCCTGTGGGAGACACCCCAAAGGTATGCAAGCCGTAGGGAATCATGGTTTCTTTCAGGGAAATCAAGTAATGCTCAACCTTTTCCATCGCATCAGGCGTGAAGCCTTTTAGGCCCAGATCTCTATCAAGCCCCAGGGTTTTGACGGCTTTTTTTATGTCTTTCAGCTTGACAGAGGCTACTTGGCTTCCCATCGACTTGAGACTGTGATAAGCCTCAATTTCATCGTACAGCCGGCTGTATTCCCGGTAAAGCCCCGAATTGACCAGCGGCGGGATCAGATGATCGATAATTACGCCGCGCCCCCGCCGTTTCGCCTCAATCCCCTCTCCCACGTCATCCACGATGTAGGGGTAAATGTTGGGAATATCGGTTATCAGCACCTCCGGCGGGTCAGCGGGGGTCAGACCAGCCTGTTTCCCTGGAAGCCACTCGTGCGTCGCGTGCGTTCCCAAGTGGATCATAACATCCGCCTTGAAACCGTACTTCAGCCAGAGGTAAACGGCAATATACTGATGATGTGGATAAAGCGTGGGAGAATGGTACAGCTTCATGGGGTCGTCTCCCCACCCGCGCGCAGGTTCCGGAAGGAGGACAATGTTTCCCAGAATCACGGAAGGCACCACAAACTTTCCCTGATGAATCATGATCTTGGATTTCTCCACGGGCCCCCACTGGCGGATAACTCCTTCACGGAACGCCTTGGGAAGCCGGCTGAACCATTTCTCGTACGTTGGCATGGAAATCTCTGTTACCTCTCCGTTCCGCGTCAACCTGTCCAGTTCCCCGGGTGCCCAGCTCCCGATATTTCGCGCGTAGCTCAGGATCAGCCCACGTATCTCTTTTGATGTCAGGTGGTATTTTCTGGGGATTTGGTACCCTTCCTTCCGCATCCGTTTCAGAATGAACTGAATGCTTTTGAAAACGTTCAGGTAGCTCGCCCCGATGTTCTGTTTGCCCTGGTTATGGTTATAGAAAAGAATTGCCACACGCTTCTGCCTGTTGGATATTGTCTGCAGGCGAACCCAACTCTTCATCCGCGCGATGAGGTGGTCAAGATTATCCGTGATGGCCCGACTGACATAAAACTCCCTGTGCGTTTTTTTGTCGGTCAGCTTGACCTTTCCGGCAAGGGGAGTTGGTTCGATCTGTCCCGTCATTTCGGGGGTCGCGATGCTCCAAACCACATCCAGGGGGGGAATCCCTTTGGGGCTTTTTCGCCAGGCCGGAATGGTTTGGGAATAGAGGCTGATAGCGTTGAATACGGGAACATCAAGGCGGCTCAGAATCTGTTTAACGGTTTTGTTCAAGGAAGCGTGGAACTTCATTGAAAAAGCCAAAATGAGATTGACGCGTGACTTTCCGTCAGGAGCCAAAAAATATTTCAACGCCTTCTTTGCCACCCCGAAAACCACTACCACGTTGAACCCGTTGTCTTCCAGCCGTTTCACGACTGTCTGAATGGGCCGGTTCTGCCCCATCCCCAGTGAAGATTTAAAGATAGGCATCCCGACCCAGGGGGCGCCGGGGCGGAAATACCCGCTCTTCCGGTACCATTTCAGATACTCCCGAAAGGTCTTGAAAATCTTCGGCGCTCGTGGGTGATAAATCCCTTTGGACGGCAAAATCTCCGGAGGCTGATAAGAAACAGATGGGGCAATTGTCTGATGAATCACCCTGTAAATCATGTTCCGGATATTCTCTGGGGTCAGATTCGCGAAATAAGCCTGTAGGCCCGGGTCAAACCGAAACCCCTGCCGTTTCAAGGCTCCGTTATCCCTGGCACCCCGAAGAGCGAACACGGCAACCTTTTTCATATTCACATGATTCACCACATAGCGACTCAGCCGGCTGTCCATCACGTCCACGACCAGCACGTCAGACCTATTCAGGGACTTTCCCAAAGACGGATGACGCATGAGGTCATCATAAGTGTAGTAAGCAACATGGATGGAAGGCAGCGGTTTTAAGGTCTTTATCGCTTCATTGACAAGATAACTGTCAGCGTCAATAATCAACATTGAAACCCGTTTTGCTTCCGCAGCGCGCGGCGCAAACGTCAGCCCCAACAACACCAGAATTAAAATCCCAAACCGGTTGAAAAACCGCCTCATGGTTGGTCGCAGATCCCGTTCAAAAGGGCGTTCAGGGCCATTCTCAATACCGGAGGCAACTTGCAGGAATCGTTGACAAGGTTTTTCATGGCACCGGGACGCCTTCCGGAAATTTCATAAACCATTTCTTTACACCACAAGCGATAAGGAGACAGGCTATGAATCAGTCCCGCCTCATATTGATCACTGATGGCAAAGGCGGTCTCGATAAACGCGGCGTACTTCGGCTGAAGGAGAAGGGACTCCAGGTCCGCGACAGCCTTCATCCTGGGGATACGTTGACCGAGGCCCCCATCCGGGATCAGGTCATACAAAGCGAGATGCCGTTCTTTCAGACGCTGAAAGACGTTGCGCCCCCCCACAATCCCATTCTGTTTGAAAATGGCTTGCCTGACCCCGGGATATACCGCCTCCGCGATCAAGGTTCCCATCCTGGTATGGCCACCGGCATTGTCGATCCGGGCACCCTCCCCCTGCACGACCAGAACGTTGTCGGTTCCCGTGCCCGTCGCCTGGTTCCGCCTGCCCGTGTAGGCGCTTCGAATATCCAGATCCTCCAGAGCGGCGGTTTTCGCTTCGGTGGCTGTGATAACCGCACGCGCCATGGCACGCTGTGTGAGGTGGCAGTTGGTCATCAGAATAATGTTGATGGTCCCCGGCTCATAATATTTTCCGATATCTTTCGACATCCTCATGGCGTTAGAGCGCACGCCGGCCGTCACCAGGGCGGTTACCGTAATGGCGCGATACTTTCGTGTCTGAACGGAGAGGTTGTCCATGTCGGCACCCGTCATGAGGAGGCTGGTTCTCTTTTTTCTGAGGTCCAGGGTATCGTAAACCCGCTGAAGAAAATTCCTAAACCCCATCAGGTACGAGATATTCCACACTTGAGGCGGCATGTAATGATTCCCCACTGTCGTGATTCCTTCGCGGGAACCCTCCAGGGTGGACAGGACCCTCATGGGGTGTGTGAATGAAATCAGGAGGGTTTTGTTCAGAAAATCGGCAATTCTGCTTTCGATAATTCTCGCGGACTTCACATACCTGAAAGCAACAGGCACCGGCTTGGACCAGACCTCATGATCTTTGATAACCTGTCCAGACTTTCTCACGTACAGTTTTCCATAGATATCTGATGACAGCCACGCGGCGAAATACGCGGCATGCGTGGAAGCCCGACAGGTCAGCGCGCAGGGAAAAAAATAGATGGCCTTGTTTTTGACTGCATCCACGTCACGCCATCCGGGTTGGGAAAGTATCTTTTTAACAACCTCGTGATCGCCTTCACATCCATAAATGACCTGTGGGTTAAAACGCTCCCATTCCTTTTTTGTAACTACTACGATGGGGCCCTTTTTCCCGAAAACCGGCGGAATCCCACCTGCCAAACGAATGTACTCGTTTTGAAAGGAATTGTCGCCAGGTGCCATCACCTTCTCTCTCCCCATCACCCGGATCACCCGCTTTCGCTGGTTTAAAGGAATTCTGTCCGTTTTCTTTTTCAACAAGGCGAACTCGGCCTTTATCGACCGGATGAGTCTGCGTGAACTTTCTTCCCGATGAAAGATTTCACCCAGTATCTTGAGATGCCGGTAGATTTCTGCCACGCTGTTTGCTTCGAGTACCACCACCGGGCAAGTTTTGCTAAACCTTTTAAGGACATTTTTCTGGATACGGGAAGCAAAAATCATGTCCGGATGAAGCGCCGCGATCCGATCCAGAGAAGGAGAGAAAAAGCCTCCCACGACGGGCTTCAGGGAAACCGCGGGGGGGGTTGTGCTGTGATAGGTAACGCCGACCACTTCACGGCCCGCCCCGATTCGAAAGATCATCTCCGTCACAGAGGGCACCAGGCAGACCACCCGTTGAGGAACATGCTGAATCGCAAAGGAATGGCCGGTAGAATCGGTAAACGTGACAGGTGCCGCCGAGGCAGCAAGAGAAAAGAGTATCAACACACAAAAAACAAGAATATTTAAAACCTTTTTAAACATGAGACTCTCCGGGAAGATGATCGGGGTCGAAGTCCGAAGTTCAAAGTCAAAATCCTCATGTCCCAACCTTGAACGCGGAACGTCAAATGCTGACCGTTTCGTTCTTCACACTTTTTATTTCCCTTTGTATCCTCTGCTTGAATATCTAAAAACATCATCAAAACCCACTCTCACGCAAAGTCGCCAAGAACGCAAAAAAAACATATAGCTATTTTGATTCATTGCGTAAAATCCATATTTCCTTTCATTTTTTGCCTTATCACTTTCATCTTTTCAAACTTTTAGCTCAACCCTTAGCCCTTTACCCTTTACCTTTTGCCCTTCACCTCTTATTTACTCCCACCTCTCACACCTAAATCATCACTTGTCCGGCACATACACCATGGTGCCGTCTTCGAGCTGATACGCCACCCCCAGCCGGTGTCCTTCCCCTTTCGCCTTCTGCCTGGTCACCCGCATCGCCTTAATCTTTCTTGCCTTTTTTGTGATTATCTCCATCTCTCCATTCTTCATTTTTTTCACTATGGTAATGTTGGAGCTCTTTGAAAAAAGGTCCTGCAGATGATACGTGGCAAAAATCATCAGGAGAAGCCCAACGATGAAAACAAGCCCCAGATCAAAGAGGTTGGCGAGGCCCGTGAGGGGATCCTCCCCTTCCATATCGTCAACTTTGAGAAAACGGCGCTTCTTAAAATACCTCATGACGACTCACCTCGTTTTTCAAGAAGGAGTTCCGTCAGCATCTCCATGTCCTTGATATCCTCCTGAGCCCACCGACGCTTAACCGTATAAAAAATGAAAGCCACGATACCGATGGCAAGTCCTACCACGGTGGTGGTAAAGGCGATCACAAGATCCCCTGAAAGCCGCGTCATATCTCCCTGGCCAATGGCTGCCAGCCCCGTTCCCATGGGAATCAGGGTTCCCATCAACCCAAGGCTGGGGCCAACACGCACAATAATCTTGAGGCGGTCAACCGTCTTTAAGAGATTCAGGTTTTCCTCCTGAAGAACATTCTCCACGTGTAAGGGGTCCAGCTTTTCCCCCTGTCTGAACAGGGCCAGCAGCCTCCGGAAATATCGCCGGACGTAGTAGGGAAAACGCTGCATCGCTTCTTCAGAAAGTTTCAGAGACTGGAACTCTTCGGCAGATACCCGCTTGATCCTGGCGCGGTCCAGCCACTCCGCGAAAAACATCCCTGAAAAAAGCACCATCAACAGGCACAGCGCCACGAGGAAAAACAGCACAGGATAGAGAAGTGAGTTCGATATCACAAAAATAAAGGTTTTGAGCATCGCTCCAAAGTGCATCACCGACTCCTTTTCAGACACCACGCTCTGATAATCCATCCGACCCCAAAGGTTAGCAACACGATGGACCACACAGCCACATTCCAGTTCATTTTCAGCATCTCCAATTCTCCTTTATATGTCGCGATTCGGTATATCTTCCTTAGATCTCCCATTTGTGGAGCCATCAGGACAGTTAAAATAAAATATCCTGCGATGAGAAGCATGCCCCATCCCAGTGCGCGATCGGGATCCATTCGGCTGATCTTCTGCCAAACCGTGAATGCCACCAGCGTGAGACCCTGGATGACCACGTAAAGCCCATAGACTCCCAGCAACACGAGGCGGCCATGCGCGGGGAAATAGGCCATGACAAAGGCCGTAATCAGGACCACCACCGTCATGCAGACCGGGCAGGGGACAATCAGAGTCAGAAAGGCCTTGCTGACGCGATGAGAGGCGGGCCTTTTCAGCAGGTACGCGGCCCACGCAAGCATGCCGAACGCCAGAGCGAAATGCAACGGCATCCCAAACCTGAGGATACGGCTAAAAACAGGGAAAAGAGAAACCTGATTGAGCCATTTCAGGAAAAGGAAAGCGGCAATAAACAGCAATCCGTAGGAAAAGGCGGACCCCAGAAATGTCAGGGTCCGCTTTTTCAAGTCCTGCTGGTGCGTAGCAAGGTAATAAACCCCTATTCCGCTTTTGACGGCGAAAATAGAAACTGCCAGGATAATTCCTACGATCAAGCTTTTAAGTTCCATACCACCGTATCCTTAGCATATTTCCACTCTCGTGTCCCTTTCAAAAGGTGTATGTGAGACTGCCATAAAAGGTCCGTCCTGGCATGGGGTATCCCTTGACATAAGCGTAGTCTTTATCAAACAGGTTCCGGACGTCTCCCTTGATAAGCAGGCTGCCATACTTCTTGCTCTCATAGATCTTATACGAAAGTGTGAGGTCCGCAACGGTGAACCCGCCCTTCGTGACCACGGGCACGGGATACAGCCCACTTTCCCAGTCGTCCACTTTCTGTTTCCCCACGTAGGAAAAATTCAGGTTCCCCGAAAACTCTTTCAGTCCGGACAGGGTGATACCATAAGAGGCATTCCAGTCAGACACATATTTCAAATCACGGTGGGTTTCCCCGTCTTCGTAGGTAAAAAGATACACAAAATTCGCATAGGGTTTCAGTTCAAAATCCCACCCAAAAAGGGCGCCAACATCATAGGAAAGACTGCCTTCCAGCCCCTTGATATTAGCGCTTCCATGATTTTCCCACGTGCGTATGCCCCCAGGCCCCGAGGAGACCACGATCTTGTCATCAAAATCCGTGTAAAAATACGTGGCCGAGGCGTTCAAGGCGTGATAGAAGAAATCGACACCTCCTTCATAAGTTTTGCTTTTTTCCGGATTGAGGTCAGGGTTGCCGACATAATGGGTTCCCCATATTTCATAGTCGGCCGCCAGTTGATCTGCTGCCGGCATCACGAACCCTTCTCCAAAATTCGCCCTCAATTTCAGATAATTTCCTAAAAGATATGCGGCGCCAGCCCTGAAACAGGTGTGGTTGTCGTCTTCCGACCTTCCCGTTGGACGAATCACCTTGACTTCATAGTGATCGTAGCGCAACCCTCCCGTCAGGATCAGGCGATCGTTAAAGAGCCTCCCCTTCGCGAGGAAAAAGCCAGCGGGATTTTTGTATTCTGTTTTCTGAGGGGTCCACGATGCCTTGATGTCATAGTCCACCCAGTCGAACCCAGCCGTTGCCGTTAACTTCTTCAGGTTTAAAGAAAGCTGCCCCTGAGCCCCCTGCTGATCCGTTTTTCTCTTGGAAGCCTGACCAGTATCCCATCCCGTCGGGTTGCTCGCCGTGGGATTCACCCATCTGTCTTCGTCAACCCCATTAAAGTATCGCCCCATCCACGAAAACATCCCCTGGCACGATCTTCCCTGATACATCAGGTCAATGGACTTATTGTATGAATCCTTATAATCATCTTTATCATTCTGGCTTAGATATCCGGGGTTTCCAAGTTTGTTTGCCCCATAATAGTGGTATATCATGCCGATACGGTGCCCCGGATATATGGTCGCCCCCAGATTCAAGCTGACATCGTCGATGCTGTCATACCCGGTATTGTAAAATTTGTGGCCTGAACCGGTCTTATAATCGTCGTTCAGCGTGGAACGTGAAACCGTCCCCGAGAAATCCAGTCCTTTCACTTTTCCGTATCCACCGAAGGTTCCTTCCGCGTAATCGTAGCTCCCATACGTTCCTTCTACGAACACGTGCGGCTTCCCCTTGCCCCGTTTCGTAATGATATTGACCACACCGCCAATGGCCGCGGAGCCATACTGGACGGAAGCGGGGCCGCGAATAATCTCGATTCGTTCCACGTTCTTGGTGAGAATCTTCGCCACGTTCCCCGTGCCGGCGCGACGCCCATCTACCAGGATAAGGACATGCCCCATCAGGTCATTCCCGTGCGCCTCGGTTCTGAACCCCCGGATCCCGATGGAGGTCAAACCTCCGGGATACTTCTGGATGTGGCCAATTCCCTTTTCCGCGAGCAGATCCCCAACCGTTACGGCAGGAGACAGCGCGATCTCCTTGGAGGTAATGACGGTGACATTGGAGGTGACTTCCCGTTTTGTTTCTTTCACCCGGCTCGCGGACACGACAACTTCTTTCAACATTTTCGGTTCTTTCTTGGTGCCCTGGGTATTCCCCGCCAAGGAGACACCGCTTGCCACCCCCAGCATAAAAACTGTGGCCAATCCTTTCACCAAAATCCCTTTTCCCTTATGTATCAAGTAATTTCCAACCATTTCATGCCTCCTTTCCCAAATTATTTTTTGTTAAAGATTTTCACTCTTAAACTTGTTGTTCGCACCTCCACAAATCACCCATAAAAAAATCCCCGGAGTTTCCCCCGGGGATGTCCCGTTTTCATCCCTCGCCGACCTGGTGCCACGCAGGTTTTTCCGGCATTGACACAGTGTTCAGGCAGGTCTTCTGGCTCCCGGATCTTCCTACTTGCCGCGCCTTCCCACCCTGTTAAAACAGGACAGTGGCCTTTTAGCAGCGTTCGTCCCCGGTCACAGCGGCGGGCCCGCCTCCGTTTTCACGGAGTTCCCTTTTATGCCTCTCGGCACCTGAACCCAAAATCTATTCTTAATCCTCTTAAAACAGAAAGCCTTAACCTTGTCAAGAATATTTTACACTGATGTTACCCTTAAAGAAGTCCTTTACTATGCAATCGCGTTTCATCACCAGCGTATTGACGTCCTCGCATGGCTGAATTATGCTATTTTATTGTTTGTGTAAGGATCTGGGGGAAAAATTTATGAAGACCTATGAAAGAATCGAGAAAAGGAGAATAACATGCTAACCCTCTTTCGGCGGGGTGGACCGGTCATGATCCCCCTGCTTATCTGCAGCCTGTTCGCTGTGGCATTTATCGTGGAACGTCTCATTTTCTGGATCCGCACGAACCGGTTCAGGGATAAAAAGCTGGTTTCCAGAATTCTGGATCTTTGCGACGGGGGGAAATTTGAAGAAGCCTATCAAGCAGGGAAGCAGAGCAAAGATTTCGTGGTTTACGTCCTTCTCAACGGAATCGCCCACCGGGCGTACTCCATGGAAGGCGCCATGGAGGCTGCCTCCGAACGTGTCATCAAGGAAATGAGCCGGAACCTCATGATTCTGGATACCCTCATTACCCTGTCTCCTCTGCTGGGTATTTTTGGAACCGTGACCGGTATCATCTTCTCTTTCGACATGCTGGGCAAGATGGGAATCGAACAGCCACAGGTCGTTTCTCTCGGAATCGCCCAGGCTCTCATCACTACCGCCTTCGGCTTGGCCATTGCCATGCCGACCCTGATTTTTTACAATTATTTCATCTCGCGGGTGAACCACGCGGCCAAGGAAATCGAGAAAAATGCCAACATCCTTTCACTGATTGGGGAAAAACGAATTTTCGAAAACGAAAAGAAAGGGAATCAGCCCAATGATCAAGGTTAAAACGTTTGAACGGCGCGGGGCACGGCTTGAGATGACCCCCCTGATGGACCTCATGTTTACCCTCCTCGTCTTTTTCATCTACTCCATGCTGTCCATGACCGTGCATCACGGCGTTCCATTGACCCTTCCCAAAGCCAAAAGCTCCACCATGGAAAAACACCAGAACATCGAAATCTCTATTACCCGGACGGGAAACATTTTCGTCAACAAGCATGAAGTAATGTTAAGCGACCTGGCTAACGAAATCCTCTCCGCCCGGAAGGCGACCAAACAGCCCACAGTCCTGATCAGCGGCGACAGTGCGGTTTCATATAAGCGCGTGATGGAGGTTCTGGATACCCTGCGGACCCATGGCATCACGGATGTTGTTTTAGAAACTCGGCATGAATGACACGGCTTTTCCGGAATATCCCGCCCACAAAATCCTTGTTACAAGTGTTTTGTTCTCCGTGTGTTTTCATCTTGCCCTTTTCGTCCTGATCCCCCGGATTCCTTCTTTCTCAAAGATTAAGATAACCACCCCAAAAAAGTTACACGTCCGGCTCGCGTTTCAGCCTCCCCGGATCAACGCAATTCCTGGGGTCGGGAACGCGCGGCCTTCCATTTACTGCCCTCCGGTCCCTCCCAAAGAAAGATCGAATCCCAAAGTACGTCGGAAGCCAAAACCAAAGTTCGTGAAAAAGGCAGTCAAGCCACACCGTAAAAAAAGGGTAAAACCTACTCCTGTCAAAACCCAGAAGCCATTGATCAAACCGAAGCCAGAGCCCGACTCCTCCTCCGCTGAGTCAGACATCATCCGTAAGGAGACAAAACCGGCAACATCAGCGAGCCGGCATTTTACACCCTCAACGGCCACCTCTTCACGGGCATCCAAAGAGGTAGCTTCGGGCTTTGCCACCCCAGCGCCAAAGCGGGAGGTAGCTTACCCCGATTACGGAAAAAGCCCCGCCCTGACCTACCCCCCTCTGGCCCGTGAAAGGGGGGTAGAGGGGAAAGTTGTTCTGAAAGTTTTGGTCAGCAAAGATGGCCATCCTCTTAAGGTCACCCTGGAGAAATCAAGTGGCCACGCCATCCTCGATAAAGCTGCCATCCAGGCAGTCAAAACGTGGGTGTTCACCCCTGGCAAAGTGAATGGGGAGCCAGTAAATATGTGGGTCAAGGTACCTGTGGCGTATGAACTGAAATGATATAAGCGTTAGGGATACTCAAGTCATAGCTGAAGCAAGCCTTGACACTTGGTGATAAATTACTATAATAGTTTCATACGATTATGAAGATCGTGCTTTAGGTAGCTTTTCGCAAAGGTTTGAGGAGAAAAGGCCAGGAAGGTCGTAAGACGCTTGGCCTTTTTACGTGTAAGCATCATAAAGGAGGCATCGTATGGCTATGAATCCAAGAGAAGAAATTCAGAGAAAGATTGAAGAAGAAGACCTTCGCTGGCTGCTGTTGAAGGCCGGAGAACTCCATGGGCATTTCTGCCCCTTCGTCGCCCTGGGAGTCAAGGCCTCGGTCATCGCCGTGAAACGCATGAAGGCCTTCACGGAAGGTATCGATGAGGATATCTTGGCCATTGTGGAAACAAACAATTGTTTTTCCGACGGAGTTCAGATGACGACGGGTTGTACCTTCGGCAATAACGCCCTTATTTTCAAGGACGTCGGCAAGACTGCCATGACCCTGGCCCTCCGCGGCGGACGTGGGGTTCGCGTGGCCGTGAAAGCTGAATACCCCAAGAAGATGTCAGATGTCATCCCCGGTGCCCGTGAGATGTTCGACCGCTTTATCCTGCGGCGGGAAACAGGAACGCCGGAGGAGATGAAACAGTTCAAGGAGACGTGGGAGGCTCTATCCTTCAAACAACTCGAAATACCCATCGAAGACCAATTCACGGTCCAAGAGGTTTCAGTCGCGCTTCCCGGCCGGGCGCCCATTTTCCCATCCGTTGTCTGCTCCGAGTGTGGGGATAGCTTCATGGAACCCAGGGGGCGCCTGAGAAATGGCAATCCCATCTGCCTCCCCTGTTCAGGAGATACCTACTATGTCCTGGAAGGTGAGGGTATCCGAGCGGAAAAAGGAAAAAGGCAGGGGACGGAGAAAAACTGACAACGTTTCCATCAAGGCACCAGAACTTTTTCAGAATCCGAACTGCAGGCGGAACATGACGATATCGGCATGGCCGTTCCGGACCCGGGGGGTCTCACTTTCCAGTAGTTTCACCCGGATGTAGTTGATCATCAAACGGGTTCGGGAGAAGAGATACCAGTTAAGCCCCGCCGCAATGTTTCTCTCCCGGCCCCCTTGAATTACTCCACCATTCATGACTCAAAAAGGGCCAGATCTTTATTTGACTTCTTACCTTCTCCTCTTGTTCTCTTTTTCATCAGCGTCTATCTGCGTCCCGTGTGAAACTCGCCTACGGCTGACCGCTATGCGGTATTTCATCCCGATGAAATGGCCTTCGAATTTCATTGGGCAGGCGGGGCAAACAGCCACGGTTGAATTTCCTTCTACCCATGCCTCCATTCCCTCCGCTTGATTTTAATCAGGGAATTGAGTATATTTACTCAGGATATTGAGTAAATTGTTAACAGGCTGAAAAAACAGGATGTTTCGACGTCATAAATTCTCTCTGCTGCGCCAAAGGCTGGAAGAGCCACGGCGGTTTCTCCAGGTTCTTGTCGG
>WGDA01000021.1 GCA_015493505.1 Pseudomonadota bacterium | reverse complement strand
CCTACGCGGCGGTCAACGGCATCGAATCAATGAAAAAACGGGGATTTACGATACAATCCATCCATGAATATCACCAGGAATCCCACGCTTGAAGCAAGACTGGAGAGGTTTTTATGTTGAAAAAAGCGGTACCACTTCCTCAGTGTAACCATTTAAAGAACAGGCGGACATAATGGGAACCATTCCTACAAAAAGGCGCTGGATCATCCTAAGTGTCATTGGCTGTCTCTTTTTCGCGGCCACCCTTCTCTTCGTGAACTTGGGAAAACATGACCTCTGGAATCCGGATGAACCACGATACACGGAGATCGCGCGGGAAATGGTGTTGAACCATTCCTATCTCGTTCCCCAGCTAAACCAGCAGATTTATACTCAAAAACCTCCCTTCTTTTTCTGGCTTGTCGCGGGCTCTTTCAAACTCTTTCACCGGATTGACGAATGGACAGCCCGCTTTCCCATCGCGGTGGCCGCCTTTCTGTGTCTTATCCTCACCTGTCTGATCGGAAAGCGGCTCTTCGACGCGTGGACCGGGTTGCTGGCCGCCTTATTTCTACTCACCACCAACGAGTTTTTCTGGCTGGCATGCCGCGTGAATCTCGACACCGTCATGACACTCTTCATCCTGGCGAGCATGTACACGCTGATCCTGGCGCTGACGGGGGAGCGCCATAAAACCCTCTATTTCCGCCTGGCCTTTTTGTTCTCCGGGCTGGCAACCATCACCAAGGGTCCGCTTGGGGTTATCGTCCCTTTTTTGACCCTTGTCATATATCTGGCACTGCTAAGGGATTTTAAAACCCTTCGAAGGGTGCCCTGGATCAGCGGCGGCCTGATCTTTCTCGTCGTTCTCATTCTGGGACTGGCTCCCGCCTGCTATCTCGGCGGCAAGGCCTATACCCGGGAGCTCCTCTTCCATCAGACCGTGACCCGCTATGTCCACGGGCTCAACCATCGAAAAGGCTTTTTCTTTTATTTCTGGTCCTACCCGACCTCGCTTCTTCCCTGGGCGCTTTTCCTCCCCGCGGCGTTTTTATTCACGCGGAAACAATGGAAGGATACATCCGTCAGGCCTTCCCTCCTTTTCGTCCTCGTGTGGATGCTCGCGAACATCCTGTTTCTCTCCTTTTCCAAAAGCAAACGGGTCCTTTACGCCCTTTCCATCCTGCCTGCGGGCTGCCTGTTGACGGGATATTATTTCAGCGCGTTTCTCAGGGGCGCACGGCAATTTACGGCGTGGTTTAAAATCCCGTCGTACCTGTTAGGCATCCTGCTCGTTTTTTCTGGCATTGCGCTTCCGTTTGCCCCCACCCTGCTTCACCACAAGTATCCCGAAATGGTTGTCCCGCTTTTTCCCTTTATCCTCATGGCCATTGGGGCGATCCTCATGGGCCTGATCGTATGCTTCCTGACGGGGACAAACCGGTTCAGAGGCGTGACGTTTGGCCTGCTTTTGACGCTTTACCTGGCCTACTTCACGGGAACGCGTTGGATATTTCCCATTTTCAACCAGATAAGATCCCCGCGGGCCCTGGGAGCCGAGATCCAGAAACTCGTGGACGCGGGATACGCCTTTCGCACCATAGGAAGTGGAAAATACGAGCGGTTCCTCTTCTACACCCGGATGACCCACATCGAACCCCTACCTCCCGACCCGAATGCTGTTTCAGCTTTCCTCAAGACTTCTCCGAAAGCCGCCATTCTCCTTGTCAAACGCCACGTGAACCTCTACGCCCCTCTTTTCCACTCACCGCTCAAGGTCATCTGGCGGGGGAGAGTGGGACACAGGATTTTTCTCATCCTGCAGTCTGAATAGACTGAGGGGGGATGTTGTATCCCCCCTCTCACCTGACAGGTTTCTAACTGGGTCGCGCCATGGCGTATTCAATCTCCATATCACGCGCGCTTGGTGTGCAGGATACCGATGCCTTAACGCGATCCCGTGACGTTTCATCCATTGTCTTCATTTCTGTCTTTTCTTGGCTATCCATGACCGCCTCGTTTTTACCTTCCATCTCGTTTTTCATCATTTTCTGCCTCCTTAAGAGTTTTTATGGTTAGAGTTATAAAAAAACCGCGGAGGATTTCGATGGTCCCCCGCGGATGCGCTACCTTTATGCGCCTGACCCGAAAGGGGGACCCCTGCCGGTAAAAAAGTAAAAATACGCGAAATTCTCTGCTTTCTTTCCGTTAACCCCACGATTCAATCTCATCCGCTCACTCCTCCCGAAACAAACCTAACAAAAAAGGCCGTGAGCTTTTTCCGCCCACGGCCTTGGTGATTCCCTGTGTCCAGGACACATCAACCCATGGGCAGACCACTCCCGCTAAAAAAGTAGAAATAAAAGAAGTCAGACTTTACAAAATTGCGTCGCACCATGTGTTCAAGCATCCTTTCATGCCATCATGTACACATCTCTTTACGCCCCTCTTTCCCGTTTGTCAAGCTTTTTTTGCCTGAACACCCTCCAAAATTGACGGCAATGTTCCGGGATCATATTTTTCGGGAAATGCGGGTCGCGCAAGAAACCGACAAGATTGAATCATTGCAAATGCGCCTCATACAAAAATCCCTGGCCTTCAGAATCTAAAACGTCAATTGGTAACCTTGAGGCTTTCTGGGGAGAAATCTGATTGCGGCATCGATTTTCGGGCTGGAACCAGCCAACCCCGCAAGAGGTTGAAAGAAAAGCGTGCCCTTCTCCTGGACCTTTCCCGTCACGGGGTCCATCCATAAGGTAGCGCTTCCCGTGACATTCAAAAACTTTCCCCGGAAGTCGATGGTCTGGATGGCCAAAACGGACCGGTCAAGGGTGCCTTTGAGGGTTCCCGTTACAAAGGTCACGTTCAGAGGCCCCAACGGGCTTTTCGCCCAGCGAAGGCGGAGGTTTCGCGCCTGGATGAGCACATCCCCGGACACGCTTCCCCGGGCTTTTCCTCTTGCCACGGAGAGGTCAGCCATCAGCGTCCATGTCCCCTGAACAGAAACGCCCTGGTTGAACCGGAATGGGCCCGGAAACGAGAGCTTCCCCGGAGAGGTCACGGAGATCCGAATAGCCTTGTCGCCCCAGGTTATTGATCCGAGAAGGCGGGCCTTCCCGGTCTCCAGGCTCACGGTTACAGATCGGCGCCCGCGTATCAGGTCCCCCCAGGAGGGGCGCGCGAGGATGGCGGGAAAAGAAACCGCCGACACGACAGGGTTCTTCTCCGGGCACCATGTGAAATCCCGGCAACGAATTCGCATGAGTGGATCAACCCTTACGGAAGAAACGGTCACGCGACCCGGAACGTCAAGGGAGTTAACCCACTGGCGGATCGTGCCGGTTTGGAAGAGCCAGGCGGTTCCCAAAAAAAACGCCGCCACAAATAGCACCAGAAAAAGGGCCGCGAGAACCGCCCTTTTTGCCCAACGGCGCCTCATTTCTCCGCCGCCTCCAGAAAATATATCCGCATGGACAGGGCCCCCACGCCCCCTTGCAGGTGTTCAAGGTGCCACATCCCCACACGCATCGGCATGTAATTTCGGTCTATCCGTTGAATCAGTTGGATCACCTGCGCGGGGGTGGCCCGTCCCCGCAGGTTACACTGCCGCAGGGACACCTCGCCACCTTCCCATTTGGTGGCGAAACTGAAGGATAGATTTCCCCCGCTTTGCCCCAGAACATGGGTCGCCAGAAGGCGTATCTGTTCCTTCATCGGGACCTTCCGGTTGCCCCGCGTGGCACGAAGCACCAGGCGTTGAACGGGAAGCGCCACCCTGGCGTACCGCCCGATCTCTCCCTCCAGCTTCCGCATGGTATCCCACGACCGCTCAATGCGGCGCGCCATCTTTCTGTGGTAACCAATCAACGGGAATAACACCAGCCATAGATAGAGCAGGGTGAGAACAAGCGCCCCACCGATCCAGACCCATCTCTTTTCGCGATCACTCAGCACGCGGTGTTCCTTCAGGTAACAAGGGGGTCCCGATAGTCAGAACATAGGTCATGGCTTGGTTTGCCTTCGCGGAAACCGGTTTCAGAGATTTGATGGCGACATCCTTCGCCCCGGCTTTTTTCAGATTGGCCTTCAAACGTTTCGTGTCAAGGGAACGAGAGGCAATGAAAAGGATTTTCACGTGATCCGGATAGGAAGAAATATCTGTCATCCGGAGTCCACCCACGCGTTCCAGGACGGGAAGGCTGCGCGCGGGCAACCTCAGGGTGGAGGGTGACAGCATCGGGGTTAGGTGTTTCCTGAGTCGCCCGTATTCAAGGATCTTCGACTCTATCACCTCTACTCCGGCCAGGGGGGGCGCATGACGTAAAACGGAGGCAACCGCGCGGTGAATCGCCGACTGCTGGGTTTTGTAAATGTGGGTATCCATGCCCGCCAGCACGCCAAAAACGGCACCGATCCCGATCAGGACAAGTGCCACCAGCCCCGCGGCCAATCCCATCATTTTTCGGCTCTCTTTCTCAACCTTCGGCGTGGTCTCCGCCGCGTGAACTCCCCCCAGGTCCGGAGATCCCAGTAAAAAAGGAAGCCGCGCGAGAGACGCCGCCAGCGCGATGGGTGACACGGGCTGGCGCCTCTGAATCAGGCGTTTCACGTCTTGGGGCCCTTCCCCGGGCAGTGACGTTTCCTGAAACCGGGGGAAAGGAGAGCGGGTATCCCGCGGCACTATCTCAAACCCGTAGAGTTTCTGTCCGGGGTTATCGGGAAGCAACGCGCCGATTCGCTCCGACAGCGCTTCTTCCCCCCCGTAAAAGACCTCCAGAGACTGGATCTCCCGCGCGCGCGTCCGGGCTGTCATCGCGAGGGCGCCATCTGCCAAAAACAGGACGGCATCCGCCTCTGCGGTTTCATGGATAAAGGCGAGAGCGAGGGCGTAAATGGGAAGCGACAGCAGATCCGGCTCAACCCCCAGGGGCCGATATTTTTGCCGAAGGGCTCGCAGGTCAGATCGCTCTGCCGCCAGACCAAATCCCTTCAGATTGGCTCGCCGGCCGCCGGCCTTACCCTCTGTCCCCAGGCAGAACCCCACGACCGGATCCATGAGGTCCGTCACGTTCCGGGACTCCAGCTCCATTTTCAGGGCCTGAGTGATCTCCCTCGATTTCATTTTCGGCAGCGTCATGGGAAAGGGAATGATGGGGAATTCCGTGTCAAAAAGGCAGATGCTGTCCGGCGAGAGCGCCTGAACCTGTTTGTGAATCTCTTCCGCCGGGTACAGGATCGACCCGTCCGGCTGAGAAAAGGCGGGGTGCCACGAGGCATGGAGGAGTTTTTTACCGTCCGGGCCCGTGATCACCACCAGCGCAATCCCCTTCTCCGACGTGTAGATACCCATTACCCGGGCAGCCATAACCCCTCCCTGAAATAAAGGACCCGGACATCAAACCCGCGACGCGCGAGTACCGCCCTTAACATGACACGCATCTTCCGGTAAACCGCTTCGATCCGGGCCTGGAACGTCACGCCCTCCAGCGTCCCCCATCTCTGAAACGATTCATATACCCCGTCGGGAACATGAACCACGCGCTTGAAGTCTCCCATCATCTGAATCTGCCCGTCCTCCCGCTCCGCCAGGATCCTGTCCGCCAGCTCCAGGGACATGTCGTCACTGAGGGCCATCAATACATCCCGGTCCGCCGTGAGCAGATTGACCTTTCCCGTTCCCCACACAGTCAACCCCCGGTAAAGCGGGAAGGCTTTCGATTTTTTGAGCCGCTTCATGTCCCGTCTCATGAAGGGAATCGCCGGCAGCTCATAGATGGATTGCAGGGGGCGATTCGGCAGGACCACCCCCTTGCTTCCGTAATACGCGGCTTCAGAGCCCCCATTAAACGTCGTGTGGTCCTTATCCACCCAGTCTATCAAAGCGTTCAAAGATTGCAAGGAACATCCGCGCTCCTCCCAGTACCTCCGAAGAATCGCGACCCCCTCCGGACCGCTGGCGATCAGGCGATTGACAGGCAGTTTCCCCTCTTCATTCTCGACCCATCCCCGGCAGGAGACTTCCTTCAGCATCTGTTTGGAAATAAAGGAGATCAGCCCGGGATGCTGCCACTGCCCCTTCAGAATCGCCGCTTTCACCCCCTCCAGCACGGACTGCGCCCCCAGGCGCGCCACAACCTCATCCCTGAAATTCCCGGAAGACATGGCGCTCAGTTGCGCGTCCACCCCAAACCGCACGAGGATCGCGGCGAGGGCCGCGACGACCGCCACCACAAGAATCAGGAAAAATCCTTTGTCCCCGGATTTCTTCATCATTCCATCCAGTCCTGCATGGGGCGTACAGAGAGGCGAAAGGTATAACGCTGCCCCTGCGTGTCTCTTATGGTGAGCTCAAGTTGAATCAGGCGGGGCAATTGGTCCCGCCACTGTTGCGACATGGAGTCCCACTCCCTGTAATACCGCCCGTTTTTCCCCACAAAAGCGATACGGAGAGAAGCGATACGGTCACTGACCAGCTCCTTGGTCACTGGCGTGCCGGTAATCAACGGAGCCAGGTCCCTGTAAAGGAGGTACGCCTTTTTATGGGCTTCCGAGGGAATCAGGCGATACGTAATCCGCCCCAGATCTCCAATCCCGGGCGTCTCGCGCCCCTCCTCCCCCGCCGCCGCGCTGGCGAAAGAGAGATAAGTGGTCTGCCACGGCGCGCCCGATATCCTTCCCTGAAAATGAAAACGATCCGGGATCTCCGGATTGCCAAGGTATGCCGACTCCAGGTCCCACCCCAACCTGCGGATAATCAGCTCCCCCTCCACCTCTGCTTCGTGGCGAACGAGGCTCTCGCGAACTCCCTTGCGGATTCCGAGATAGGTTCCCATGACCACCCCAACCATCAGTGCCGACAACCCCACCGCCAGTAGGAGCTCTATCAGGGTAAATCCCCGGCGGTTCATGGCGTCAGCACCCAGCGCCTCAGGACCAGCACGGCGGACCCCCCTTTCGTTCGGGAAATTTTTATCACAATCTCCCGGAACCCGGGAACCGGAACGCTTTTTATATCCGCCTGATAAAACAGCCGAGGGGGGCCTTCATCGTATCCATATCGCGCCGAGGCATTCCCCCACCCCAGCGCCGTCAGCCTGGCGCTCACGCTCTCACCGAGGAGGGCGGCACGGTTCATCGTGTCACTTCTGGCGATCATGGTATAGGACTGGATATGAGAACGCATCAGAAGAACAAAGGAGATCGCGAGGATAGAAAGCGCGACCAGAACTTCAAGGAGGGTCATTCCCCGGCGATCAGCCATTCCAGGGCCTTTCACGCCATCCGGGGACAAACGCCACGCCCGGCCGATAGGGATAGCCCACCACCGTCACGCGTTTCGTCCCCTTTTCAAGAAAAACGCCAAACCCGTCACTTCTCCCGTCCGGGTAGAATGTGATGGTCAATCGCTTTTTTCTCTCTGAAGACGTGTTCCAGAATCCGACCATCTTGACCGGTTCCGGAAGGGCAAGGGTCAGAAGTGTCTTCCTTTTGCCGCCATCCTTCCCGCGTTCGGTAAGAATCAGGCGCTGTTTCTCCAGGTCAAAGGTCACCTGAACCGGCCGCTCGTCCCGCGCCGACACCCAGCGGGCCTTCATGAGGATATGGCGGAACCGCGCCGTCGTTTTTTCCGTGGCGCTGGGGAAAAGGGCGGTAATTTTTGGCGCCGAAAACCCGATAAGGATCGCGGCAATGCTCAGGGTAATCAACAGTTCTATGAGCGTGAAGCCGCTATGATTTGTGAGAAGTGGGTCGTTTTTACGCGACGCGTTCAGCGGTTGCTCTCCTTCTCCAGATTCCAGCTCTGAATGTCCGCGTCATTGCCTTGTCCGCCCTCCTGGCCATCCGCGCCGAGGGAGATGATATCGAAATCCTTGTCATGAACCCCCGGAGAGATGTAGATGTACGGGTTGCCCCAGGGGTCTTTCGGGATCACGTGTCCCTCCAGGTATCCCCCCTCCCGGTAGTGGCGGGGAATTCGTCCGGTGGTCGGTTTCTCCACCAGGGCCTTGAGTCCCTGTTCCGTGCTGGGATAGAACCCGTTGTCGAGGTAGAAAAGGCGAAGGGCCTTCTCAAAATTCTGAATCTGAATCCTGGCCTTGACCCGCCGGGCCTCCTCCGGCTTGCCCACGATTCTCGGAATGACCAGGCCCGCCAGGATGCCAAGGATAATGACCACCACCATCAATTCAATCAGGGTAAACCCCTTCTGGTTTTTCATTCGCTTCATTGTTTCATCACCTGATAAACTGGTTCATGTTGAAAATTGGCAGCAGGACGGAGATAACAATCCATCCCACGATCCCTCCCATGAAAAGTATCATGAGGGGTTCCATAACGGAGAGCAGGGTTTTCATCGCCGCCTCCGTTTCTTCCTCGTACATATCCGCCACCCGGGTCAGCATCTCCTCCAGGCCTCCGCTCTCTTCTCCCACGGCAATCATCTGCGTCACGATGGGCGGGACCCAAAACAACCGCCCCAGCGCGGTCCCCAGGGCCTTGCCCTCCCCGATCTGTTGTATCACATCATTGAGGGATGCCTGAAGGACACGATTGGTAATCACGCCCTTGGTCAGGCGCAACGCCTTGATAAGAGGGATTCCGCTTGTCAGGATGGTGGAGAGGGTCCGGCTGAACCGGGCAATCTGAGCCTTCTTCACCCACTGGCTCACGCCCGGAACCTTGAGCCACAACGCGTCAAAAAAGAGTCGCCCGCGCGGAGTTCTTTTGACGCGCAGAAACAGGAGAAAGAGAACCGCCATCATAATCGGCACCCAGTACCCATACGCCTGCACCCATCCTCCGACGGCCAGAAAAACGCGGGTCACGAAAGGCAACGGCTGGTGGATGGTTTTGAAAATCTCTGAAACAGACGGCAGGACATAAATAATCAAAATCAGAAAAACACCCAGTGCGGCCAGCGCCATGATCACCGGGTAAGCCAGCGAAGTCAGTAGCCGGTTTCTCAGGGTAATCTGGCGATTGAGAAAGTCGGAAAGGCCCATCAGCACCTCGCTCAGGCGCCCGCTCTCCTCTCCCGCCGCGACGCTTTCGACGTACAGGGGGGGAAAGATGTGCGGATACCCGCGCAACGCCTCGTGGAGCGCGGACCCTTCAGAAATCCGCTCCCGGATGTTGGTCAGCACTCCGGACAGATACGGGTTGTCCATCTGCCCAACCATGGCAGTCAGGCTCGCCGTCACGGAAAGCCCCGCCCGGAGCAGGATGGCGAGCTGGCGCGTCAGAGCCATCACATCCGTGAGACCCACATGGTGCCAGAGGCGCGACCAGAGGGAGGTGGCGGGCTGGGAGGCGGCATGGAAGGTCTCTTCCCGGATGGATAAAGGAACCTGGCGTTTGGATTTCAGCCGGAGAACGGCGGCCCGGGGGCTCTCTGCGTCAATGATACCCTTGACCCTCTTTCCGTCCTCCCGAACCGCTTCGTATGAAAAAACCGGCATATTATTCCTGAATAACCCGAATCACTTCTTCGGGGGTTGTGATTCCTTCCCGGATTTTCAGCACGCCATCCTCCACGAGACGCCGCATGCCACGCCGGACAGATAGTTTGCGGATCTCCCCCGCGTCCGAGGTCCGGGTAATCACCTTTCCCATTTCGTCATCGCAGAGAAAGAGCTCGTAGATCCCTGTCCGGCCGAGATACCCCGTCCCCATACAGGAATCACACCCCGCCCCTCGGAAATACGTCCCGCCATCCCGGTCGGGATCCAGGCCCAGCTCTTCAAGGAGCGCCCGCGGCGGCGAATACGGCTCCCGGCAGTGCGGGCATATGGTCCGGACAAGCCGCTGTGCAATGATGGCCTCCACGGAGGAGGTCACCAGAAAGGGCTCTATTCCCATATCGATCAAACGGGTCACGGCGGACGCCGCGTCGATGGTGTGGAGGGTGCTGAAGACGAGGTGCCCCGTCAAAGCCGCGTGGATGGCAATCTCGGCGGTTTCCAGGTCCCGGATCTCTCCCACCAGGATCACGTCCGGATCCTGGCGCACGATGGAGCGCAAGCCGTTGGCGAATGTCATCCCGATCTTGGGGTTTACGGGGATCTGGCTGATTCCGTTGATCTGGTACTCGATGGGGTCTTCAATCGTGATGATGTTTCTTCCCGGTTGATTGATCCGATCCAGGGCGGCATACAGTGTAGTGGTTTTCCCGCTGCCCGTGGGGCCTGTGACCAGAATCATTCCCTGGGTCCTGTGGATGAGCCTTTCAACCGTGTCGTAGGTATCCGGTGGCATGCCGATGTCCTGAAGTCCCCGGAAAAGGGTTGTCTGGTCAAGCAAACGCAGGACCACCCGTTCCCCAAAGGCCGTGGGAAGGGTTGAAACGCGGATATCCACGTCCTTTGGCCCCACTTTCAGGCGGATCCGGCCATCCTGCGGGAGGCGCTTTTCGGCGATGTTGAGCTTGGAAAGAACCTTGACGCGGGACACCACCGCACCCTGATGGCGCGAAGGAATCTTCAGGCGCTCATACAGAACCCCGTCGATCCGGTACCGGACCCGCATGAACTCCCTGAAAGGCTCCAGATGAATATCGCTGGCGCCCATCTGCACCGCCCGCGCCAGGATACGATTCATCAGGCGGATAATCGGCGCCTCGCTGTCGGATTCCAGCAGGTCTTCCATCTTCTCCAGGTCCTGGGTCAGGTCATCATCCTTCAGGGTGCTCAGGTCCTGGATAATCTCTTCCGCCTCTCCCTCCGACTCCCCGTAAACCTCCTGAAGAAACTCCAGAATCTCCGGCTCCGCCATGACCCGGGAAACGACCCGCCTCTTCAGCCTGAGCGAAAGCATGTCAACAAGTTCCCGTCGCGTGCTTTCGTGGACCCCGATCTCCAGAAGGTCCGGCGTGACCCGAATGGGCACCAGCCGGTTGTGCCGGGCAAAGGAAGGGGGAATGAGCTCTCTCAACATCTCCCGCTGTTGTATGGTCAGTTCCGGCATGGAGGATAAAGATCAGAAAGGCGGTGCGTCGCCGTGAAGGGCTTTGGAGCGTATCGCTTCCATTTTTTTACGCTTTTCCTGGGTAATCTTCGAAATGTCCCTGTAGCTCCGGATAATCCTCGGCGTCAGGAAAACAAGCAGATTGGTCTTTTCCATCCCCTTTTTCCGGTATTTGAACAGCCAGCCCAGAATGGGGATATCGCCAAGAATGGGAACCTTGGAAACGTTTTTTGTCTCATTGTTCTTAATCAGCCCCCCGATCACCACGGTTTTCCCATCCTTGACGGACACAACCGTTTTGGTGGAGCGCTTGGTATAGGTGGGCCCCAGCTCATTCTGTGTGTCACTGGGCAGAATCCCCGAAACCTCCTGATAGACCGAGAGGCGGACCATGTCCCCTTCCGTGATTTGCGGCGTCAGCTTCAGGGTGATCCCCAAATCCTTCCGTTCAATCAAAAAGCTTTGGTTCAAACCATTCGCGCCCGCCTCCCCGGTCACCATCTTCTGGGTCGCGATGGGCACGTTCTTCCCTACGATAATTTCAGCCTCTTCGTTGTCCATGGTGAGAAGGTGCGGGGTTGACAGAATATTCACACCCGCGTTGTTCTTCAGCGCCGCCACCATCGCACCAAGAGACGGGAAGGTAATGCCGCCAAACGAGATATTCTCTCCCAGCATGCCCATGATCATGCCTTCCGGCATCTTGTTAGGCAGGTTCCCGGTCGCCAGGGCTGATGAAAATGGATAGATATCTGTCGTGTTGCCCGAACTGCCCACCACCCCCACGCTGCGATTCCCGATGGTCGTCTTTCCCGTTACGAACCACTGGACCCCCAGCTTTTCCATCTCCTGCTCCGAGACTTCCATAATCACCGCTTCCACGTACACCTCGGGGCGTGGAACGTCCAGCTTCTTAATCACGCCCGCGATAACGGGGTAGTCCGCCGGAGAGGCATTCACTATCAGCGAGTTGGTTGCCTTGTCCGCCGTAATGATGACCCGGCCCGTTACCGCCCGCTTGACGACCGCGCCACCACCGACAGCCGGGCGCAGGGATTTGACGGTACTCCCTTTCGAGGCAAACATCTTGACGAGGACCTTTGCCAGATCATCCGCCACGGCGTTTTTCAGATAGTAAACATGGATCCTTTCCTTGTCCTTTTCCGGTGGCACATCCAGCTTGCGGATCATGGTCCTGATCTCCGCCATCTCCCGGCGGGGGGCCATCACCAGAATGGCGTTGATGCGCCCGTCCGGAACAAGCCGGACACTCTGCCATTCGAGCTTCTCTTTCGTTCTCCCCCTCGCGAAAGCCAGGCGATAGAGCCGTCTTTTCTCGGCGGGCATTTCCAGAAGCTTGGTAATCTCCGTGGTCAGTTCCTTGGCATAGGCAAAACGAAGCGGGATGACGTCAAACTCAACCTTGGCCCGTGCCTGGTCCAATTTTCTGATAATCTCCGCAATACGTTGAATATTCTTCCGGTAATCAGAGATAATCAGGATACCGGCATCCGTGTACGAAATAATCCTGCCCCCATCCGAGATCAGGGGCTTGACGGCCGTCAGTATCTTGTCCGAATCCGCGAAAGAGAGCTGAAACAGACGGGTAATGAAGGGGCTCTTCCCGCCAGTTAGCCGGGTATTTTCAAAGACGGGAGTGCTTCGACGGGCGGCCTCCTTTGCGGGGAGGATCTCGATCACACTCCCATGCCTCATGGTGGTCAGCCCGTGACTTTGCAGGACAACCTGAAAAACGGGGTAAACCTTCGAAAGAGGGATCGGATGGGAAGACACGATAGTCACCGATCCCTTAACCGATTCATCCACCACAAAATTCATCCCTGTCAGTTTCCCGACAAAACGGGCGATGGTCCGGACATCCGCGTCTTCAAAATTCAGCAGCACCCCTTTAGACGCAGTCACAGCCTTCGTGCTGGCCACGTTCAGAGCCCGGCTCTCCGGTTCGGCCGCTCCCCACGCGGAAACAGGCACGCCTCCCCACACAACCCCCAAAATCCCAATCCAGAAAAGGAGCGCCACAAAGGAATTTTTTTTCGCCTGATGCCTGAAACGAAGAAAGGATTTCATTCCGAACCTCACTTAAACAGCATATCACAGCCAGGGCCAAATGTCCATTCAAAAGGGAAGCCCCAAAATCCGCGATAGGTTTTGGGGTGGCCGATGCCCGCTTCTATCTTCCCGGGATCTCATGCCTTCCCTGAACTCACGGAGACTTTCTGGAACGCGGCCTCCCCCGGCTAATAATCGGCGAAAGGAATAGGTCGAGAGGTGAGATGCTCACCCGCGCCTGCAAATCTGAATTTTGTGACGGCTGAAACACGCGGGACCGGCGTGCGAAAAAAACCTTTTTTCTGTTTTTTTATTCCTCACGAGAGGGAAACCGGTTGACTTGAGGAGGTTTTTTTTATATGGAATTGGCATGCATTTAAAGGGCATCAGAACGAACCCCTTTTACTTTCTCTTATGTCTGAGCTTCCTCTCCATCGGCTTCTGGGGATGCGCGTCAACCCAGCACCAGACCGCGCCCTCGGCCAAGCTCCCCGCCACCATCTCGCACCAGGCGGCCAACACGCCGGCGCGGGAGGCCCAGGTGTCCCCCGGCAACCAGGCGACCGAAGCGGGAGAAGCCTTGGAAAAGCCGATGCTCCCAACAAAAGAGAAAGAACGGATTACTGTCACCCTTCCTTCTAAGCAGACAATGGGAAACGAGGGAAGCCAGACCGCCAGCAAGGCAAAACAATGGAAAAAATATTGCCCCGAAAGCAAGAAAAAAGGTGTCCGGCAGGAAAAGCCTCTTTTTGACATTCCCATTGTCATGAATCCGCTCGTTGAGAATTTTATTCACTATTATCAGACCACGGGGCGGAAACAGTTTTCCATCTGGCTTGCCCGGTCCGAGCGGTATGTGCCGATGATGAGAAAGGTTTTGAAGGCGCATGGTCTGCCAACCGACCTGGTCTATCTTGCCATGATTGAAAGCGGGTTCAATCCACGGGCTTATTCAGATCGTCACGCCTCGGGGCCCTGGCAGTTCATCCCCGGTACGGGCAGAAAATATGGCCTGAGAGTTAACTACTGGATTGACGAACGGCGGGATCCGGAAAAATCCACCGTCGCCGCTGCCAGGTACCTTAAAGACCTGTATGATCAGTTTGATTCCTGGCATCTTGCCGCGGCCGCCTACAATTGCGGCGAGGGAAAATTGAGCCGCGCCATCAAACGATACAAGACGGAAGATTACTGGCAGCTCATCCGGCATCATTACCTCAAGCGCGAAACCCGGATGTACGTGCCGCAGATGATCGCGGCGGCACTTATCGCCAAGGAACCTGAAAAGTACGGGTTTACGAATATTCAGTATCAGGACCCCCTGAAGTTTGAAAAGGCGGTCGTTCCAGGGGGCGTGCCTCTCCGGGAAATCGCCCGGGCGTGCCACTGCCGTGAACAGACATTACGCACGCTGAACCCAGAACTGATTCGGCTCTGTACGCCTCCCTATCTCAAACATTTCGTAATTAAGATTCCGGAAGGGACAAAGCAGATTCTGGCGATGAATATGCACATGTTGTGCCCCATCGTGAAGGCGACCCCCAATGGGTGGGTCCGAACACATGTGGTCAGGCGGGGCGATACCCTTTATGAACTTTCTCTGAAATATCATGTGCGTGTCAGTGGCCTCAGATATCTGAACCATATCAGGGGAAACCTGCTGCATATCGGCCAGCGGCTCCTGATTCCGGTCGGTGGTGTTCACCACCGTACTTACGCAAAAAAACATCGTAAAAGAGTCAGGGAGGCCAAGCTCCAGCGGAAACGTTCAAGGTCGGGGAATAGCCATGCCTCCCACCACGTCAAAAGAGGGTATCGGGAGATTGTTTACGTGGTTCGAAAAGGGGATAATCTCTGGTCGATTGCCAGAAGCTTTAATATCCATGTTCAGGATATTTGCCGGTTAAACCCGCATCTTACGCGCTCCACGCTGTTGAGGCCGAAAGACCGGCTGAAATTGAGGGTTCCTTTGGCGAGGCTATCACGGCTCACCTCTTAGATGTCTTGATTGTCGAGATCCAATTCAAGGTTGATTCTTTCCCCTCTCTTGAATCCCATGGAATGAAAAAACTGCAGTAAATCCCAGTCATCCCATTCAACGAGGGTGCTGATTTTTTTAACCCCGTTCAGTTTAAAACTGCGGATAAGCTCTTCGGCCAGCAGCCTTGCGATACCCTGCCGCTGAAAGGTTGGATCAACCCCGACGGTTTCAATGACTCCCGTGTCGTCCGGGACGCCAAACTCCCAACCACTGACATCGCCCAAAATAAAACCGATGACCTTGCCTTCAAGTTCTGCGACCAGGGAGGCGAGAGGAGGACGGAACTCGGAGACTTCAATCTTTCGCCTCCAGTACTCTGGGCGCGGTTTTCCCAAAACTTTTTGGTCGATTTCAATGATCGCGGGAAGGTCTTCGCTTTTCAGTATTCGGATTTTGACCTTTTTCCCCATCCTTCTCTCCTTATTTCAGATCGACTAAAATGGTCGCGAGCTCGCCCTTTCGTTTTACTGTCAGGGAAACCCCCTTACCTGATTCCAGAGTGGAAAATAATTTCATAGCGTCTTCGGGAGAATGGATGGCTTTTCCATTCACGCGTTCCACGACGTCCCCGTTTTTTAAACCAACCTTTGAGACAATGCTGCCGGGTACGATGTCCAGCAGTTGAAACCCCTGGGGTTTTCCGTTTTCGATATAGGGAACAATCCTTACCTGCCGCAGAAAGGTTGCCATGTCAGAGAGGGCGGCGTGTACCTCATTCTTTGACAGAACGACATGGCCGGCCGCGGGTGTGCCCTCATTGGGCGCGGCGGCGGGAACGCCTGGAAGCCCTCCTTCATTTCTTTTCCTCCTTTTTTCCCGAAACAGGGTAAAGGCCTCTTCCTTCCCGTTTATCCGGACCACCACCTGGTCCGGCTGAATGGCAACGATCTTGTATTTCCCAACGGTATCCCCCACGCGAACGATGAGGGTTTTTTTAGAGTGTTTGTCGAAAAACGCCCCTTCAAAGGTCCCGTCGGGATATCGGATAATCCCTTTCAGGACCAGATCCCCCACCTTGGGACTCGGAATAGGTGTTCCGGAAGCCCCGGGGACCGCTCCAGGTTCCGCCCCGCCACCGCCCCCCTTTCCCCAGATGGAGAGGTTGACCAGTCGCCGCGCGCTTACCAACCCCTGCTCCAGTGGCGGAGGGATTTCCAAAGACGCGATTTTTTTCTGGAAGTTTCTCACAGTCGCGCGTGTCAGGTTCAGGTTTAACACCCCGGACAGGTAAGCGGAAAGAATAAGGCCCAGAATCCCACCCGTGACAATCGCCCACAGGGCGGGATTTTGGGCCACGTTGAATATTCTTTTGGGCGGGTTCATTCCACCGTAACACTCTTGGCCAGGTTGCGGGGCTGGTCCACGTCAGTCCCCAGCAGGTCAGCCACATGATAGGCGAGAAGCTGTAACGGCACCACTGTCAGGAGTGGCTCCAGAAGCGGGTCCACCGGGGGAATCTCAATCGCGTAGGTGCTTTTTTCTATCACCTCCCGGGCCCCGCGGGTCGTAACACTCACGACCTGGCCATCCCGCGCCAGGACTTCTTCCATGTTCCCCAGGACCTTTTTGACCAGCCGGTTCGCGGGAGCCACGAAAACCACGGGCATCTGCGGGCTGATGAGGGCGATGGGGCCATGTTTCATCTCCCCTGCCGGATACCCTTCCGCGTGGATGTAAGAGATTTCCTTCAGTTTTAAGGCCCCTTCCAGGGCGATGGGGTAATTCAGGCCACGCCCCAGGAAGAGAAAGTCCCGGTATTCCTTGACCCGGCGCGCGATGGCTTTGATCTCCGGTTCTTTTTTCAGGACTTCCTGCATGAGGGAAGGGACTTCCGTCAGTTCCTGGAAGAGGCGTTGGGTCTCCTCTTCGGACACGGTGCCTCTGATTTCCTTTCCAAGGTAAAGAGCGATGAGGAAAAGCGCGACCAGTTGGGTTGTAAAGGCCTTTGTGGAGGCGACCGCGATCTCCGGGCCGGCATGTGTGTGGACCACCGCATCCGAGATCCGTGTCAGGCTGCTTTCCACCACGTTACAGACACTCAGGACCTTCGCCCCCTTTTCCCGGGCAATGCGCACGCCCGCAAGGGTATCAGCCGTCTCCCCGGACTGGGAGATGGCGATCAGCAAGGTATCCGGATCGATCAGGGGGTCTCGGTATCTGAACTCAGAGGCGATGTCCACTTCAACAGGCACGCGTGTCAGCGTTTCCAGGAATTGCCGTCCAATGAGGCCCGCGTGCCATGAGGTGCCACAGGCGATGATGAAAATCCTTTTCATCCGCGCCAGCCAGTCGGAGCTGATCCCCATGTCTTCCCAGTAAAAGGCGCCCGTATCCGGGGAGAAGGTTCCCCGAAAGGTGTCGATGATGGCACGAGGTTGTTCGTGAATCTCCTTGAGCATGAAGTGTTTGTAGCCTTCCTTTTCGGCCATCAGGGGAGACCAGTCAATGGTTTTGACCGGCTTATTCAGGCGTTCTCCCGCCAGGTTGGTGATGGTTATCTCCTGCCTGCTCAGCTTCGCGATCTCCCCGTCATGCAGGAAAACGCACTGCCGGGTGAAGGGCAGCAGCGCGGGGACATCCGAGGCGAAAAAGGTTTCTCCCTCCCCCACTCCGATAACCAGCGGGCTTTCCATCCGGGCGGCGTAAAGGGTGTCGGGATCGAAATCGAACAGGATTCCCAGGGCGTAGGAACCACGGATGCGGTTCAGGGCGGCGCGAACGGCTTCTTCCGGGGAACGCCCGTTGTCCAGCTCCAGATCAATCAGGTGCGCGATAACCTCGGTATCCGTCTCTGACTGAAAGACCGTGCCACGTTCCCGTAGCAGCGCCTTGAGCTCGCGGTAATTTTCGATGATTCCATTGTGGACCAGTGTCACGTGTCCGCCCGTGTGGGGATGGGCATTTGTTTCGGAGGGGCGTCCATGCGTGGCCCAGCGGATATGCCCCAGGCCAGTCGATCCGTTTAACTGGGTTGACTGAAGCTTTTCCGTGAGGTGCCCGAGCTTTCCTTCCGCCCGAAAAATGCGCACGTTACTCCCATCGAAGGCGGCCACACCCGATGAGTCATACCCCCGGTATTCAAGACGCCGCAATCCCTCCAGAAGCACGGGCAGAATCGGGCGGTTTCCCACATAACCAATAATGCCACACATCCGTCAGGGTTCCTCTCTGCGTTTGATTTTTCGGTAGATAATCTGCTGTCGCGCGCGACCCACTGCCAGGGTTTTCGGGGGCACTTTCTTGGTGATTGTGGACCCGGCCGCTATGATCGCGCCATCTCCAACCTCCACGGGGGCTACCAAGGCCGTATTGCTCCCCACAAACACCTCTTTCCCGATGTGGGTCGGGTGTTTTTTCGCCCCGTCATAGTTGCAGGTGATGGTTCCCGCGCCGATGTTCGTGTTCGCACCAATGGTGGTATCCCCCAGATACGTCAGGTGAGACGCCTTGACCCCGGGCGCCAGCTTCGATTTTTTGACTTCCACGAAATTGCCCACCCGCGCTGCCTCTCCGATTTCACTGCCGGGCCTCAGGTGGGCAAAAGGGCCAATCACCGCGCCGCTTTGGATGACACTTTCCTCAATGACCGAGTAAGGCCTGATCTCGGCACCGTCTTCGACAATTGAGTTTTCGATGACGGCGCCACGCCCGATTCGGCATCCTTCTCCGATCCGCGTTGGCCCGCAAAGCTGAACACCTGGTTCCACGATGGTGTCCATTCCTATGGTAACATCCGTGTCAAGGTAGCAGGTTTCGGGAAGGATAAACGTGACCCCCTGAACCTGCCAGCCCCGAATGAGCCTGGTTAACAGTTTCTTTTGAACTTCGTCCAATTGGACCCGGTCGTTCACTCCAAGAATTTCATCTGGATCTTCCGCTTTGATGGTCGTTACCGGCAAGCCTTTGGCGTGGAAAATCGCCGCCAGGTCTGTGAGATAGAACTCTCTCTGGGCATTGTCCGAGGCAACCTCTCGCAAAGCGTCCTGAAGGGCGGAGCCCCTGATGACCATGATGCCGCTGTTGATGAGATGGACAGCCTTTTCTTCCTCACTGGCGTCACGCTCCTCCACGATCTGTGTCACACGCCCTTCGGAGTCCATGATGAGCCGCCCATATCCGAATGGGTCGTCCACATCTGCGCCGAGGATTGTCAAAGCGGCGCCAGCATCTTCAAAATGGCTCAACAGGGTTTTTAATGTGGACGCGCGTATCAGCGGCACGTCTCCGGGTAATACCATGACAGGGATGTCAAGGGTGGACAGGGCTGACAAACCGCATCGAACCGCGTCGGCCGTTCCCGCGGGAGGGTCCTGAATCACGGTTTTCAGGTTTTCATAGGGCCAGGTAGACACAACTTCCGAAACCTTCGGGCTGGTTACAACGACGAGCTCCTTCGGGGTAAGTGAGATAACCACCTCGATACTGTGCGCGAGCAGGGGTTTACCTGAAAGCGCGTGCAGGACCTTGGGAATTTTCGATCGCATGCGTTTTCCCTGGCCCGCCGCCAGAATAATCGCTGAAAACATGCTGACTCCTTTCTTTTTATTCTATGAGGCCGCGGGCAAAAAATCAAGAAAGAAAAGAAAGAATTTGACATGTTTAGTGGCTTGTTATATAAAGATTCAACAAGAATTACCTGTTTATTTATGAAAAGAAAAACGTGACGGTAAGATGGTCATTCACTCTGAAATTACGCTGTTTCCTTGTTGTCACGGTTGCTCTCGCCTTTCCACAACCTCCTGAACGGGCAGGGGAAACGCTGTGAACATTTTACTGGTCTATCCTGAATTTCCGGATACCTTCTGGAGTTTTAAACACGCCCTCAAGTTTATTCACAAAAAGGCGGCGTACCCCCCGCTTGGGCTGCTGACCGTAGGCGCCATGCTACCGGAAAGCTGGCACAAACGTTTGGTTGATATGAACGTCACCAAGCTGAGCGAAAGAGACCTGGCATGGGCCGATTATGTTTTTATCAGCGCCATGGTCGTGCAGAGAGATTCTGTGGAACGGATCGTCCAGATGTGCCGGGAAAAAGGCGTCAAAACAGTGGCGGGAGGGCCTCTCTTCAGTGGTGAGCCAGATAAGTTCCCGGAGATTGACCACCTCATTCTGAACGAGGCGGAGGTGACCCTGCCCCTCTTTCTAAAAGATCTTAAAAAGGGATGTTCCAGACGAATCTACGCGACCTCCGAGTTCGCGGATATTCGGGAAATGCCGGTGCCGGCGTGGGAGCTTCTGGATATGTCCTCCTATGCCTCCATGTGCGTTCAGTTTTCCCGAGGGTGCCCATTCAACTGTGAGTTTTGTAATGTGACGGCGCTCTTCGGGCACCGCCCCCGCCTGAAAGACGCAGGCCAGATCATTGATGAACTGGACGCCCTTTACCGGATGGGGTGGCGGAATCGCGTCTTTTTCGTGGATGACAATTTTATCGGGAATAAGGGTTACCTGAAAACCAGGCTGCTGCCAAGGCTGATCAACTGGCGGAAGGGGAAAAAAGGGATTCCATTCAACACAGAGGCTTCGATCAATCTGGCAGATGATGTCGAGCTGATGAAGATGATGGTCGAGGCGGGGTTCGATACCGTGTTCATCGGGATTGAGACCCCAGATGAAAACAGCCTGGCGGAGTGCAACAAGAAACAGAATCGGAATCGAAACCTCGTGGAAGATGTCAAGGCGATTCAGCGCGCGGGCTTAGAGGTCCAAGGGGGATTTATCGTGGGTTTTGATCACGACACGCCCTCGATCTTCAGGCGACAGGTGGAATTTATCCAGAAGAGTGGGATCGTCACAGCCATGGTCGGGATTCTCCAGGCCCCTGCGGGGACCAGGCTGTATGAGCGACTCAAGCGTGAAGGGCGGCTATTGGGAGGGATGTCCGGAGACACGGATGGCACCACCAATATCATTCCCCGCATGGATCCGGACCTTTTAAGCCGGGGATATCGCTATATCATGAGTCGTATCTATTCACCTCGCAACTACTATCAGCGGATGCTGGTTTTTCTCAAGGAGTACAAACGACCCCACGTATCCATCCCCTTCAATCTCCAGTACGTTCTCGCCTTTTTCCGTGCGAATATCCGGCTCGGGATTATCGGGAGAGAGCGAAAACATTACTGGAAAGTCTTCGTGTGGACGCTTTTCCACCGTCCAGGCCTGTTGCCCCAGGCCATCATCTTTGCTATTTATGGGTATCACTTCCGGAAGATTGCCAAGCTTTGACGGCTTCGTAAAAAATCCAATTTACCTTCTAATTCTGACTTATTGCGAGGCCATCAAGCTTTAGAGAGAAAAAAAACACCCCCTTCCGGAGGTGTCGTCTGATGGCTTGGCCGGTGTGATGGAAAAAATCAGGGGGTATCTGATTTTGTTTCCGTCTTTTCCGATTTACCGGTTTCAGGGGTGGAAGAATCTTCCTTCTTCTTCGCGGGTTGCGAGGGTGAGTTTTTGTGCGCGTAATCCGTGGCGTACCACCCGGTTCCCTTCAGGTGAAAGGTGCATTGCGAAATCAGCTTCTTGAGGCTTCCACCACAATCCGGGCAAACCGTTCTGGGCGGATCGGAAAACTTCTGCATGAATTCATAATCTTTCCCGCATTCCGTGCAATGATACTCATAAATCGGCATGGCACCCTCCTTTATCGCCTTTACGTTTGTCAATATAATGGCTGATTTGAAATTGTCAAGCCCGATACCGTCCGCGACTGCCACGATTGACCCGGCCGGCTCCCTTTGATACCTTTTCGGCATGCCGGATAACATCCCCATGCCGCGACACGCCCGGAAAACCGCCCTGGAAATTCCTTTAGGTTACCAGAAAGTCTTTTTCCGGGATTGGCGCCTGGTCCTGAAAGAAACGGAAACAGGTCACGCGGAGGCGTTGTGTAATCTGCTTCGGGCCGTTTTCGACGGAGCGCCGGCCCCTTCCGTGAAACGGGTTCCCGCCGGGCGGGGAATGGTGCATTTCGCGCGACTGCAGGAGGATGGCGAAATTGTGATCCGCCCCTACCGGCACGGGGGGCAAGCGGAGAAGATTTTCGGTGGATACTTCGCCTCTCCCAGGCGGTTCCTCCGAGAGCTGGTTTTGACGGAACGGGCCCGGGCTGCCGGTGTCACCGCACTCGAGCCCATCGGGATCGCCTACCGAAAGAGGGGTTGGGGATTCGAAGGGGCCTGGATCAGTTTTCGGCTGACAGAAGCGGAGAGCCTTCTGATGTATCTCTGTAAAAATCCGCCTGATTTCCACCTCATCAAAGAGGTGGCGCGGACGGTCGCCCGCATGCACCGGGCGGGAATCGATCACCCGGACCTCACAGTGCAGAATATTCTGATTGTTTCCCACAGAGGCGAGGGACACACTGTCTCCATTATCGATTTCGACAAGGCTTCATGGCGTTCCTCTCCGGACCTCCGGAACCAGATGCGGCAGTTGAGGCGTTTGGATCGCTCCCTGCTGAAATGGGCTCCTCCGGAATCCCCATGGCGGGCGCCCGCGGCACGCCTCCGGTTCGCCGCCGCCTATGTCAAGGAAAATCCCGACATTCGACCTCTGATACGGGAGTACCTGCGGCGTTTTGAGAAATATGAAAAGGGATACCGGCTGGGGTGGGCACTGCAACGCGGGCTGGGCCGCGTCAGGATGAAATGGCGTTGAGTCGGGACCTCAGCCAGACGCGGATGTTCTCAACGAGGCCTTTTTCCTTCCCAAACCAGAAGTGGTCGGCGCCTGGGATGATGGTCAGGGTGTTTTCTCCGCGATTCATTGGCGCGGTCAAAGATTCGAGCTCCGAAAGGTGGCAGTAAAGGTCCCGGTCCCCGGCGATGAAGAAGGTTGGCGCTCCCTTCAGGCGGAAAGAATCGAAGGGAATCATGGATACCGGCGGGGAGATCATCACGACACCCTTCACGGAAGCGTACGGGGTGTCAAGCCGGTGAAGCACGTAGGCCCCAAAGGAATACCCGATGAGAAAACAGGGAAGCGCGTGAGCGCCCATGTCGGAGATAAATCGAACCGCGCCTTCCACGTCCCTGACCTCTCCGATTCCCTCCTCAAACCCTCCTTCGCTGAGGCCAACCCCTCGAAAATTGAAGCGCATCGTCAGGATATGATCTCCTGGCAGGGCTTCGAACAGGGCATCCACGACGTTGTTGCACATCGATCCCCCGTAAAGCGGGTGGGGATGGCAGAGAATGGCGGTTCCCACGGGTGTTTCCGGACGCGAAAATTCGCCCTCCAGCGTAAGGCCATCCAGGCTCTTAAAGAGGCATTTTTCCGTTTGGGCTGGTTTCATGTTAATGAGGGTAACAAACAGCCTGGCGGGGGTCAAGAATTCACCGGTTTCGCGAGGCTCGACAAATACCCGGCCGTTTGTGTTACCATACGCACCTCATGAAGTTGACCACACGAAGAGAGCTCGAGATAGAAAAGCTGATCTTTCGGGGGGATGGCCTGGGACATGATGGCGGCAAGGCGGTGTTGGTTCCCCTGGCCGCGCCCGGTGACGTGATTGCCTGGGAACCTTTGCGGGAAAAGAGGCGTTACATCCGGGGGCGGCTGCTGGAGGTGGTTCATCCTTCGTCCGAACGCGTCTCTCCTCCCTGCCCGCTGTTCGGGCGATGCGGGGGGTGTCAGTGGCAGCACCTGCGTTACGATGCCCAGCTTCGCTGGAAGCGCGCGATTGTGCAAGAGATTCTCCTGAGAGTTCCCGGAGTTTCCGAGGAAAAAGTAAGGGATATCGTTCCTTCTCCCCTTGCCTTCCATTACCGCGCGCGGGTCCGGCTGACCATGGGACGGGAAGGCCTGGGTTTCCATCAGGCCGAAAGCCACCGGGTGGTCCCCACGCGGGAATGTCCCTTGCTCGATGAACGCCTGAATAGAATTCTGAAGGCGTTGGGAGAGGCGATTCAAAGATCTCTCCTCTCTCGCGTTGTCCAGGAGCTTCTCCTGGAAGCCGGGGACAACGGCATCCCGAGGACGGTTTTCAGGCTTTATCCATCGCCCCGGCGGGAACAGGCGCGGCTTCAGGCGGCGTGGGACAAACTTGTCCCCCTCGCGGGAACCACTCCGTTTTCTCTTTGGATGGAACCCTCCGGCGCTGCCCCGAAACTTCTGGCTGGTGAGGACCAGGTGGCACTGTCGCCCGCGGGAGGGGAAGAGGTAAAGCTACATGTCCCCCCGGGCGGCTTTTTTCAGGCAAATCTCGAACAGAACAGGCGCATTACCGCCCTCGTGATATGGGCGCTGGAAGCGGAAGGCATGATAACTCCCGGAGTAAGGGCCCTCGATCTCTACTGCGGCATGGGGAATTTCTCGATCCCCCTCGCGTTGTCGGGTGTCGACGTCACGGGGGTGGATAGCTCGGCTCCCTCCCTCGATGCGGCCCGGCAGAACGCGGTGGTGAACGGAACCCCAAACACCAGGTTCGTCCATGCGGACGCGGCAAGCTATCTTCGGGAGATCATAAGCGGTGCCAATCCGCCCCCAGATGTACTTCTACTCGACCCCCCAAGAACCGGTGCGAGAGAGGTTATGGAATCGCTTGCCGTCTCTGGGAAACATCCAACGGTCATTGTTTATGTTTCGTGCGACCCCATGACCCTTGCGCGGGATTTGAAGGTTCTCGCTAAAGGTGCAATGTATGAGATCCTTTCCGTGACGCCGCTTGATATGTTCCCCCAGACGTTTCACGTTGAAACGGTCACGGTATTGCGGAAAAGGCAGGGGAAACGCGGCTGACCGTGAAAAACCCTTGTTTGTCCACAACATATCCACATTTGTCGCGGGAAATTCCCTGTTTTTCCCGCGAGCTCTCGTTTCAATGGAACCCCTTAACAGGAAAATATCATAACATATTGTAATAACAAGATAATTTTACGAACAATCCGTATGCGAAACGCTCTTTTTCTAAGAAAATAAAGGGGATAGGACCGCTCCGCACAAAGTTATCCACGCGTTTTCCACCATTTTTGTGAATAAACTAATAACCCCCAAAAATGATTGAGGAAAACATGGAAGAGGCATGAAGGGCCTGGTCGAACGGGTGTTTTCTGATGGCTCTTTTTCAAGCGCCACCCGAAGGACAGAACCGGTCGAAAAGACTGCTGCGTGTCTTTCTCTCCAGTTCTCCGTGTTCAAAAACCTTGTCTCCCACGATGTGACGAATGTCATACCCTTTTCCCACGAGGAAACGGGAGATGAGGAAAAAACGATGGCACTTCAAGGGATCCTTCTCGGCGCACAGGAGGGCGGCGACGGTCCCCTCCCGCAGGATCTCTTGGAAGTGCGCAATCCCCCGGAGAAATCGTGGGCTTCGCGTCACCTTGGCGTAGTCCATGTTCCCCTGGCCGTCGAGGAGCGCCGGATCCGTGATCTTCCCCCCGAGGGTATCCCCCATGAAGACGTAGTGAATCCCCTGTTTCCGGAGAAACACCGCCAGGGCCTTCTTATTGAACTGGCGGGCATAGCGGCTGTAAGGGATCCTCCGGACATCCACTACCGTGTCGATCCCGTTCCGCCGGAGCAGGCCGAGAAAATAGTCCAGGGAATCGTTCGAATGCCCGATGGTATAGAGTTTCATGGCGTGTTGACGTCCCTTTTTCATCGAGCTTTAAACGCCTCACGGAAAGGGTACACCAAAATTCGACCTCAGGCAAAGGGGAAATGATTCGTTTATTTCGTTTGTCTGGTTTCTCTGGTTTGTCTCGTCAGCCCTGTTGAACCTGTTTTTATTTTATTGGGCTTGCCAAATTCCCTGGCTCTTATACCCTGTCACATACATGAGCGAAAACGAAATTATAATATGCCAGGACTGAAAAGGGGTGGCGCCGGATATCACAAATATGGTAATAGAAGTGTGAAGAGGGGGATCAGGCAAATGGCGCCAACAGTGTTAAGGGAAGGGCCATATAGGTTCTATTTCGTCAGCCACGACTTACGTGAACCGCCTCATGTACATATCGACAGAGATGCTTGTTCAGCAAAATTCTGGCTCAATCCCGTGGCATTGGCGTATAATCTTGGGTTCCCCGCGAGGGAGCTGAGAAAACTCGAATCCCTGACTTCACATCACCGAAATGAGTTATTGGAGGCGTGGTATGACTACTTTGGAACCTAAAGCGGGAGAGCGTGTCCTGAACGTACGTGTTACCGATGATACTATCAGCGTTGATCTTTACGACGGCAGGACGATTACGGTCCCCTTGGCGTGGTACCCGCGCCTGCTCCACGCGAGTTCCAAACAAAGGGCGAACTGGGAAATTGCCGGGGCGGGGTATGTGATTCATTGGCCGGATATTGACGAGGACCTCAGCACCCAGGGCCTCTTGCGAGGCGCCCCCGCGCCCCGCGTGGGGTCCAAAGCGGCGTAGACGAAGGGATCAAGATGAAGGGTAGAGTAGAGAGCAGGCTTGTCCTACGTTAGCCGCGACCTATCTGTTTCCGCCCCTTTCGTCTGGCGGTGTCTCAATATTCGCGACATAGCCGAGCTTACCTGCCCTCCCTCATCAAACCGTGCATACGGTTTTTCCGTACACGG
>WGDA01000020.1 GCA_015493505.1 Pseudomonadota bacterium | reverse complement strand
TATGGCTTCCCCTTTTTACGATCCTTTCCAATTCACGCCTTTCTTCCCCTGTCAAGGTTACTGCGTATTTCTTCATTATCGCCTCTCCTCCTTGGGTGATTATGAAGAAATATATCACACATCTTACGACATATCAATGTTGACATGACAGTAGGTGTTAAGTTATTAAGTTTTAAGCGATCTTGCGAGTGATTGGAGCATCGAAGAAAGCTCTTTCAATTTTATAACCAACTTATCCTGAACATCCATAGCTATCAATCCAATTTTAGAAGCGATATAAACTTGGGTTCTCAACTCGGCAGCCGAACCCTTAGCAATGTGAATAAAACGACTGAATTCAGCTTTTGAATTTCGCTCCGCTCCCTCAGCAATATTTGATGCGATAGAAACTGCGGCTCTCGTCATTTGGTCTTTTAAGCCAAAATCCTTACAATTCCTCATGATTCCATAAATATCGATAGCAACCTGACACGCGCGCTTCCAAACATCCAACTCCTCAAACGACCGATAAGCCAACAATATACCCCTTCTACTTAACTACTTAACTACTTAACTACTTAACTACTTAACTACTTAACACTTAACAACTTAAAACCATTCCTTTGATCTGTTCCTCGTACCACTCAATAGTTTTCGTCAATCCTTCCTCGAAATTTGTGGTGGCGCGGAAGCCGAATTCCTTTTCAGCCCGGCTGGTATCGAGTTTACGGCGGGGCTGTCCATTCGGTTTTGTGGTATCCCAGACAATTTTCCCCCTGAATCCAATCTTATCCGCGATCAGTTCAATTAAGTCGCGGATGGAGATTTCAAAGGCGCTCCCAATATTGACAGGATCGCTTTTATTGTACCTCTCAGCCGCGAGAACGATCGCCTCCGCGCAATCCCCTACGTAGAGAAATTCGCGCGTCGCGGAACCATCCCCCCACACGACAATTTCCTCATCCCCTTGTTGTTTCGCTTCCAGGCATTTCCGAATCAAGGCTGGGATGACATGGGATGATTCCGGGTCAAAATTATCTCCCGGCCCGTAGAGGTTAACTGGCAGTAAAAAAATCGAGTTGAACCCATACTGCTGCCGGTAGGCCTGTGATTGCACGAGCAGCATTTTTTTAGCCAGGCCATACGGTGCGTTGGTTTCCTCGGGATACCCGTTCCAGAGATCATCTTCCCTGAAAGGAACCGGCGTAAACTTGGGATACGCGCAGACGGTGCCGATGGCGACAAACTTTACCACTCCAGCCTTCCATGATTCGTGTAACAACGGAACACTCATCATAAGATTGTCATAGAAAAACTCCGCCGGATGGGCCCGGTTCGCCCCAATCCCCCCTACCCTGGCCGCGAGATGAATAACGAGATCCGGGTGAAACTTTGCGAGCATCTCCCGGGTGGTTTCAATATCCCTGAGATCATATTCCTTACTCCGTGGAACGAAGATATCCCGGGCGCCATGCTCTTTCAGCTTCATTATCACGTGCGTTCCAAGAAACCCCGCGCCACCCGTGACCAGCACACGCTTGTCATCCCAAAAAGTCATGGTCTGCTCCTGCTCATATCTGGGGATTTCCTGTAAAAAAAGTCAAAGGCGAAAATTTTCTGCCTGTAATCTTACAACCTGTGGATCGTATCTGGCGCAAGAAAAGGAACGGCTTACACCTCTTTCACCCTATACACACCGTGATGCGCCTCGGTATCCTGTCGGTGTGCTTTAAGATCAGCGGCGACACCGGCAATTTCCTTGCTGAGCTTTTTATCTACATAATCGATCTTCTTGCTGATCTTTTTATCCACCGCATCAATCTTCTTATTGAGCTTCTTATCTACATCGTCGATCTTCTTGTTGAGCTTAATTTCTACATTATCAATCTTCTCGTCAAGTTCGCTTACTTTCTGGCTCAAGGCATCAATCTTAAAGCTGTTCAAGTCAATTTTTTCATTCAATTCAGTAAATTTAACATCAATCTTTTTGTCTAAGGCGGCATGCCCTTCAAGAACCAGATCGAATTTACCGTTAATCTCTTCAATCAATATTTCAAAATAATCTTTCTTCACGGACAATCCCCAATCAATACCCAGCCGGTTATTTCATAAAATCGACATTACCACCGTATAAAAAACCATACCACAAGATTCACTTCAACAAAAGAACTATCAAGAATGAAAAAGTTTGGATTATACACGCAATTCTTCAAAAATAATGAACGATCCGAACAAACATAATCACCATGATCTCCTCACCGCTGACATCAAACATGAAACCCCGACCTCACGCCATGGACAACCTGTTTTATGTCTGAGACTTTTAGGCGCCAGACTTCTCGGTGAGGGACGCTTGTAAGCCTTGTAAAATAGAAGACGCACAGGACTGCGGCAGCGGAGTAGGAGATGCTGGAGGCAACCCCCGCAAGATATAAGCCTCCTGTCGGATCTCACTTTTTAATACCATTTTGGGGACACTGTCTCGTCTCAGTAACCACCCAGTGCTCGCCTCCTCCTTATTTGAGCGGAGTATATCATACCGAATGTTGACGGCTTCGTAAAAAGCTAATATATGCCGTTTTCCGGCAGTCTATAGGGAACGAACTTGATTAATCCAGTAAGCATGGGCACAATAGCCTGCGACGTATCGGGCAACAGACGCCGTGTGGACATTGATGCTTCGTGCTCGTTAAAAAGCTTGGTGTGGGAGGAGACGGCGCTATCATTGGTGACCTTGATCCCGTTTGGAAGTTTGTAAGTTACCGTAACCTTCCTGCCTGATGCGTCCTCGTATATTAAACTTATGGAGGATGCAATGAGTAAGAGTAAGGAACAGAAACACAAAAACAGAAAACATCGAAAAGTGGGCACTTCCCACTTAGAACAGCTCCATATCAATGCCGCTGGAATAGACATTGGAGCAGAGTTTCATTATGTGGCCGTGCCTCCTGGGCGAGACCCCGAAGGTCGAGACGTCCGACACTTTTCCACCTTTACTGTTGAACTTCATCGGTTGGCCGATTGGCTCCGCCGATGTAATATTGACACGGTGTCGATGGAGTCGACTGGCATATACTGGATACCCGTGTTTGAGATCCTGGATTCCCAGGGATTTGATGTTCGTCTGGTCAATCCACGTAATGTCAAAAATGCTCCTGGGCGAAAAACCGACGTGCTTGACTGTCAATGGATTCAGCAGCTTCACACCTATGGATTACTGCAGGGTGCTTTTCGTCCGGCAAATCACATATGTGAGCTTCGAGCATATCTGCGTCAGCGGGCGATGCTTTTATCTTATGCTTCTCATCATATTCAGCATATACAGAAAGCTCTCGAGCAGATGAACATCAAGCTCAATGAAGTTATCAGTGATATTACGGGAGTTACCGGGATGAAAATCATTCGGGCGGTTATCTCCGGAGAGCGCAACCCTGTAAAGCTGGCCAGCATGCGAGATGCGCACTGCAAGAACAGCGAAACAATTATTGCGAAAGCCCTTGAAGGCAATTGGCGATCTGAACATGTCTTTGCGTTACGACAAGCGGTAGAACTATACGATTTCTACAAACAGCAAATTATTGCATGTGAAACCGAGATCCAGCGCCATCTTGAAAGTTTTGAGGATCGCAGCGATGGAAGCTCCTTGGAAAAACCTCGTCGCAAATCTCGTGGATCATCCAATCAATTCCATTTTGACGTTCGGAGCTATTTGTATCGGATGACCGGGGTTGATGTTACCCGTATAGAAGGCATTGAGGCTTCTACCGCATTAAACATCATCGGCGAAATTGGCATTGACATGTCTCCTTGGCCCACTGTGAAGCATTTTACTTCGTGGTTGGGACTTTGTCCTGGGAGTAAGATAACGGGAGGCAAGATTTTCAGCAGCAAGACAAAACCTTCTGCCAACCGTGCTGCTCATGCCTTCCGGCTTGCCGCGTACAGTCTCCAGCGGAGCAAAAGCGCCATAGACGCATTTTTGCGGAGAAAAAAGGCTCAAAAAGGAGCGCCAAAAGCTATAACAGCCACAGCCCATAAAATAGCCCGAATTTTTTATAACATGCTCAAATATGGCACCGAATATGTTGACCTTGGCCAGGAATATTATGAGCAACGCTATCAAGATCGCGTGATTGCAAACCTAAAACGCAAAGCAAAACAATTTGGCTTCGAACTTGTGACTATCGAAGAAAATAAACTACTTACCGGACTTCCTGCGAGTTGAGTTCGTTGGAAGTCCAATTTCTGTGTCGCGCTGCATCCTTCGTCATTGCAGCGTACTCTAAGTACGCATCATTCCTCAGGAATTGCGCTCCTTGAAGGTGAAGCTTTTTACTTTGCCTTCTAATTCTGACTTTTTGCGAGGGCATCAATGTTTTATCTGTACTTTTTCCCCACAATAAAGATATCAACTCCGCTGAAAAATATTCCCTTCGACAGCTTTTTATCAACCCAGCGGAGAATTTGTGGAAGTTTCCCCTTTGTTGCCGTGTCCCTATCATCTCCTTTGACAAGAATCTCAAACCCCCTTCTGGCCAGCATTTGCTCAAGCAGCATAAGCGGGTATGGCCTTTGATGCGTCAAATCCAGCCAGAAGATGTTGGTCATGACACGAATATTTCTTGGGTTCAGGGTAATGAGAACCAGCACACCCCCCGTCTTTAATCTCTTCGAACAAAGGGTCAGGAAGTCTTGAGCTTCCTGCGGGGACATGTGCTCTATCACCTGGCTGCAGAAAATACCATCAAAGGCTTCTCCATCCGTTCTTAAAAAGTCACGAGCCTCAGCCAGCGAAACATCAAGTCCCTTTTTCCGGCAGGCATTAACCATTTCCGCGTCCATGTCTATGCCATGGGCGGAAATATGACTCTCCTGAAGAAGCTCCAGAAATTCCCCCCTCCCGCAGCCCACGTCAAGGACACGTTGACAGGCATTGAAATATTCAAGGTACTTCCGCAAGCGGCGTTTTATCTCTTCTTCACTTCCCCTGAAAGCTTCACAAGCCTTTTCAGGCTCCGTAACATTAACTGGTTCTAAAAGCGGTGTTTGGTTTGACATTTTTAAACCACAGTCCCACTCATACCGAGAATTTCCTTTTTGACAAGCTTCAAATCGCCTCTGGAGATCACTTGAAAGGCGAATAACAATAACATGTATGCCAAAAGCCCTACAACTCCCGCTGTGACCCAATGCGCCCATTGCCTCATGAAGAAAAGGGCCACGGCCGTCAAGGCAATGCAACATAATGGCTTGGCAACGTCACGGATCACGGGAATCACCAAAAAATGCCTCGTGATATAAACTCCCATCAATATCAGTCCCAGCGTTTCAGTCAGAACGGTGGCGACGGAAGCTCCGATATACCCATATTTCGGAATGAGAAGAAGGTTGAGGATAACATTCAGGCCAGCATTGGCTCCCGCTACCATCGTGACCACCTTCTGACGGTCAACCGCGGCGAGAAAATTTCCAAACAGAAAAGTCATGAATATAATGGGAATCACCCAGATAAGCACCTCAAGCGCGATGACGGAAGGCAGGTACGCCACCCCGTAAATGACGGTAATAATTTCCTTCGCAAACAGCAATCCAAAGGCAAAAATGAACAGCGCGGCGGCAAAAAGGTATCTGAAAACGATTTCATATTCTATCCTGAGAAGGGCCTTCGCGGTTTTATAATGCCGAGACATGACGGGAAATATGGCCGCGACAAAAACAGAAGGGATCAGCATCAGCCCGAAGATGAGCCGGTATGCCGCGTTGTACCACCCTACCATCTCGCTTCCCTTCATCAGAGAAAGCATCACGGTATCAACCCAGAAATAAACCGTCACAAAAATCGCGGAAAGCCCAAAAGGCAAGGCTTTCCTGAGCGTAGAGGCCCAAAAATCCCAATCAGCTTTCCCTGCACTTTTTTTCACCTCTGGGAATTTCCACCGCAAAATCATGAAGATAACGGCCAGGGCAATCCCACCACCAGCCAAGAACATGCCGGCAATTCCAAGCACGCCAAGATCGTTCCGAATGGCCAAAAGAATACCCCAAAAGATAATCAGGCCCTCCAGAACCTGCCCGAGTGAGGCATACTCCATCCTTTCAAACGCCTGAAAGACCGCGTAAAAGAACCGGTTAAACACCTCAAATCCCATATAAAGCGCCATCACGCAAACCACCAGGACCGTTTGCCTGGGATAATGAAACACATGAACCACAATGGCAATCACACCAAAGGTCGCTATCACGAGGGCCACCTTCATGAGAGTAACATTCGTGACATACATTCCAGCCAGTGACTGGTTTCTCGCGACCTCCCGAATGGTCAACTGGTCCAGTCCCAGATCCATCAGGACTCCGGAGATCCCCGTAAAAGCCAGGGCAAAGGAAAGGACACCAAACCTCTCCGCTCCCAGGTAGCGGGCGGCATACATGATGTAGAAGAACGCCAAGACGCGGCTGATTACTTTTGCGAGCAGCAACACGCCGGCATTTTTCGTAACCTTCTGGACTGTGTTCATACAATAACGCTATGATATCAATCAATTATAACAAGAACAGAGAATAATTCTAAGATTCTAAGAATTATTGGCCTCAGTTAACCCGCCCGTGCCCTTCTGATATTTTCTGCCGCATTCGGGACATTCCCATGCGTTCTCGCCGTTTTCACGCAGTCGGACTCCACACCGGCACATCCAGCCGGACACTTTGGCGGGGTTACCGACCATCAAGGCGTAATCAGGCACGTCTTTCGTGACCACCGCACCCGCCCCGACAAAGGCGTACCGCCCCACGGTATGCCCACACACAATGGTGCTGTTCGCGCCAAGCGTCGCCCCTTTTTTGACCAGGGTCTCTTTCCGTTCATGCATCCGGGGGATTTCGCTCCTGGGGTTGATCACATTCGTGAAAACCATGGATGGCCCGCAAAAGACATCGTCTTCAAGGGTCACCCCATCATAAACAGACACATTATTCTGGATTTTGACGTTGTTCCCAACCGTCACGTTCGGCCCTATCACCACATTCTGGCCGATCCGGCAATTTCGCCCGATTCGTGACCCTTTGAGAAGATGAGAAAAATGCCAGATTCGACTCCCGGCGCCAATGACAACCCTGTCATCAATTTCAGAGGTAGGGTGAACGAAATAGGATCGCGTTTCATCGAAACTAATCTTCTTCCCGCCTTCATCAATAGACTTCTGGCACGCTTCAAGGATTCGCAGGACCCGCAGGCCTTCCTCTCCGTCCGTCTTAGGCGTCCGGCCACTTTCAACACACTCGAGAAAATGCCGGCATTCCAGTCTCAGCGGTTCTTCATCTGAGATTGAAACCGGGACCGGCTCCGCCTTTTTCGCCTCGGGAACCTGATGCCGCCACAGGACAGAATGGGGAAAAAGCTTCAGCTTCTCCTCGGACATGTCATCGAAGACAGCCATCTTCTGGTCTCCCACCACCACCAGTTTTTGTTCCTTAAAGGGATGCAACCAGGACACAAAGATATGTCCCTTGACCCCACCGGGAAACTCAAAGGCGGTCAGTGTCACGTCCGCCACGTCGGGCTGCAGATAGGTTCCCCCCGATGCCATGACCGAAACGGGCAATTCCTCAAGCAGAGAAATGATGACTGAGATGTCATGCGGCGCGAAACTCCAGAGAATATTTTCCTCCGTTCGGATCTTTCCCATATTCAGGCGGTTGGAATACACATACCGAATTCGGCCCAGCTCGCCCTCATCGATCAGTTCTTTCAGCTTTACGACGGCTGGATGATACTGGAGGAGATGCCCTACCATCAGGGTCACGCCTTTATCCCGCGCCAAGTCAATCAATTCCTCCGCCTCCGCGCTCTTCATGGCAAGGGGTTTCTCAACATAAACGGATTTCCCGTTTTCAATGGCGGTTCGGGCGATTTCGTAGTGGGTGGCCGCCGGCGCAGCCACAACCCAGGCGTCCAGGTCTTTTAGGCTCAGCAGTTCTTCAATGCTTCCCACGCCTTTTACGCCGTACCTTTCCTCATGCTGCTTCCGGACTCCCACATCCGTGTCGCATACGGCAGCCAAAGCTCCCAGTTCGGCGAAATTCCGAATCAAATTCTTCCCCCAGTATCCTCCTCCAATAACCGCCACGGAAATCATCCGGTTTCTCCTTCAAAAAGACAGGCTACCGCCACCCCGAAATCTTTTGGATTCCGGCCGTGCCGCTCTATGAACGCTTGCCCGAACAAATTTTATCTTATGGTGGAGACAGCAACCCTGTTAATCTCCACCCGCGCCGTGTTGAGCCCCTCCAGGAGAAGCGCCACCCGCTCTCCATCGTTGAGAGACTCCACAAACACCGCCTCAAAGCCCGCGAAAGGGCCCTCCGAAATCTTTACCCTGTCTCCCTTTTTCAGGGGTTTTGAGATCATCCTGACCGTTCCATCTTCCCGTGTTCTCGCCTTCAGGGCCTCTATGATTTCCTCCCGAACGGAGACCGGGAATCCACCAAACTTTACGAATCCGGAAACCCCCCGCGTGTAACGGATCGTGTGATAATCATCTTTCAAGCGGAGATAAGCAAAAACATACCCGGGGAAAAGCGGCTTCTTCTCACGCTTTCTTCCAAACATGATGGTTTTCCAGTAAGTGGGAAAAAGATACGTATAATGGGCAAGGTCGAGATAGGAAAGAACCTTCCTTTCCTCTCTCGGCTTCGTCTTCACGAGATACCAGCGATAGGCGTCAAATTCCGCGAGCGTTTCCATTTTCTCCTACCCCCTCAAATCTATCCATTTTTTATGTTTTGACGCTTCTTCCCCGTCACCGGCGTAATTGAGATCTGCCATGACCACGACTCCGCCCTCCGGAAGCTCCTCGAGTGGAAAAATTTCCTTCCCAAAGAACCGTTTTCCCACCTTTTCGTTCTCCCTCTCAAAGACATGGACAACCTCTATGCCGACTTCCTGCATGGACAGATACGCAATCTCAGCCAGGTCCCCCGTGCCTACCAGGTACACCTCTGGAACACCGTCCTGAACAAGCTCGTAAAAGATTTCTTTACACTTTGTCCTGTAATCCCGATATAGCTTCAAGGAATCCTGGATAAAACGGATTGTCAGGCGCCCCTTCTCGGATACCCCTTTTGGTGTCAGCATGTAAAGGTAGCGCCGCTTAGGCACCCGCTTAATCCGGATGTACCCGCGGCGCACCATTCGCTTGACGAATGAATTGACCAGTCCAATGGCCACCCCCAGATGATCCGCAATCTCCTTCTGCGTAATCATCCCGTCCTGCTCAATAAGGCTCAGGATTTCCAGATGTTTCTGTTCATCCTGAGATACCAAGGGCTTATTATATTTCATTTCATGAATTGAATATATAAAAATTTCAGAAATGTCAAGAGAAAAGCGGGGTGATGATTCCACCGGCATTCAACAGGGCCCGTCGTCCCGAACCACGCGTAAAATCAGCCCCTAAAGGAGTTTCACGAAGAAATCTCTCGAATCCTCGTCACGAGTTCCTTATTGATGTAAATCTTCGTGCCATCCTTCAGCAATGGCAAAAATACCCGCTTGCCGTTAAAAAAGTCCAGGGTCCGTTTATAACGCTCAGGCATGGCTTCGAACATCATCGCGTCAACATGCGTGCCATCAACGAAATAAACCCGGAGAACTTCATTCCCCGATTGAGGCTCTCCCTCCTGTTCCTCCACATACAGAATTTGCGCCCTGTTCAAAAGGTGGATGTTTCCATCAGAAAACCTTGCGGGGATGAAAAGAGGACCGCGGTTCAGAAGTTCCTCAATACTTTCCGGCCCCGAATGCAGGGAAGAAAACTCACTTACGAATAAATCAGCCTCCTCGCTGTTCCCCTTTCTTCCCGCCAGAAGAATTTTAACCCGTTTCTCCAGTTTTGATATTCTCAGCATGGAAAGCATGTCATCTTTCGCTTTCATTCCTCCCCCCTCGCTCGCTCCTCCGCGTCCTTCCCTTGGGACGCCTCATCCATCAGGCGCGCCCCTTCCATGAGAAGGGACATCAGAGAGGAGTCAATAGACCTTTCCGGAAAAGTATCGCAAGGAACAATCTGGAAATTCGCGTCTGTCCACCCCATCAATTCATAAAAAGCCTCTTCACCAGAATGGGTTTCCGTGGCCGCGTGGATTACTTCCCCGCCCTGGAGGTACACGCTCCCCTTTTCCCGGCCAGATTCAAAATGGATAGCCACGTTCTTTTCCCCCGCGCATAGAATCTGCACGATATCCGTAAACTGCATATCCCTCAACGATCCCCTGACTCCTCTTGGCGCTTTGCCTCCCCCCTTCCTCGAAAGGTATCGCGCAATCTTCAGAGCCAAAAGGTCAGGGTCAACCGGCTTCTGCAAAAAATCGTCCGCGCCCACCTCAAGGCATTTTGTGGCCAGCCCGGGGGCGTTATTCGACGTCAGGAACATGAAAAGTGCGTCCGAGGACTCTGGAAATGTCTTCAGCCCCCGGCAAAACTCGAGCGGGTCCCCATCCCCCACGTTCGTTTCTGATATAATGATATCAATCCGTGAAGATGAAAGAATCTCCTTCGCTCGGGTAATGGAAGGCGCCAGTTCCACCTGATACCCCTCATTTAAAAGTCGAAGCGTTACCGCCGTATCCATGGTGGCCTCCGGGTCAAGAATCAAAATCGTCCCCGAAGGCCTTCCGATATCTTTCAAAAACCGGTCCTCTTTCACAAGCCTCAGAAAGGCCTCAACCATCGGCCGGTCTTCAGGTGAGGGGAATTTTCTGACCAGCGCGTCTCTTGCCCTGGAAAGCTCACGAGAAATCTCCGGGTTTTCCCTGAGGGCGTCAATATACGTTTTGACAATTCCATACACGATGGCTTCCACGCGCCGTTTCCCGCCCTTGAGCGCCGCGCCATAATTGATTATCTCATCGAGAGAATACGGGGTCCGGACCCCCTCAAAGATACTGTGCTGCAGTTCAGGAACGGAAAGCCACGATGCCAGAATTACCGCGTCCATTTTAGCTTCCGAAAGCCCCAGTCTCATCGCCAGCAGTTTGCCATAACGCGCGCACAGGCGGATTTCGGAAAGGCACCGCGGCTGGTCCTTCAAAATCCAGCTCACGAAAAAAGACGCCGTTGATATAAGCGCATCCGCGAGTTGCCGGTATGGATAGGCCTGCCCCAGAAGTAACGGGGAAAAATTAGAATAATATAAAACCTCCGGAATGTCTTTCTCGACATTAATCTCTTGCAGCCACCTGCCATCCTGACTGAAGATGTTGCCGTTTACCAGGAGGGCGTCAAAGCTCCCCTTTTTTAGCATCATGGCCACGTCCTTGATGGAAGCGGCCCACGCCACCTCTTTCACACCCTCGTTTTCGAGCAGGGATCGTATGGAACGCGCCCGATTCAATTCCGGGTCAAGCAGCAGGATTCGTTTTGAAACCGGCTTAACAGGCTCCAGGGATGGCCTGAATTCGGCCTGCCCTTCCTCCGGTATGATGGTAAAATCCTCGGGAAGTTCCAGGTCCCTCGCCTCTTCTACCGTCTTCCCCTTGTAAAACTGGTCAATCGCCTTTCTAATCTCCATTTCCGAAGCCACGGTATAGGAAATCCGGTGGGGCGCGAGGATATTACCTTCAAGCGTCATCAACCGGTCCGTGTCCTCGGGGTCGCTGATGGCAAGGGCTAAGAGGTCTTCACTTTCGTCAAAGTTGATAGGAAACACGCGCCATTTCTCGGCAACCTCAAGGGGAACTATCTTTTTCAAACGATCCGGGGGGCTGAAATCCAAAAGGGGATGATACGGCAGGTTATACAGCTCAGACAGGGCCTCCCCCAACTCTCCTGGTGACATGAGCTCGAGAAACACAAGCGCCTCTTCCAAAGAGACCCCCGCGGTCATGGCGTAATCTTCCGCCTTCATAATCCCCTGGGGGGAAATCTTCCCCGACTGAATGAGGTGTTTTTTCAAACGTGCCGGATTCACGTGTCCGCTCCGTCTTATTCCGTCATCTAACGTTTGTAAAGGTCGGCCTCTTCTTTGGTAATCAATCCCTGCTGCAGCATTCGGTTGATGTGAGCGTCCATGGTTTGCATCCCCATGGCGGTGCCTGTCTGAAGTACCGAATAAATCTGATAGGTTTTTCCTTCCCGAATGAGGTTCTGAATCGCCGCGTTGCAAATCATGATCTCCACGGCGGCAATCCGGCCACTGCCGTCCGCCTTTCTGAGAAGACGTTGCGCGATGACCCCTTTCAGGGACTCCCCCAACATGGTCCGTACCTGTGCCTGCTGATAGGTGGGGAAAACATCCACGATACGATCCACTGTCTTGGGGGCGCTGGAAGTGTGCAGGGTCGCCAAAACGAACAGTCCTGTCTCCGCCGCCGTCAGTGCCAGGTGAATGGTCTCGAGGTCCCGCATCTCCCCCACAAGGATCACGTCCGGGTCTTCCCTGAGTGACGCCTTCAGTCCGGATGAAAAATCCTGTACATGAAAACCGACCTGGCGTTGATGAATCAGCGATTTTCCCTTCGGATAGATGAACTCGATCGGGTCTTCAAGCGTAATAATGTGATAACTTTTCTCCTTGTTCATCAGATCAATCATGGATGCGAGTGTGGTTGACTTCCCTGATCCCGTGGGGCCCGTGACGATCACCAGCCCGCTTTTCATGCGCGCAAGACTCTGTACGGCATCGGGCAGCCCCAGTTCGCGAATGGTCTTTATCTTGGAAGGAATTAGGCGGAATGCCCCGGCATATCCCCCCTTCTCGATAAAAACATTGGCGCGGAAACGGGCTTTATCACCCAGGCTGTAGGCGAAATCGATATCCTTCCTCTCCTTCAGGAACTCGATCTGGTCTTCGCTTAACATTTCGAGCAGCAAAACCTCTACCTCTTTCGGCGTCAGATCGTGATATTTGGTTCGCTGCAGGATGCCGTTGATCCTGAGGGCCGGGGGGTTCCCCGCGGAAATATGCAGGTCGGATGCCCCGTACTGCACCATCATTTCAAGCAAGATATCAATTTTCGCCACGTCTCGCTCCCCGTTTATTTCCCAGTTTTCATCTAACGATAGCTTGAAATGGTTTCAGGTTCAAGGATGACGGTACCTTTTCTTTCTGAATTTATGCGGAACCATCACGAATGCCCTCTCGCTCACGAATCGAATAATAGTTCCCCCCTCTTCTTGAACCCCTGTAAAAACACAGGCACATCCATCCGTTTCTTCCCCTCGAGCTGAACCTCCAGGAGGCTCAGCGCTCCACTCCCTGTTCCCACCAGCCACTGGGCGTCCTCCACCCAGGCGTGGCCTGCGGGTAGCTCTCGAGGCGCCTGGACTACCTTGGCCCGAAGGATTTTCAGATACTTTCCGTCCAGGCGGGTAAAGGCGCCCGGCCAGGGAACCATGGCACGAATCATGCGCTCAATCCTGTCTGCGGGCCAGGTCCAGTCTATCTTCCCGTCACTTTTTTTGAGGGGAGGCGCGTATGTCGCCCTGGCGTTATCCTGCGGAACGGGGGTCAGTCGCCCCTCCACCCACGACCGAAGCGTTTCTATCAGCAGGTCCGCTCCTATCTCCGCCAGTCTGCGTGTCAGTGTCTCTGTCGTGTCATCCGTGAGAATGGGGATCACACGCGTGGCAAGGATGGGCCCCGTGTCCATTCCCGCGTCCATCTTCATCACCGTCACCCCCGTTTCCGATTCCCCGTTCATGATGGCCCACGCGACTGGGGCCGCGCCCCGGTATTTGGGCAACAAAGAGGCGTGCAGATTGAGGCACCCCAGGGGCGGCAGGTTCAGCACGTTTTCCCTGAGGATGCAGCCAAAGGCGGCCGTGATAATCACATCCGGGGAAAGCTCCGTGAGAAGCCGCGCGGCTTCCTCCGCGTTCGGGTCCACGGGTTGAAACACGGGCAGACCAAGGGACACCGCCGTTTCCTTGACCGGCGGCGGCGTCACCTTTTTCCCCCGTCCCTTCCGGCGGTCTGGCTGCGTGATAACCCCAACAATTTCCATGCCGGCCTCACGCAACGCGATGAGTGGCGGGACGGCGAAATCCGGCGTTCCCATGAACACGATTCTGGACACCCCCAAACCCTACATCCTTTGCGCGTACATCTTTTTGACCTTCTTCTTGTAGAACTCCCTCTTCAGGCGGCTGAGGTAATCCACAATCAAAACCCCGTCCAGGTGGTCGATCTCGTGTTGAAGTGCGATGGCCAGGATACCTTCCGCGGCAATCTGGACCAACTCCCACTCGGGGGTATAGCCCGAAACGGTTACCTTGCTGGCACGGGAGATTTTTACGCTGAGTTCGGGAACGCTCAGGCACCCCTCTTCCGACTCTTCCTTCCCCTCACGGGAGATAATCTCCGGGTTGATAAGCGCGAGGGGTTTGGAAGCCTCATCCACGGGAGACACATCCAGGACGATCACGCGTTTCCCAATCCCCACCTGCGGGCAGGCCAGCCCGATCCCCCGGGCCGCATACATGGTTTCAAACATGTCCTGGACCAGGCCCTCCATGTCCTCCTTTTCCGGGACACTCGCCGCGGGTTTTTTCAAAAAGGGGTCAGGGTATTTCAAAATCGTTAAAGTCGCCATCTCTTATCCTCTCCTTCCGCGCTCGGATTGCCGCTTCAGCCGTATGAG
>WGDA01000019.1 GCA_015493505.1 Pseudomonadota bacterium | reverse complement strand
GATCATCCCGCCCTTTTCTTCGCCCAGAATCTGCTTCACCTCACGGGGCGTCCAGAGATAAAAACTCCCTTCCTCTCCCTCACTGTCCGCGTCTTCCGCGGAAAAATATCCCCCGTCGCCATGTCTCATCTCTCTCTGCAGATAGTCAAAGATCTCCATGACAGTACTGGCGTAGAGGGGGTTTCGCGTCACCTGGAACGCCTCCCCGTATGCGTGCATCAGCAGGGCCTGGTCGTACAGCATCTTTTCAAAGTGCGGCACGTGCCACCGCGCGTCCACGCTGTACCGATGAAACCCAAGCCCAACCTGATCAAAAATCCCTCCCCGGCGCATGGCCCGAAGAGTCGTCTCAACCATTTCGAGGGCAGACGCGTTCCCGGTCTGGTGATGCCAGCGAAGAAGAAACGTCAGTCGGTCAGGCGTGGGAAACTTGGGGGCATTTCCGAATCCGCCCCACTGCTGGTCGTACACACGGCGCAGCCGCGCGACCGCGTTTTCAAACGTTTGAAACGACAAAGCCGCGGGTCCCGTACTGGATTCTTCGGTTTTTTCCAGGAATGCCGTAATCTGGTCCCCCGCCTCATGCACCTTCTGAGGCTGGTTCTCCCATAACATGGCGATTCTTCTGAGGATATCCAGAAAACCAGGCATTCCGAACCGGCTGTCTCTTGGGAAATACGTGCCGGCATAAAACGGCTTTCCGTCGGGGGTCAAAAAAACCGAAAGGGGCCATCCTCCTCGCCCCGTCAATGCCTGACAGGCCGTCATGTAAAGGGCGTCAAGGTCGGGGCGTTCCTCCCGGTCCACCTTGATGGAGACAAAGTGGCCATTGAGGAATGCCGCGACGCCCTCATCCTCAAATGATTCATGAGCCATGACGTGGCACCAGTGACACGTGGCATAACCGATGGAGAGGAAAACAGGCTTGTTCTCCCGCTTCGCTTTTTCGAAAGCGGCTTCCCCCCACGGATACCAGTCCACCGGGTTATGGGCGTGCTGGAGAAGGTAGGGGCTCTTCTCCTGTGCGAGATGGTTTACCATGAAGATCGCGGGGAAGGATTAACGCGTCCGGGGCTCAGTCGCCGGACGCGATTTTCTTGCCAAATTCATAGGCCTCTTTCAGGATATCAGGGCTGTTCAGGGCGTCATCTCTTCCCTCCAACCCCTTGTAAAACAATCCGCCATTGTAATCCATGTCCAGGGCGTCGTAGAAGTATTTGGCCACCAGTTCTACTCCCTGAAAAAGGTTCTTGCCCTTGGTCGCGCCCACGGCGATCAGGTAACCCGTTCCGCTGTCGTGATTTTTCCACTGATCCCGGGGTTTGTTGAGTATCCTTTTCGCCCACATGGCCTGGGCGCGGTCCACGATGGCCTTCGCCTGCGCGGAAATCCCGTAGAAAAAGATGGGTGAAGAGAGGATAATCGCGTCCGCCTCCTCAAAAAGCGGGTAAATCTTTTGCATGTCATCCTTCACGACGCACTGCCCCGTTTTGTCGCAGCCGCCACATTCCCGGCATCCAGACATCTTGAGATCCCTCACGGATACCTTTTTAACGGTAGCGCCGGATTCTTCCGCTCCCCTGAGCACTTCGTCCAGAATGACCTCACTGTTCCCCTTTTTCCTCGGACTTCCATAAATCCCCAGTATATTCAACAGACAACTCCTTTATGGTTTATCTCGTTTGTTCCGTTGGTTCCGTTGGTCTCGGTTTTAAGTGGTTAAGATTTACTTAAAACCTAAAACTTAATAACTAATCATACCTTACGCTTCACGCATCAAACCTTTCACCTTTTAAAACGTAATCAACTGGTACCCCTGGTCGAGATACCCGGACATACTGGGATGGCCTTTCAGGGTCCCCCCAAGGGGGAGACCTTCCCTTTCAACGGCTTCAAGAACCTTCATTTTGGCGGAACAGGCCCGGCAGACCATCCCGAACAGGCCCGCTTCTTTCGCCTTCTCGTAAAGGGGGTGGAGAAAATCGTCCGCCTTCGCCATCTCGGGAACCAGTTTCGTCGCGGAGCCTTCAACCACGATTTTGACTTCATACCCTTTGTCACGCATGTCCAGCGCGTTCAAAAGGACATGAATAAAACACATCTTGTC
>WGDA01000018.1 GCA_015493505.1 Pseudomonadota bacterium | reverse complement strand
TCTCCATGGGAGGCACCGCCACGGGCGAACATGGTGTGGGTATCGGCAAAAAGAAATTCATGCCGCTGGAGCATGGGAAAAGCCTCGAGCTCATGCGGCAGATTAAAAAGATGATGGATCCCAACGGAATTCTGAACCCGGGCAAGATGGTAGATCTGTCTTAGGAGAGCAATCATGTCCCTGATTGAAGAACCCCGAATTGAAAGAAAAGATATCCTCATCCTTGATGACGACCGGTTCAGGGAGGGTAACGTCTGTATCGTTACCGGTGCGGCGAGCGGTATCGGCCGGGCAACCGCCGTGGTCGCCGCGGTCAACGGACTAACAGTCGCGGCCTTGGATATTGATGAAGCCAAAGGCGAAGAAACCTGTCGCATTGCCGAAGGGCTGGGCGGGAAGGCCCGCTTCATCAAAACCGACCTGACCCGTGATGAGGACATTGAACAGGCTGTTCACAAAGCCTCCGCCATGGGTTCAATCAGATTTCTCGCTAACATCGCAGGAATTCAGCACATCGATTCCGTGGAAAACTTTCCCATGGAAAAATACGATCTCATGCAGCGAATCATGCTCCGCGCGCCTTTTTATCTTTCCAAACTCACCATTCCTCACATCAGGAAAAACGGGGACGGGACAGGTGCCATCGGGAACATGGCCTCCGTTCACGCCCATATCTGCACCAAAAACAAGCCGGTCTATAACATCACAAAATTTGGCCTGAGAGCCCTGGCGCAATCCATCGCCGCCGAGGGGGAAGGGAAGATCAGGGGGTTTACCGTCAGCGCGGGATACGTGAAGACACCGCTGGCGCTGAACCAGATACCAGATCAGGCGAAACAACGGGGGATTACCGAGGAAGAGGTTGTTCGGGAGGTCATGCTTGGACGTTCCCGCGTGAAAGAGATGATGTCTCCTGTTGACGTGGGGAATCTTTTCATTTTCGGGTTTTCACGATACGCCACCTACCTGGTCGGGGGTGACCTGCTGTTCGACGGCGGAATGGTCCTGACCTATTAGCGAGGAATCTGTATGCCAGAAACGTTGCAACTCATTCTCGGTATCATCTTCCTCATCCTCGTTTACGCCCTGACTCGTTACGGCATCGCCTGGAAAATGCAACGCGTGGCCAAACAAATCATCGATGAGCTGAGACACAAGGGGGCGACCAGCCCGGAAACCGCTGTAACTCTTCCTTACGCGAAACCCAATTATCTGCACATCGGGATGCGGGATTATCGTCCAAAAGTTCTGTCTTCGATGGTTCAGGAAGGATACGTGGGAAGGACAGAAGAGGGAAAATATTTTCTTCAGATCCCGGATATCCCAAAAGAGGGGAGGTGATGCACCATCATCAATCTTTGAAAAGGGGTAAGAAGGAAAAACTTTAAACACATTTATGGAGGGGGAACATGAAAAAAGTTTTTGGGATTTTACTGGCAGTGATCTTGACCATCACCTTTACTTTTGCGCTTTCAACCAACTCTTTCGCGGGGAAAAAGAAGTTCGTGAAGTTTGGAGAAGATGCCCGGGCAAAAGCCTGGAAACACAAGAAATGGACCACTTCGAAGAAAAAATTTCACTGGCGGATGAGCGATCCGTGGGGCGGGATTCTGTTCCATGACATCTCCATCCATTTCGCGGATAGCGTCCGGGCCGCCAGTGGCGGAAGGCTGGACATCAAAGTTTTCCCGACGGGTTCCATCGTACCCGCCATGCAGATTTTCGACGCCACCGCAAAGGGTACATTGGATTGTTTCCATTCCTGGCCCGGATACTGGAAGGGAAAGAATGAAGCGTTCGTGGCCTTCGCGTCTGTGCCTTTTGGGCTCGACGCCGAGGGATACAACATCTGGGGTTACGAGCGTGGCGGAGAAAAAATGTTGAGTGACTTGTATGGCAAATATGGCATGGTCGCCTTTTTCTGTGGACAGGCCGGGCAGGAACTGGGACTTTTCTCCAACAAAAAAGCCACGAAGATGGAAGATTTCAAAGGGATGAAGGTCCGAACCGTCGGGTGGTACATGGATATCCTGAATCGCCTCGGCGCTTCCGTGACACCCCTCCCCGGCAGCGAAGTTTATCTTGCCCTGGAGCGTGGCGTCATTGATGCCTGTGAGTTCAGTTGCCCCGCCGTGAATTATCCCATGGGATTCCACGAAATCACCAAATACGTGATTGAGCCTGGCGTCCATCAGCCCGCCTGTCAGTTTGACGTGGTTATCAACAAGAAAAAATGGGACGCGCTTCCCGATGATCTGAAAGCCATCGTGAGAATCTGTGCCAAAGAGACTCAGTTGTGGTCCTGGGCATGGATGGAGAATCTCAACATCCCGGCCCTGAAACTGATGGGCAAACATGTTAAATATATCAAGATGACAGACAAGACCATGACACAATTTGCCAAAACGACCCATGCTTATCTTGAACAACTGAAAAAGAAATATCCTGATGTAAAGAAGGTTCTGGATTCTCAGGAAAAGTTTGAAAGGGATTTCGCCCAGTGGCGCGAGCTGCGTGGCGGCGTTACGCCCTGGCCGTACAAGATGTATATCAGCGGCAAACACTATCAATAATTCCCTATCATGCCCCTGCCCGGGTTTCTTCACCCGGGCGGGGGCCCATAGATTTTGGAGGATGGAATGTTAAGGAGAATTGTACATGGCATCGATACCTTCACCGAGGTCACCGGCCGATGGCTGGCGCTGTTGATCTTGCCACTCTTGTATGTGGTTATGTACGAAGTTATCGCTCGAAAGATATTCCATGCGCCAACCACGTGGGGTTTTGAGCTGACCGTATATCTTTATGGAGCCCATTTTATGCTGGGAATGGCTTATACCCTTCTCCATGACCGTCATGTACGAATTGACGTCATCGTCCTTCAGTTACCAGAAAAAATCCAACTTTGGCTCCGTGTGATTACTTTTGTGATTATTTTTATTCCTTTTGTTGGAGCTTTGACTTACGCGTCCATCGTTTACGCGGCACATTCCTGGGCAATCAATGAACATAGCTGGACCGCCTGGAAGCCTCCCTTGTATCCCTATAAAACCGTGATGCCTGTGGCACTCGTGATGCTTCTCATCCAGGGGTTCGCGAACTTTATTCGTGACATCTACAAGCTGAAAGGGAAAAAGATATGAGCCCGGATACTCTCGCGCTGGTCATGTTTGGCACCCTTTTCATCACCCTTTTTCTGGGGCATCCGCTTGCCTTTTCACTTGGTGCCCTGGCCGTGGTCTTTGGAGTCATTGGCTGGGGAGCTCCACCCAATGTCGTTTTCGCCCTTTTCGCCGACAAAACCTTTGGTGTTATGCAGAATTATGTCCTGGTGGCTGTCCCTCTCTTCATCTTCATGGCTCAGATGCTGGATGCCTCCGGCATCGCGGAGAAATTGTTTCATACCATGCACGTGATTATGGGCCCCATCCGCGGCGGACTGGCCCTCGCGGTTGTCATTGTCTGCACCATTTTCGCAGCCTCCGCCGGCGTGGTCGGGGCAACGGAAGTGGCTATCGGCCTTCTTGCCGTCCCCGCTCTGATGAAGCGGGGATACCACATCCCTCTGATCGCCGGTTCCATCTGCGCGGGTGGAACTCTCGGGATTATTATTCCTCCAAGTATCATGCTTGTGGTCTACGGCAGCCTGGCGGGGATGTCTGTGGGACAACTCTTCGCGGCCGCCATGTTCCCCGGCCTGTTGCTCTCCATCCTTTACATCATTTACATCTCGGTTCGATGTGGAATCAACCCCAAACTGGGGCCTCCACTGCCAAAAGAAGAACGCATCTATACCATTTCTCAAAAATTGAAAATGGTTGGCACCTCCCTTATTCCTCCAGGGGTTCTGATTATCCTGGTCCTTGGAAGTATCGTGGCGGGGATCGCCACTCCTACGGAAGCGGCTGGTATCGGGGCGACCGGCGCCTTCATCCTGGCGCTTGGCTACAGAAAACTCACCTGGAAGGCTGTCGTTGATGCCTCTATCGCCACGTTTCTAACGACTTCCATGGTCATGACGCTGTTTCTTGGTGGAAACGCCTTTCAATCAATCTTTATGGGGCTTGGCGGTGGAGACGCCATTTCAGATTTGCTACTGAGCCTGAAGGTCAGCCCGTACGTGGTCCTGTTCATCATGATGGGTTGCGTGTTTTTCCTTGGGATGTTCATAGATTGGCTTGGGATCCTGCTGATTATTCTTCCTATCTTTATTCCCATCGCCCAACAACTGGGGTTCGATCAACTGTGGTTTGCAACGTTAATCTGCGTGAACCTCCAGATGGCCTTTCTAACCCCACCTTTCGGCTATTCTCTCTTTTATTTGAAAGGAATTGCCCCACCGGAAATGACCATCGTCCATATTTACAAGGGGGTTGTTCCCTTCATCTGCTTGCAGTGGGTTGGTCTGATCACATGCATCGTCTTTCCGCAACTGGTTCTCTGGTTACCGCATGCCATCTTCAAATAATCTCTAATAAGGGAGAAGGACACGAACGCGTTCCCTTTCCCCCTTTATTCATTCTCTCCCTCACCGGACAAATCCAACCCCGTTCCTTGTGCTTTATCTCTTATTCAGATATGTTCTCAAATAATTTCAAAATACTGGAGGAAAGGATGAAAAAATTTCTTGTCGTTGTGGGTATTCTTGCTGGGCTTTTGATCATAGGGGTCATTATACTGTTTTTCAGCATCAAGGCGGCGCTGAAACCTGAAAAGGTGTCGGCAATGATATCCAAAAAAATTGAAGCCTCCCTGCACCACAAGGTCACCCTGGGACCGGTGATCACCGGATTCTCATCGGCGACCGTCCAGGGGTTTACCCTTCTCCCCAACAACAACCGGGACAAGACCCCCCTGGTCTCCATCAAACGTGTTTCCCTTACCTTTTCTCTTCTTCCCCTTCTGAAGAAAAAACTGGATATCAAAAAGGTGGTGATTTCCTCTCCAAACTTTTACGTGGTACGGGGAAAAGACGGGAAGCTGAACTGGCAGGAAGAGTTTAAAAAAGTCTCCCTCCGACGCGAAAACAGTGTGGGCCAGAAACCATCCACCTTTTCTTTCATTCCCGCAGCCTATGCCGCTGAGGCTGCTGACTCTGGCCGGAAGGGATTTACGGTAGAGGTAGGAAAAGTGGAGATGGAAAGCGGAACCATCGTTTGGGTGGACCGCACGCTAACACCCACCTACAAAGCCACACTGGGCTCTGTCGAATTGGAGCTTGACAATTTCTCTCTGACCCGTCCATTCAAATACGAGATGAAAGGCACCCTCAAGCGACAGGGCAAAACCCATTTTTCGCTGAAGGGGTCCTTTGACCTGGCCAGCAAAGACCTGGATGGGAAGATTTCCCTCGACTCCCCCTCCCTGTCGGATTTCAGCCCTTACCTGAAGGGAAGGGGAATCAAAATCCAGAAGGGAGCGGGAACGCTGAAATTTGAGGTCGCGTCCAAGAGGCTTAATACCTGGAAAGTTGAAGAAGACCTGGACCTGAAAGGGGTTAAAGTCTCGAGCAATGGCCGGAGTACGTCCCCCATATCCGCCACATTGAAGGGGAAAATTAGGTTTGACCGCGAAAAACAGACCCTCGATCTGGAAGACCTCACCGGTAACGTTGCCGACAGTGACTTCACCCTCAAGGGTTCCCTCCAGAAACTGCGTTCAACCCCAACGGGCGCCTTCGAATTTCAATCAAAAAAGATGGATCTGGATACCCTGATGGGGCTGTTTGGTTTCACCCAGAAGGCGTCTGAAGGGGAAAAGAAAGCGGAAACCTCCAAGGCGAAAACCAAGGGAAAATCGTTGTCGGCTGGCAGAAAGCCCGCACCCAAAAAACCCTTACACCCCTTTCCGAACCTGAAGGTAAAAGTAAACATCGATCTCCTTCTGGTGAAAAAGGTCAAGATCGAGAAGCTGCGCGCCCTTATCATGATACACGCCCACGAAGCGGTTTTGAACCCTTTCACGGCGGAGCTCTACGGAGGCACCGTCAAGGGAAAGCTTACGGTGGACCTCTCCAGCGGCGTTCCCGTGATAAAGAAACAGATTTCCATCAACAATGTTGACATTGCCCCCCTCCTTTCCGATATGAACCCCCATATGAAGGAAAAGTTCGCTGGCCATTTCTTTGGGAAAGCCCAGGGAGGCGGAACACTTGGAGCGCCCTCCACCTTTCATGGAGATATCTCTTTTCACGTGGAAAACGGGGCTATCCAGCATGTCAAGGCTCTAACATTGGCCGCCGCCATCCTGAAACTTCCCTCCCTAAACAATCTGAAGTTTGATGAGATGAAGGGAAACGCGACCGTTCACAACCGCCTTATCGACATCCGCAACGTGGACGCGAAGGGGAAAGACCTCTTGTTTGACACGCACGGCACCATCGGATTTGATAAAAAGCTCAACCTGAACGCTCACCTGAAGCTACCCTATAAGGTTATCAGAAAAGGCCTGGGAAAAAGGAGTGATCTGTTCGCTGATGAGAAGGACGCCTCAGGCAAAAAATGGTCCATTATCCCCATCATGGTTAGAGGAACCACCAGCCGCCCACTCGTAACGGTAAAATTTGAGAAAAAGGCCGTTGAAAAGATTATCGAAAAAAACATCCATGACAAAAAAATCAGGAATCTCCTAAAAAAACTCTTTTAGCGGCTCTCAAAAAGAGTTGCTATGAAAGAAAGCCTCTCCAGAGTCCCCTCTGGAGAGGCTTAAACGCGCCAGGCCCGCGAATGTTATTTGAGACGTCGCAGGTTTACCACCACCTTGTCCGCGCGGGCAACCATCGTGTTGCCATTGATGCTGAACTTATAGTTGATAATATAGCCCTTCCGGTTCACGATCAGGGTTGATCCCATGACCCGGTAATTTTCCGTGCTCACGTCCCGGCTCTTATCCGGGTAGATCGTGGTGGATACCACGTGTCCGTTATTCCTGAACTCAACGACTTTCGAGGTAAATTTGGGAACCTTATTAGAAGGTTTTATGGAAACCACCTGCCACCGGGTTCCGCCGAGCGGGGCGTAGGTGGCCTTGACCTTCTGTTCCGCAGCCCTCTTTTTGTCACTCTGCCGCCCAATCACGTATCCCGTTCCCGCACCAATTCCCGCGCCAATCAGTGTACTGGTCGTGTCCTTCCCAATAATCTGCCCCGTCAGCGCGCCGAGACCACTTCCCGCGAGGGCCCCTGTCCCCGCGTGGCTCGCGCATCCAGTGAGAGACAAGAACCCAAAGGATCCCAACATGACAACCAGCATACCCATTATCCACCATTTTTTCTTCATCATTTCACTCCCTTTTCATTTTTTATAATAATTAGTTATTAATATCATGCCTCTTCTCCGTTGACAAGTGATCAAACAAAATTTCTGGTGTTTGAGCGAGTTAGCTACTTTTGGGAGGCGGAAAGAATATGCACGCCATAACCATCGAACCCTTTCTGGCACTTGAAGAAAATCTTGAAAGAATAAGATCTTCCAGCAGGCAGGGGCTTCTTTCTGGAAAATAAAGTGAGCGTCTTGTGGGCCACGCGCTTCTTCCCCTTAAATAGCTCTCCCTGGAGGACTACCTTCGCGAAAGACACCTTGGTCTGATTGTCCAGGGTTCCCTTAATCACAAAACCTTTTTTCTCAAACGCGCCCGCCACGTCTTCAATCAGCAATTCTGAGCTCATTTTCGGTTTTGTTTTCGTCAGGGACGGGCGCCAGATCCAGGCCCTGACCGTCACATGGGCCCAGCTTCCCCTAACCTTATCGACCGTCACCGGGGCTCCCTGAACCAGGGTTCCCACGCGTTTTTCTGACGGCGCGACGCGCAGATTCTCTTCAATAGGCTTCACGTAATAAGTCCCGGCCTGCCCCTTTTTTGATTTTGATGATTTTTTATGCGAGGCCTCTTTATGGGTCGATTTTTTATGGCTTGACTTTTTATGCGATGTCTTCTTCTTGGCGCGTGTCGAATGCTTGTGTGAGGTCTCCTTTTTTGAGGCAATGCCTGGCGCACTCCCCCAAAAAATGAACGCCAGGGCAAGAAAACAGGCCGGTAAAAATCTCTTCATGCATCACTCCCTTGAACGTTAAGAGGATTCCAGAACGAGCACGTTGAAATGCTTTTTGAGGGCCACCTTGGCTTTTTGAATACCCAGTAGAATCTCATCGATTTCTTCAGCTCCACACGATATGGCAAGGGTCATTTCCCGCTCAATCTGATCGTCGAGTTCGTCGGGAGCCATTTTCGAAAGGAATCCCATGGTCAGGTTTTCAGCGACAAACTCAGGGGTCAGACCCTCTCCGTTTATGGACAGGGAAAGTGAAATATCCTGGACACGAAGGTGGGCAAGGGTGTGGTGGAGCTTTTCCCCAAGTTTCTGAACCTGTTCCGCGTGGCACGAGGGAACAGGCCCCATCCCGATAATCAGAAGCTTTTCACAGGCGAGCAGCCTGTCCGGGCGCATCAGCACGGATTCCAGGAACTGCCCCCCTACCCTGCCATCCTGAATGAGCCTTGTAATGAGGCCGTTCAACGCCCAGTCAATCACACCGATTCCGCCTCTCAAGGGACGGGTATCTTCCGGCAGGAAGCAGACGGCGCATTGGGAAAAGACCCGTTCAATCGCGTTGGCGGTCAAGACGATTTTCATGGTGTCTCCCGCCCGGCGCGGTGTGTCATGGCGGCCGAATTTGTCAGCAGGGCATGCAGAATCCCGTTGATGAAGGCTCCCGATTCCTCCGTCCCGAAACGCTTTCCGATTTCCACAGCCTCGCTGATGGACACCTTTGGTGGAATATCCGGGCAGAAAAGAATCTCGAAGGCTGCCAGCCGGATGATGTTGCGGTCCGTGGTACACATCCGGTCGATGCGCCACTTTGATGAAAGGGCGGATATCTCCCTGTCGATCTCGGTCCTGTGAGCCAGGACTCCTTCCACGAGGCGAAAAATAAAATCGCAGTCGAGATCCCTTGAAGCGAAATGGTCGCAAAACAGTTCAATGGCCTTTTTCGGAGGGATATCCACAAAATCCATCTGATAGAGGATCTGCAGGGCCATTTCTCGCGATTTTCGGCGGCTGGTCATTTTAAAATAGGTGGAAGGTAGAAGGTAGAAGGGAGGGGCGAGCGGCCGCTCGCCCGTACCGGTCTTTCCGCCCTTCCCATTTTCGTCTTGGATTATGTCTGCCTTTCACGCCTGCCATTTAGGAACCGGGGCACCCCTTACGCCATCGCCTTGAACAGGTTCACCATCTCGATCGCCGAGAGGGCCGCGTCCCAACCCTTGTTCCCCACCTTGGTGCCAGCCCGTTCAATGGCCTGCTCGATGGTATCCGACGTAATAACCCCAAAAGCAATCGGCACGCCTGTCTGAAGCGACGCGCTGGCAACCCCTTTGGCCACTTCGTTGCTCACATAATTGAAATGTGGAGTTGCCCCGCGGATGACCGCACCAAGGGCGATAATGGCGTCAAAAGCCCCACTTTGTGCCATTTTCAGGCACGTCACGGGGATTTCGAAAGCGCCCGGAACGCGGGCAACGGTGACGGTTTCCAGGTCTGCGCCGTTTCGCCCCAGGCAATCCAGGGCACCTTCCAGCAACTTATCGGTGATAAACGCGTTGAAACGGCTCAGAACGATTCCAAACCGGTATCCCTCGGCCTGGATCGCGCCTTCCAGTATTTCTGGCATTGTATTCTCCTTCTTTAAAGGTTTTTCAATATGTGGCCCATCTTGTCCCGTTTCGTCTTGAGGTATTTGACATTCTCTTTTTTAGGCGGGATTTCGATGGGAACCCGCTCCACCACCTCGATGCCATATCCTTCCAACCCTTTGATTTTCCTGGGATTGTTAGTAATAAGGCGAATCCTTTTGACGCCCAGGTCCACCAGGATCTGCGCGCCGATCCCGTAATCCCGCAGGTCATCTTTGAAGCCAAGCTCCTCGTTGGCCTCCACGGTGTCCCGGCCATGGTCCTGGAGGCAATACGCCTTCAATTTATTAGCCAGGCCGATTCCGCGCCCTTCCTGCCGCATATAGAGAATCACGCCTTTTCCCGCCTCATCCACCATGCGCATGGCCTGATGCAACTGGTCCCCGCAATCGCAGCGGAGCGATCCCAGGACATCGCCTGTGAAACACTCCGAGTGGACCCGAACCAGCAACGGCTCATCGCCGGAAATCTCCCCTTTGACCAGGGCGATATGCTGGAAATCGTCCACGTCGTTCTCGTACATGATAATTTTGAAGGGCCCGCCATAGATGGTTGGAAGGGTGCTTTCCGCGATCCGGTGCACGAAGCTTTCGGTGCGCATGCGATAGCTGATGATGTCGGCGATCTTGACTATTTTGAGGTCGTGCTGTTTGGCGAAGATTTCCAGGTCAGGCATCCGGGCCATGGTCCCGTCATCCTTCATAATCTCACAGATGACCCCCGCGGGCTTCAACCCGGCGAGCCGCGCCAGATCGACAGAGCCTTCCGTCTGGCCCGTCCGCACCAGTACCCCACCCTTTCGCGCCTTCAGGGGGAACACGTGCCCCGGCGTCACCAGGTCATCCGGCTTGGCGTCATCCGCGATGGCCGTCAGAATTGTCTTCGCGCGGTCGTAGGCTGAAATCCCCGTAGTCACCCCCTCGCGCGCCTCGATGGAAACGGTAAAGGCGGTCTGAAAACGGGACTTGTTTTTCTCGCTCATCATGGGAAGCTGTAACTGCTCCACTTTCTCCTCGGTCAGCGAGAGGCAGATCAGCCCCCGCCCGTATTTGGCCATGAAATTAATCGCCTCGGGGGTAATTTTCTCCGCCGCCATGGTCAGGTCTCCCTCGTTTTCCCGGTCCTCATCGTCCACCAGGATAATCATCTTCCCCTGGCGTAACAGCTCCAGGGCCTCCTCAATTGTCGCGAATGGCATTTCACTTCTCCTTCAGCGGGAACAACGTGCCCCCGCTTTATACGTAATTTTTCTTTATCTTATTCCAAATTATTTTAAAAATCCATGCTCAGCCAAAAAATCAAGGGACAGGGACGTGTTCGGTTTCTTTTCAGACGCGGTGAGGAAACGCCTCACATACTTTCCAATCATGTCCGTCTCCAGATTCAGGGTGTCCCCGACCTTTCGGGCACCAAGGGTCGTGAGCTTCAGCGTGTGGGGGATGACTGCCACCGTGAAAGTATTTTCCCCCAGGGAGGCAATGGTCAGGCTGATCCCGTCAAGGGCCACCGACCCCTTTTCCACCATCATCTCCGCGAGGTCTTCAGGAACTTCGAAGGTCATTTCCACCATCTCCCCCATGGATCGAATCGCCGTGAGGGTGGCCTGTCCGTCGACATGGCCGGTGACCAGGTGCCCGCCGAGCGGTTTATTCAAGGTCAAAGCCGGCTCGAGGTTCACGGAGTCTCCCGGACGCAACGTCCCCAACCCCGTCCTGGTAAGGGTCTCCAACGAAACATCGAAAAACAGCGTGGCGGGTTGCGCCTTTTGGGTCACCGTGAGGCACGCGCCGTTGACCGCCAGGCTGTCTCCCAGGCGCAGGCCGGCCGCAAGGGCGGGGGCGTGGATCCCCAGTACCATGCCACCCTCTTTTCTCTGAACGGTATCAACCCGTCCGATTTCCTCGATAATCCCCGTAAACATGTGTCAGTCCACTTTAAAGGTGATGGCTTCGTAAAAAGTCCAATTTCGGCGTTGAAGCTTTTTACTTTGCCTTCTCATTCTGACTTTTTGCGAGACCATCAAAGGTACCCTTCAAACAAAAAGTCTTTCCCGACGCGCCGCACCTTCCAGTCGTGAACCGGGATGGCCTCCCTGAGGGATTCCGGAGATGGAACCGCGAACATGGAAAGGCTCTCCTGACCCCTCAGAATCTTTGGCGCGTAGAAAAACATGACCTTTCGCGCGATTCCCTGGGCCAGCGCGGAGGCATTCAGCCTGCTTCCCCCTTCAAGGAGAACGCTGGTAATCTTCCTTTCCCCTAATTTACTCATCAGGGCCCGCAAATCAACTTTTTTATTATAGAGGGGAAGCGTTAAAATCTCAACGCCCCGCCCTTCCAGCCGTCTTTTTTTCGCCAGGTCAATGTCGGGCCCCGTGGCGATGAGAACGGGCGCTGTTTCCACGGATGAAACCAGCCGCGAGGCTTCGGGGATCTTCAGCGACGTGTCCACCACGATTCTCAGGGGCTGTCGCGGCGGCCGGGGGCTGCGGCATGTCAGAAGGGGATCGTCACTCAGGACCGTTCCGACCCCAACCATCACGGCGTCCAGTTCCCCACGCAGACGATGCACCATCCACAGGGATTTTTCGCCCGTTATCCACTGGGAATTCCCCGTACGGGTGGCAATCTTTCCATCCAGGGTCGCCGCGATCTTCATCACCACAAAAGGAACTTTGCGGGTAATATAATGGATGAACACCTCGTTCTGAACCCGGCATGCCTCCGTCAGAACCCCTTCCGTGACCTCCACGCCTTTCGAGCGCAGAAATTCGGCGCCACGCCCTGGGACATCCGGGTTCGGATCCCGCAACCCAATCACCACCCGGCGGATACCCGCCCGCAGGATGGCCTGCGTGCAGGGAGGTGTGTGGCCGGTATGGTTGCAGGGCTCCAGCGTGACATACATGGTCGCCCCCCTGGTGTCTCCTGACGCGTCCCGGATGGCCGCAACCTCCGCGTGGTCCGTCCCGTACGCCCGGTGGTATCCCCGCCCCACTACTTTGTCATCTTTCACGATAACGGCACCGACGAGCGGGTTGGGAGACACCCTCCCCGCGCCCCTGCGTGCGAGGCGCAGGGCCATCCGCATGAAACGCCTATCCATCTTGTTGCGGTTTGTTCTGATTTTTCAGCAGTCCCTGCAATTCGCTCAGGAATTCTTCTATATCCTTGAACTCACGGTAAACGGACGCGAACCGCACGTACGCCACGTCATCCAGCCCGTGAAGCGCCGCCATCACCTCTTCCCCGATCTTCCGGGACGGAATCTCCCTCTCTCCCCTGTCCTGAATTCCCTGCTGCACGCGGGCAATGATCCGCTCCAGGGCGTCGATACTGACGGGACGTTTTTCACACGCCCTTCTGAGCCCCCGCATCATCTTTTCCGGATCAAAAGGCTCCCGCCGGCCATCTTTTTTGACCACCATGGGCTGGATGACCTCGATATGTTCCACGGTGGTGAAACGGGTTTGGCAGGAGAGGCACTCCCGCCTCCGGCGAATCATGTCTTTTTCAGGCGTGGTCCGGGAGTCGATAACCCGGCTGTCAGGGCAGCCACAGCGTGGACACTTCATTTTTCCTCAAACTGCGTCACCTGGATCCCCGCTTCCTGAAGCATCTTTCCAGAAAGCTCATCGGGATACCCGGCCGCGTAAATTATCTTTTTGATACCCGCGTTGATCAGCATCTTTGTACAGATAATGCAGGGATGGTTGGTGCAATACAGCGTTGCCCCTTGAATAGGCACGCCATGAAACGCCGCCTGGATAATCGCGTTCTGCTCGGCGTGCAACCCCCGGCACAGTTCATGCCGTTCTCCCGAAGGCACGCCAAGCTGTTCCCTCAGGCATCCGATATCAAGGCAATGCGCCAATCCTTTCGGGGCACCGTTGTAGCCGGTAGCCAGGATCATCTTGTCCTTCACCAGCAATGCCCCTACATGTCTCCGGAGACACGTGGAGCGTTTCGCCACGAGGCGGGTAATCTCCATAAAATACTCGTCCCAACCAGGCCGTTTCGTGGGAGGTAGCACCGTCATGTCAGTTCTCTAATGGAATTTTCGGCCGCACAGGATATGCCGAGCAGAATTCGCGCACCTCCCCGGCGACCTGTTCCCGAACGGTTTCATCGTTCATGTTGGACAGCACGCGGTCGATCCACACGGCGATCTGCGTCATCTCTCCTTCACGCATCCCCCGTGTCGTGACGATGGGCGTGCCAATGCGAATGCCGCTCGTCACGTATGGTGAGCGGGTCTCAAAGGGGATTACGTTCTTGTTCAGTGTTATGCCTGCCTCGTCAAGGGCGCGGGCCGCGTCCCGCCCCGTGATCCCACGATTGGTCAAATCCACGAGAAACAGATGGTTGTCCGTATCTCCCGTCACCACCTCATATCCCCTCTCTTTCATCGCGGCGCACAGGGCCTTCGCGTTTTTCACGATCTGTCGGCCGTACGCCTTAAACTGTTCGGTCATGGCTTCGCGAAAGCAGACAGCCTTGGCGGCGATGATATTCATGAACGGTCCCCCCTGCAACCCAGGGAAAACCGTGCTGTCAATCTTCGAGGCGTACGCCTCTTTGCAGAGGATAAAGGCGCCCCTGGGGCCCCGAAGGGTCTTGTGCGTGGTTGAGGTCACAAAATCGGCGTGGGGTACCGGGCTCGGATGAACCCCCGCCGCCACAAGCCCCGCGATGTGGGCGATATCGCACATGAGCAACGCCCCCACCTCGTCCGCGATCTCCCTGAACCTCGCGAAATCGATGATCCGCGCGTAGGAGCTCGCCCCGACAACGA
>WGDA01000017.1 GCA_015493505.1 Pseudomonadota bacterium | reverse complement strand
GAGCACCTTTTGAAGGTGATTTCAGAGGAACGGATTACCTATACCTCCCTGGTACCGACGCACTACATCATGATCCTGTCCCTGCCCGATGAGGTCAAGGCGAAGTACGACGTGGATTGTATCCGAAAGCTGATGTGCTCTTCCGCGCCGGCCCGGGAGGACACCAAGCTCGGTATCCTGGAATTCTTCAAGAATTCAGAGCTTTACGAAGCCTATGGCTCCACCGAGGCGGGCCTGGTGACCCTGCTGCACCCGGAGGATCAGCTTCGGAAACTGGGGTCCATCGGCCGGGAGGTGATTGGCACCGATCGGATTAAGCTGCTGGATGAGAATCGCAACGAAGTTCCGGATGGCGAGGTGGGGGAGCTTTTCTCCCGGACGCCGATGGTCTTCGACGAATACTGGAAGATGCCGGAAAAGACGAAAGAGGTGTTCTTCGGCGAGTATTTCAGCGCGGGTGACATGGCCTACCGGGATGAGGATGGGTTTTACCACCTGGTCGACCGTAAAAACAACATGATTATCACGGGAGGCGAAAACGTCTTCCCGTCCGAGGTGGAAAATGTGATTGGCAGCCATGACGCCGTCAAGGATGTGGCGGTGATCGGGATTCCCCACGAGAAATGGGGAGAGGCGGTGCACGCCGTGATCATCCTCCATGAGGGGAAAACGGCGACAGCCGAAGAAATCATCTCTTACTGCCGCGGGAAGATCGCCGGATACAAGATACCAAAATCGGTGGATTTCATTAAAGACGAGGAGATGCCGAGAACGGGTACGGGCAAGATTCTGCATCGCAAGCTGCGGGAACGTTACGGCACCTGGAGTCAGAAAAAGTAAGCGGGCAAGAAAACCTGATAGAGGGGAACGCGTATGCTGATCATGGAGAACGTGTCGGTTGAGGTCGCGGGACGGGAAATCCTGCACGATATCAATCTGGAGGTCAAGCCCGGCGAAACGCACGTGCTGTTTGGCCCGAATGGAACCGGAAAAACCACCCTGCTCATGACGATCATGGGCTTTTCCGGCTACAATATCACGCGGGGAAAGATTAGCTTCAACGGTGAAGATATCACCCACAAGTCGCTGTATGAACGGGCCCGAATGGGAATCGGGATGTCCTTCCAACGCCCGCCGACCATCCGGGGGCTCAAGACCCGGCAACTGGTGGCCCTGTGCGCCCGGATGAAAAAGGATCCGGACGAGCTGGCGAAACGGCTCAACTTCACAAACTTTCTGGACAGGGACGTGAACAGCAACCTCTCCGGCGGGGAAATCAAGAAGTCGGAACTGCTGCAACTTATGGCGCAGGATCCGAGCCTGGTCCTGCTGGACGAACCGGAATCGGGGGTCGACCTTGAAAATATCGCCCTCGTGGGAGAGGTAATTGCCGAGCTGCTCGATAAAACCATCAAGCACTTTGATGAACCGATGATCGAACATAAAAAGAAGCGAAAAAAATCGGGGATTATCATCACCCACACGGGATTCATCATGCGTTACGTCAAGGCGGATGTGGGGCATGTCCTTTTGAACGGCCGCCTGTCCTGCGCGAGCAACCCGGAAGAGATCTTCGCCTGCGTGGGAAAATTCGGATATGAGGAGTGTGTGCGATGCATGATCTGAGGGAACGGGCGAAAAAGGCGCTGAACAAAAAGGCCGCCATTGGGAAAGATATCGACCTGAGCAAATACAGGATGGAAACGAACCCGCATAAATCGGGCCTGGCGGATATCTGCGAAACGGACCTTTTAAGCGCGGGGATTATCCCCTCCGGCCAGGGAAGGTCGGGAAGTTACATTCAGGAAGATCACTCCGTGACCCACTGCAACATCACCCAGGACGGGGTTGAGATTCTTTCCATTGGAGACGCCCTGAAAAAATACGACTGGCTGAAAGACTACTGGTGGAAGGCCCTGGAGGTGGACACGGACAAATATACCGCCTTCACGGAGCTTCAGCCCCACCAGGGATATTTCATGCGGGTCGAGGCCGGAAAAAAGACGCTCTATCCCCTGCAAGCGTGCCTTTACATGGAGGAAGAAGGGGTCCTGCAATCCGTCCACAACATCGTTATCGCCGAGGAAGGCGCCGAGATGAACATCATCACCGGATGCACCACGGCGTCCAGCCTGCACTCGGGGCTGCACCTGGGGGTTTCGGAGTTTTACGTCAAGAAGGGGGCGAAGGTCACTTTCACCATGATTCACAACTGGAAGGAAGACGTGGCGGTCAGGCCCCGGACGGGAGTCGTCGTGGAAGAAGGAGGTGTTTTCATCTCCAACTATGTCTCCATGAAGCCGGTGAAAGACCTGCAGACCTTTCCGACGGCATATCTGAACGGGGACAACGCCGTGGCCCGGTTCAGCAGCATCCTGGTCGCCCCTGAGGGTTCTTACCTGGATACCGGCGCGCGGGTCTATCTGAGAGGGCGGGGGTCCCGGTCTGAAATCATCTCACGAACCATCAGCAGCGGCGGAACGATTATCGCCCGCGGCCACCTCATTGGGGACGCCGAGGATATCAAGGCCCACCTGGAATGCCAGGGGCTGATTCTGACCGAGCGGGGCATCATTCACGCCATTCCCGAACTCGAGGGGCATCTCAGTGGCGTGGACATGTCTCACGAGGCCGCGGTGGGGAAGATCGCGCAGGAAGAGATTGAATACCTCATGGCGCGCGGATTGTCCGAGGAAGAAGCGACGGCAACCATTGTCAGGGGATTCCTGAACGTGGAGATCGAGGGGCTTCCTTCCGAGCTGAAACGCGAAATCGACCGGGCTATTGCGGAGAGTGAAAAAGACCTCTTCTGAGAAGGCCTCTCCGGAGGTTTCCCGTGCCTAAGATCGGGGCGCACATGTCCATCGCGGGAGGCGTTTCCAGGGCCCTGGATCGCGGAGCGGATTTGGGCCTTGACACGATCCAGATCTTCACGAAAAACGCCAATCAGTGGCGGGGGAAACCGATAACGGACACCGAACGTGAACGCTTCATCCAGAGGCGTGGAGAGACGGGGATCGACCCGGTTGTAGCCCACGACAGCTACCTGATTAACCTTGCCTCTCCGGACCGGGAGATGCTTGAACGCTCCCTGCGGGCCTTTGAAGATGAAATGGATCGGTGCCACATCCTGAAAGTGCCATACCTGGTCATGCACCCGGGCGGGCATCTCGGCAGCGGTGAATCACGGGGGATCAAGCAGATCGGAGAAGCCATCCGCGTCGCCCTCATGGAGAAGGAGGAAACGGGCGTTCGTGTCATCCTTGAGACCACCGCGGGCCAGGGAACCCAGCTCGGCTACCGGTTCGAACATCTGAGGGATATCATGGACACGGTTGATATGCCTGAGCGAATGGGGGTTTGTCTCGATACGTGCCACATCTTTGCCGCGGGGTATGACATTCGGACTCGCGAGGCCTACGCGGAAACCATGGACAGGTTTGACGAAGTCCTGGGGCTTGAAACCCTTCTGGTCATTCACGCCAACGACTCCAAGAAGGGCCTGGGATCTCGTGTTGATCGTCATGAACACATCGGCATGGGACAGATAGGGGAAGAGGCCTTTTCCTTTTTCCTGAACGACTCGCGGCTGAACAGGCTTCCCTATATCCTTGAGACCCCGAAAGCATCGCCGGAAAGCCAGGTACCTATGGACACCGTCAACGTGTCACGGCTGCGAAAACTCATCGGGAGGAAACCATGAAGCGTACAATTATTTTGGTGAGTATCCTTTTTTTTACTCTGACCGGATGGACGGGAGCCGCCTCCCTGAACGAACTTCCTCCCCTGTCAGCGCCCACTGTCCCGCCTGAAAAGGCCCAACCGGCACCCCCTCCCATGGGAC
>WGDA01000016.1 GCA_015493505.1 Pseudomonadota bacterium | reverse complement strand
GCAAGCTTGAATTTTAAGACGGTTTGTTTTATCATTCTTTTCACCTCGTTGGTTCGCTAAGGGTTGTTGGTGATAATCCTTATCTACTTGAATCAACGAGGTTTTTCAATACGTTCCTACTTCAAACCTCTCGCTATCGCGGATGTTGGGTTGACCCCTTGCACTTGCAGGGGGATGAGGTGGCGGAGGCGGAGGATGACATAGACGGAGGTGCCGGGGGTGAGGGCGTGGAGGGATGCGTCATTCTCGGGGGCTTCCGCCAGGATTTTCTCCCCATTGATATCCACTCTCAGGCGTCTCAGACTGCCTTCCCTTTCTACCTTTTCCACGACCCCCAGGAAACGGTTGACATCCGGCCCCGGGGGCTTTTCACGAGAGAGATACACGTGTCGGGACGCAATGGCAACTTTCCGGATCGGCGCCCCTTCATCCGGGACGATCAGTGAAAGCTTCCCGGTTTCAACCCGCGTGAGCCCATAGCCTATCACTTCGTAACTTTGACAATTCAGGATCGTGTGCGAACCGAGAAGCTCTGAAATCATGGGATGATCAGGCTGAAAAAATATCTCTGAAAATCCGCCTACCCTGAGGATTCTTCCACCCTCCATGATGGCCAGGCGATCCCCCATCTCCTCCGCCTCCGTGAGATTATGAGTGATGAAAAGGGTGGTCAGGTTCAACTCGCGCATCACGCGCTTGAACTCGAGCCTGAGATATTTGACCGTCTTTACATCCAGGCTGCTGAATGGTTCGTCCAGCAGCAGAATTTCAGGGCGGAGGGCGATGGCGCGCGCCAGAGCGACCCGCTGTTTCTCCCCGCCGCTGAGGTGAACGGGGTAACGCCCCGCGAGATCGGAAATCCCCATCACCTCCATGACTTCCCACCCCCGGCGGTGCTTTTCTCTTTTGTCCAACCCCTTTCCCCTGAGCCCGTAAACGATGTTGGTGAACACGGTCATATGGGGGAAAAGATAGAGGTCCTGCGGGAGGTACCCAATCCCCCGCTGGCGAATGGAAATACTTCGGATGTCCCGCCCGTTCAGCAATATCTGGCCTTCGAATGGAACCAGGCCCGCGATTGCCTTGATCAACGTGGTCTTTCCCGCCCCTGTCACCCCCACGATCGCCAGCGTCTCTCGTGGCCTGACCTCAAGGTCAACGTCTTTCAGGGCGTAATTGCTGACCGATTTCAGGATAATCTCAGCCAAGGAGCCACCTGCCCGTCACCTTTCTTTCGAGGAAATAGAAGAAACGCTCGAAAGAAAAACACATGACCGCCAGAACGATCAGGCACACAATGATGATATCCATCCGAATGAGACTCTCCGCCCGCATGAGCAGGGCGCCAATCCCGGTGGGGATTGCCACCATCTCTGCCGCGATAATCACCCGCCAGGCCATTCCCGCCTCAAGCCTCAATCCCGTAAAGATGCTGGGTAACGCCAATGGGAACAGAACCGTGAAGAGGATGGTTCCCTCGCCCTGGCCCAGGGTCCGGGCCACTTGAACATAATTTTTATCAACGCTCCGCACACCGCTCGCGGTATTGTACAGCACGGGGAAGAAGGAGCAGGTGAAGATGATGGCGATGGGCAGCAGCTCGTTAATGCCAAACCAGATCATGAAAATGGGCAACCAGCCCAGGGCGGGAATGGGATACAGAAAGCTTACGATGGGGGAAAAGACCCGCTGGAGCATGTCATGCCATCCCATCAGCAGGCCACAGGCGAGTCCCGCGAGGCTGCCAGCCGTGAAACCTATCAACACACGGATAAGGCTTTTCATGAAATTCTGGGGAAGCACGCCACTCTTAATCAAGGCGAAGGTTTCCGCTACCACGTGGCTGAAGGGGGGCAGGAGTTGCCGCGGGACAATCCCCAGGCGGGCAATCCCCTCCCAGAGGGCCAAAAAGACGAGTACGGGGATAAACCCGTAGGCCGCGCTGAAGGGGGAACTATTCTTCCGCATGCAACCACCTCAGGTCCACGATTTTGCGGGCGTCAAACTTTTTGATGTATCCCAAACGCGCCAGGTAATCTATTTCCTCCTGAATCATCCTCACATCTACCTCCGGTGTGCATACCATCTGTTTGAACAGCGCCCGTTTCACCGCGCGGGGTGAAATCCTCAGCCCCGCCAGCCGCCGGTCGATCCTCAGGGGGAAAATTTTCTTCCCAGCGACGGTCAGCGCCCGCGCCGTGATGACCGAAGCCTGTTCCGGGTGACTCAGGATAAACCGGGTCGCGTTGATGGTGACCTTCACCAACTTGCTGACGCCCTCCGGGTCCCTTCTGATCAGAGCGTCCGTCACGATCAGGACGCTTCCCTGCATCCCGGGCCACACATCGCGCGCGCTGGCCATCTCTTTGAACCCGGTCTCCACGCCCATGGACGGGAACTGCTCACAGCAGAATCCCGCGTCGATGCGCCCGCTTTCAAGGGCCATCAGAATCATGGGGGGCGGCATCCTCAGGGCCTTATGCGATAAAATTTTCGCGTTGAGATGATACGCGTCACACATCTTTCGCATGACCGCGTCCGTAGGGCTTCCCTCCCGAGGGCAGGCAACCCGAACATCCTTTCGAAGCAGGTCGCGGGGTGCCTTGACTTTCTCCGGGTTTACAATCAGGCCATAGCCGTAGCGATGGGTACCACACACGATTTTCAGCTTCACGCCCCCGTTCGCGAAGGCAACAATGGCGGGGATGGCGCAGATATAGGCGGCATCGATTCCGCCCCTTGACAGGGCGCTGGCCAGCGCCATGCCTGTGATATAGTTGTCGAAAGAAGAGACCGTCAACCCCGCCTGCCGGTACCACCCCTTTGCCCGGGCGATATGTGCGCAGGCCGCGTGCGCAACGAACTCCACCGCCAGGGTAATCTTATGAGGGCTTGTCTCCGCCTTGACGGTACAAGGGTGTCCCCACGTCAGCACCCAAGCTATTACCAGGATCACTATCACGCCTTTTCGCCTCACAACTTTCTCCTTTCACCCGATGATCCGTTTACAATGTTTTAGCCAGCGGATTGTCGCGTCGATCATGCTCAGGCGATACGCCAAGACCACGCGCTCAAAGGGGTCATCCTCTGATGAGGGTTTTGAAAAAACCTTTCGGCGATCCCGGCACACCCGGATCTGCTCCTCGATGAGCCTTTTTTCAATCCCCAGGTGAAGCTGGCGGATGATATACAGCTTCGCGAGAAACTCTGTCCGGATATTTCTGATCTTGTCAGACGGGCGCTGAATCCAGTCCAGAAAAACCCGCTTCCCCTCCTCTGTAATCTCATAGACCTTTCTGTCCGGGCGATTCTCCTGCGCCGCCCGCGAGGCGTGAATCAGCCCCCTGCCTTCGAGGCGTTTGAGGAGGGCGTAGAGCTGACTCATGGGGATGGACCAGATGCGCAGGAGTTCCGAACGATGCAGGTCATACCCGTGTTTCGCGCCATCCATCAGCAGCCCCAGGATGACATACGAACGCGGAGTCAACGTGCGTCTCATGTGTTTTTATCCTCCAATATGGAATATTTTATTTTGAAATATAAATACACGCCTCTCACGCGTCTTGTCAAGAAAAATCGCCCTCAGGCGCACCGCCCCCTTTTTGACATTTTTACCCCGTTAAGATAAATTTCAGTGACGAGGACACCATGAACATATTTGCCACCCTGACCCGAAGGAACACGCGCCGATGATGGCCTTTCTGAGACATCTCCCCATTCATCTCGTCAACTTTCTCATCATCACTCTGTTCTCCCTGCTTATCGGCCTGGAGCAGAAGCGCCACCATATCGACGAAGAGGAAGACGAGAACACGGCCCTCCTCTTCGGGACGGACCGCACCTTTACCCTCATCGGGATTCTCGGTTTCATTCTCTATATCATCGACCCCGGCTCGCTCATTCCATTTCTGGCCGGGTTGGGCATCCTGTCTCTTTTCCTCGCCATCTACTACGTCAACAAGATTCGGCTCCGCAGCTATTTCGGATTGACCTCCATCATCATCGCCCTGATTACCTACTGCCTGGCCCCGCTCATCTACCTGGAACCCCACTGGCTGGTGATGCTCGTGGTTGTCACCGTTCTGATTTTCGTGGAAATCAAGGAAAATCTTTTCAGCATCTCCCGAAAATTCGACCGCGACGAGTTCACGACCCTGGCCAAATTCATCATCATCACGGGGGTCATCCTGCCCCTGCTGCCCCACCATCCCATCTCCCCCCGCATCAACATCTCTCCGTACCAGTTCTGGCTCGCCATCGTGGCGGTTTCCGGCATTTCCTATTTCAGCTACCTGCTGAAAAAGTTCGTCTTTCCCCATTCGGGGACCATCCTGACCGCCTTGCTGGGCGGGCTGTACAGCAGCACGGCCACCACGGTCATCCTCGCCCGGAAAAGCCGGGAGGAGAAAGAAACGGGCATCACCCCCGCCGCAATCATCGGCGCTACCGGGGTCATGTACATCCGCATCCTTATGCTCGCCTTTATCTTCAACACGGTGGTTGCCCTGCGGTTGACCGGGTTTTTTGCGGTCCTCATCGTTCTGAGCGCCCTCATCAGCCTCCTCTTCATGAAAGGACGAAAAACCGTTAAAGGGGAGGCGTTCGCGGGTGGGCATCGGAATCCGCTGGAATTCAAGACTGCCCTCATCTTCGGGGGGCTGTTCGCCTTCTTCGCCGTGGTTACCAGCCTGGTCATCACGCGCTATGGCAACCTGGGAGCCGGTATCCTGTCCCTCATCGTGGGGGTTACCGACATCGACCCCTACATCTTGAATCTCTTTCAGGGGGACATTACCAAGATCAGCGTTGACACCATCGTCATGGCCACGCTGGTCGCCACTGCCAGCAACAACCTGATGAAGCTTATCTACGCCCTCTCCCTGGGCGACCCGGGCATCCGGAAACGTGTCACCATCGGCTTTGTCATCCTCATCGTCGTCAGCGCCGCCTTCGCCCTGTACCTCATCTGACAGGGAGGGAAATCTCCTTCCCCGAGACGTCTAACGCGCCTTCTCGGTGCGGCAGCCTTCCCTAAAGTTTTTCCCTCACCATCCGATAAATGGTGATGACATCAAAAAGGAGGAGAAACGGGTTTGGCGGTGTTCCAAGAACCGCACGGGCATGGAGGCCCGACACCAAGCGCGAAGCATCATGAAAAAATAATTAAAACAAGGAGGTTTGAACCATGACATTAGCCATTAACCATAACATCGCGGCCATGGACGCGTGGAGGAATCTGAGTAACACGGATCAGATGCTCAATTCGTCCCTGGAAAAGCTCTCCTCGGGCTACAAGATCAACCGGGCGTCGGACAACCCGGCCGGGCTGGTCATTTCCGAGCAGATGCGCGCCCAGATCGCCGGCCTGACACAAGCCATCGACAACACCGAGACCGCCACATCGATGGTGCAGACTGCTGAAGCGGCCCTCTCCACCATCCACGGCATGCTAGACAACATGCGCCAGTTGGCCATTCACGCCGCCAACGAAGGCGCCAACGACCCTACCATGCTGGCGGCGGACCAGGCGGATATCGAAAATGCCATCAATTCCATCACCCGAATCGCCAACACCACACAGTTCGGAACGAAGAAGCTGCTGGATGGCAGCCGGGAAAACTTGGTGGCCATCACCACGGGGAATACCTCCCAGGTTACCGTCAGCGAGAGTACCCTGGCAACGGGAGACCACACGCTGACGGCGTCAAAAGTCAGCGACGCATCAGCCACTATTAACACAACCCAGTATGGGCTTGACCTCGCGAGCACACCAAACATCAGCAATCTTAAAGCAGGGTTCCATACGCTGGAGGTTACGCAGGCCTCGGCGGGGGCAAGTAAGACCAGTTCCTCGAACATAAGAATTACCGATGCATGGAATAACGGATTGGAGTTTGCAAACGCTGCTGAAGCCGCCAGCATCTCAGGAAGTGTTGGGGGAACTATCTCTACTGGAGATACGGTTAATGTAAAAATTGAATTTCAAGGTTCTGATGGAAATGTTCTAACCGTCAGCGGCGTCGCAAACGTAACCACGGCAAATGGATCGACAAGTGCAGCCGCCGTTGTTTCAGCTTTGAATGCCTTTTTGGCTGGAACAAGCCTTAATGGAAAGGTTCAGTTTGTGCAGAGTGGTTCCTCGACGAACATTTACCTGCAAAGTGTTGGCACAGGATCTAATGAGAGTGTCCACATTGATACCATGTCAACGAGTGATTTTACTATCAACAATTTAAGCGCTGGATCTTCAGACCGCGGGGCGGCGGCTGGAAATGCCGTTTTCACCATGAAGCTGGATGGTGGGACAGCAACCGACGTTGACATGAGTGCTGCGACTTATACTGACATGACAAGTCTTGTCGCAGGCGTGCAGGCCGCCGTGGATAATGCTTTTGGTTCCGACAAGCTTAAAGTGACACAGGACGGGACCAACAACCGGATCACAATTACTACTCTCGAAGAAGGTTCCGCCGCCACGTTGCAGGTGACAGGCACGGACGCGGACAACGAACTTGGGCTTTCCCAGGACAGCGCGGCGATCACGGGTACCGATGCCCTGGTCAGCTTCGACGGGTACACCAATACCATCAACGACATTAAATATGACACGGACACGGCAGTAACACTCTACAACGGCTCCGGTTCGACTGCCGGCCACGCAGATTTCGTGGCGAAGGCCATCAATTCACAGGGATCCGGGCAGAATTTCATCAGTGTCGGCACGATGACCCTGAATGTCACCGCCGCCCAGTTCAACGTCACGCTGGATGGTGGCCCCTCCACCTCTGTGACCGCGGGTGTGGAAACCACGGTCTACAACGCCCAGCACGACGCTTATGTCAAGGTAAAATACGCCCTGGACAGTGACGGCGGCACGGAGACGCTGAACGTTTCCGATCAGTCCCTCGTCTTCCAGGTGGGCGCCAACAAGGGCCAGACGGTGAAGATCTCGCTGCAGAGCATGAAGGCGTCGGACCTTGGCAAGAACGTCTCCGGTAACATGTTCTCCAGCCTGGCCGAGATCAACGTGACCACGTCCAAAGGCGCGCAAGACGCCATCGCGGTCATTGACAAGGCCATCGACGACGTGTCCCACACGCGTGACGTGCTGGGTGCCTTCCAGAAAAACACCCTGGAAGAGACTGCCAAATCCCTGAAGATTGCCAACCAGAACCTGACGGCGGCCGAATCGCTCATCCGCGACACGGACTTCGCGAAGGAGATGTCGGTCTTCACCAAGAATCAGATTCTGCTCCAGTCCGGCACCGCCATGCTGGCGCAGGCGAACACGGTGCCGCAGATCGTACTGCAGCTTTTGAGATAACCATCGGGTAGTGGGGGGAGGGTTCCGCCCTTCCCCCACGCGTGAGGGAACGAGCCATGGAAATTGGACCTGCTTTTGTACCGCCACTTCTCGCTCCGGGGGAAGTGCGGGCGAATCCGGTTTCCAATTCGGGTGGTGAGCCCGCCTCACCCCCGGTGGTCCCGCAAAAGACGGCAGCCCGATCTCAGGCACCACGGAACCAGGAGGCGGTCACGGCAAGTCTTCTCAAAAAAGACTTGTCAAAACCACCTGATCTGGAAAAGAGGATTAAAGAAACCCTGGAGCGTATCAACGAATATCTGAAGGAACACCGGCTGGACCTCCACTTCTACCTCCACAAGGGGGTCGGCAGGCTGGCCGTCCAGATTATCCAAGATTCCACGGGCAAGATCCTGCGGGAATACCCGCCCAGGGAATGGCTGGACCTGGAGGCGAGACTGAAGGAGATGGTCGGCATCTTCCTGGACGTTGATAACGCCTAACCACAACAACCAACCTGGGCGGGCGGGAGGTTTTTTCCGCCCGCCCGGCAAAAAAAGCGTCACGCATGGGTCAGCAATGAAGGGAAATGGAAAGGTTTTGCGTAGGTCAAGCCCAGAGGAACGGTGGAACGAACAATTTACGAAGGCATCATTTTTGCAATTAAAAAGAAGGGTAAAAAAAACTGAAGGAGTTATAGCATCATGACCGCGGGAATCGACGGCATCGTCAGTGGGCTGGACACGACAAAAATCATCCAGGGCCTTCTCAAGTACGACAAGGCAAAGATAGATCAGCTCAAAGAAGAGCAGGCTAATAAGACTAACATGCTGACCGCGTGGCAGTCCATCAACGCCCTCCTGCTGGGGGTCAAGACCTCGGCCACGACCCTGCACGCCAACGCCACGTGGCAGGCCCATGCCGCCACCTCCAGCGACGAGGACATTCTGACCGCCACGGCTTCTGCTTCAGCCACGCCGGGCACGTACACCCTGATGGTCAGCTCGCTGGCGCAGAACCATCAGATTGCCAGCCAGGGGTTTGCCGATGTCAACCAGACCCGCATTGGGACGGGCACACTGGAGATTCGGCTGGGCAACGGACCTACCACCACCATTACCATCGATTCGTCTCACGACACCCTTCAGGGCCTGGCGGACGCGATTAACAACGCCAAGGCGGGGGTTACGGCATCCATCATCAATGACGGAACCTCCTCCAACCCGTATCGCCTGATTATACAGGCGAACGACACGGGGCTGGCCAACACGATTCACCTGACAAACAACCTGACGGGGGGGGACGAAACCCCGGACTTCAGCCACACCCATATCGACAATGTGGAAACGGACCCCAACAACGCTGCCACCTACACGGGAACCGCCACCTCTTCCGGCACCTATACCGGGACACAGAATACCCGTTACATGATAGAGATCATGAATGGCGGCGCCGTGGGTGACGCGACCTTCAAGTACTCCACAGATGGAGGGGTCACGTGGAATGACAACGGGGGCGCGGGCTACACCACTTCAACCACGGGGACCACCTTCGACAAGGGGGTCGCCATCGCCTTTTCCGACAGCGGTTCCCTGTCCGCGGGGGACCGGTTTTATATCGACACGTTTGCCCCTACCATCCAGCAACCGGCGGACGCGCGCGTGACCCTGGGAAGCACCACGGGTGGCGGGGCGCCCCTGACGGTAACCAGTTCTTCCAACACCATTACCGACCTGGTGCCAGGGGTCACCCTGAACCTGCTGAGCGCGAATCCCTCCTCTCCCGTGACGGTGACGGTCACCAACGACACCAGCTCCATCGAGAAGGCGATCCGCGGGTTTGTGGACGCCTACAACAAGGCGAACAGCGCCATCAACGACCAGTTCAAGTATGACCCCGAAACCGGCAAGGGCGGGATCCTGATGGGAGATACCACCCTGCTGAATGTTCAGAGCACCCTTCGGAACAGCGTTATCAATACCGTGCCCGGCCTGCCGTCTTCCATGAACGCCCTGTCCGCCATCGGGATCACCATGACACAAACCGGCAGCCTGGCCATCGACAGCGCCAAGCTGTCAGACGCCCTGAACAACCATTTTCAGGATGTGGAAAGGCTGTTCAAGGACTCGGGGATCTCTGACAACACGGGGATCCAGTTCGTTGCCGCCAGTCAGAAGACCCTCGTCTCCGGCCCGGGCGGATACGCCGTTAACATCACCCAGGCGGCGGAGCAGGCAAAGGTCACGGCATCGGGAAGTATCGGAACCCTCACCATCGATGACACCAACGATACCTTTTCCCTGAGTGTGAATGGGAAATCCACCGGAACGCTGACGTTGACCCATCAGACATACGCCAACGACACGGCCCTGGCAGCCGAGATTCAGGCGAAAATCAACGAGGCGCTCCCCGATACAGCGGTGACCGTTCAGGTTCAGAACGGCCATTTGACCATCGTGACAGCGGCGTATGGTTCCGACAACACCATTACCCTCGAGGGTGGAAACGCCTACGCGAACCTGGGTTTCACGGGAAACGAATCCGGCACGGGAAAGGATGTGGCGGGCACGATTGGTGGCGAACCCGCCACAGGGAAGGGCCAGATTCTCACGGGCAACGACGGAAACCAGATGACGGATGGACTTCAGCTTCTGGTTACCCTGACCCCTTCCCAGATCGGATCGGGTGATGAGGGGCATGTTGTGTTTACCCGGGGCCTGGGGACCATCATCGACACGTCCCTGGGCTACTTGACGGATACAACCTCGGGCGCCATTACCTACGCGGAAGACGCCCTCAACAGCCAGATCAGCGACCTGAAGGATCAGATAAAACAGCAACAAACCCAGATGCAGGAAAAGAGTGCCAGTCTGTATGAAGAGTTCAATAATCTGGAGTCCACGTTGCAGAGCCTCAAGACCCAGGGGAGTTATCTTTCCGCCCAGCTGGCAAACCTGTCTAAGAACTGGAAATTTAATCAAAAATAAGGAGGGGGAAAAACAGTGAACCATCAGCTCGCGGCGAAAACCTATCAGGAAGTCCAGATGACGGTGAGCGACCGAAGGCGCGTCCTGATTATGGCGTTTGAAGGCATGATCAAATTCCTGCGTCAGGCGCAGAATGCCATGAGGGAAAGGGAGATTGAAACGGCTCATGAACGCCTTGTTCGCACCAAGCAGATTCTTTTCCACCTTTTGAATGGCCTGGACATGGAACGGGGCGGAGAAATCGCTCAGAACCTGAAACGCCTCTATCTCTTTCTGATTGAGAAGGTCACGGAGGCGAACCTGAAAAAGGATCCGGAGATCGTGGAAGAAATTCTTCCCATCTTCAAGAACCTCTGCTCCGCGTGGGAGGAAATGATCCCTCACACGGAAGGGAAGTTGGAGGAAGAAACACGCTCTCCGGTTAAGAACCGCCCCTACCCTGGCGCCCCGGTTGACACGCCCGCCGCCGCGTCCACGCATATTCAGGCGGTTGGATAAGGAGATGAAAAAAGACGCCGAAACCTGCGCGGCCCTGATGCGTTCCCTCATCAACGCGCTTGAAAGGTATGATGCCCTTCAGGATGCCCTCACGGCTGAGAAAAAAATCCCCCTTTCGGCCCTCCAGCAGGTTGTCGCCAGACGTCAGGAAGCTCTTAAGGAAATCGAGGGTTTCATCTCCGCCCTTGCCCCCTTTGAGTCCCTCCTTGGAAACGCAACGGATGAAACCCTTCAAGGCCTCAAGCGGCGGGTTATCGAACTGCAGGCCACCACGCGCGAACATGACGCGGTGTTTTCCGACGCCCTCAAAGCCCGGCGTGATCAGATCGCTGATCAGCTCAAGGCTCTCGCCAAGGCGGGCCAGGCCATGCGCGGGTATGGCGGGCAGGCACATGTACCCCCGCGTTTTTTGGACAGTCTGAACTGATTTGGCGCTTTTGGATATGAAGGCGGGCACGATTTACGCGCCCGCCTTTTTTATGGGATGGCGGTTAGATATCGTAATACAAAGCGAACTCATAGGGATGAGGTCTGAGGCGGATGGGTTCCACCTCATTGGTCCGTTTGTAATCCAACCATGTGAAGATGGCATCGTCCGTGAAAACGTCTCCCTTCATCAAAAACTCATGATCCCCTTCCAGAGCCTCCAGTGCCTCTTCCAGGCTCCCCGGCGTGGAGGGCACGTTCTCCAACTCCTCCGGACTCAATCCATAGATGTCTTTGTCCAGCGGCTCTCCCGGATCTATCCGGT
>WGDA01000015.1 GCA_015493505.1 Pseudomonadota bacterium | reverse complement strand
CGTCCGATCCATCCTGGAAAAGTCTGAACAAGAGAAAAAATTGAGGGAAACGGAGGCCGCCCTCGCCATCGCCCGGCACGAGTGGGAAACAATCTTTCAGGCGATCCCTCAACCAACGATTGTCGTAAGCGACGATTTCACTATCCTCGCCGCCAACCGGGCAAACGAGTCATTTACGGGAATGCCCTCCAAAGAACTCGTCGGGAAAAAGTGCTTCACGGTGTACCATCGGACGCAAGCGCCGCCAGACGGCTGCCCCCTGCACGAGCTTCAACACGCGAGAAATCTCGACGGGCCATTGCCCAGGGAATTGGAGGTCAAGGGCAGAAACGTGCTGGTTGCCGTGACGCCCATCGGCAACGCGGCGGGCTCCCCCCCGAAAAAATACATCCACATCGCTACGGACGTCACCGAGCTCCGGCGTGCCGAGAAGGAAAAAGAAATCCTTCAAAACCAATTTCATCACGCTCAGAAGATGGAGGCAATCGGGACCCTGGTCAGCGGGGTGGCTCACGACTTCAATAACATTCTTGGCAGTATCCTCGGGTTTACGGAACTGGCCCTCATGAAAACCGACGCTGCCTCCCCCGCACACCCCTACCTGAAAGAGATTCTTTCGTCGTCACATCGCGCTGCGGATCTCGTGAATCAGCTTCTCCTTTTCTGCAGAAAAAAACCGGCGAAAACGGAGAATTTCGATCCCACGAAATCCCTGACATCTCTTTTGTCCATGCTGGGGCGGCTGCTGGGAGAGAAAATCACGATTCAAACAAACATCGAAAAGGCCTGGCCCATCTACGGTGACAAATCCTCCTTCGAGCAGGTGGTGACCAACCTCGCCGTGAACGCCAGGGACGCCATGCCGGAGGGCGGAACGCTGACCATCCGGCTCACCAACGTCACCCTCACGGAAGAGGCGTGCCGACAAAACCCCAAGGCTTACCCCGGACGCTTCATTCAACTCACTGTGACTGACACGGGAAGAGGCATTGAGCGGGACATCTTGCCACATATTTTTGAACCCTTTTTCACGACCAAAGAGATTGGAAAAGGCACTGGCCTGGGCCTCTCGGTCGTTCATGGCATCGTCACCCAGCACAATGGGTGGATCGAGGTGGAATCATCCGTGGGACAGGGAACCACGTTTACCCTGTATTTTCCCGCCTCCCCGGAAGAAACCATCAGGGAAGAAGTGTCTCCCCCACCAACGTTCCAGTCCCTCAAGGGGAACGGGGAAACCCTGCTTGTCGTGGAAGACGACCCGATGCTGAACCATTTTCTGAAGACAGTCCTGTCGGAACACGGCTACACCGTTAAAAACGCCAATGGAATACAGGAAGCGCTCGAAATCTGTGAAGAAGTGGGCTTTATTCCCGAACTTGTGTTTACCGACATCATGCTCCCGGACGGCGACGCCTTTCAGCTCGCGAGTACCCTGAAAGAGAGATACCGCAAAACGCGCTTTCTTTTCACCAGCGGATACCCGGAGCCACATTACAACTGGCGGGATTTCCAGAAACGTGGCATGCACTTTATCATGAAGCCCTACGGAATTCAGGAGCTTCTCAAGATGATTCAGGCTATCCTGAGAACCTGAATCCTTTCTTGTCAAACCCGCCAACCTGTAAAATTCGGCGGGATATGCTATACTTTTCCCATGAGCAAGCGAAGAAAAAAGGCCACGGCTTCAGCCGTGAAGCCAGAGAACAAGAAAAAGAAGACGAAAGAAGGCCTCGAACAGACCCTTCTCCCAGCCCTAAAAACGCAACGGGGGGGGGCGCCCGTTGTTTACGACCCCCTGAAACGGTACCTGCGGGAGATCAGCCAGTACCCCCTTTTGACTCCCGAAGAGGAAAAATCACTCGCCTGGAAATACTATAAGGAAAAAGACCCTGACGCCGCCCTGAAACTTGTGGTTTCAAACCTCCGCCTGGTGGTAAAAATCGCGCTTGAATACCACAAAATGCTCTATTTCAACCTGCTGGACCTGATCCAGGAAGGGAACGTGGGCCTCATGCAGGCCGTCAAAAAATTTGACCCCAAACGGGGAATCCGGCTGATGTCCTATGCCCAGTTCTGGATACGGGCCTACATCCTGAAATACATCATCAACAACTACAACCTGGTCAAAGTAGGCACCACACAGAATCAGCGCAAGCTCTTCTTCAACCTGAAAAAGGCGAAGGAATCCCTCGAGAAACTGGGGTTCGACCCGCAGCCCAAACTCCTGGCGGAAACGCTCAACGTGAAGGAGAGCGAAATCATCGAAATGGACCGGCGCCTCTCGTCCAGTGAGATCTCCCTTGATACTCCCATCGACGAGGACAAAAAGACCCTTTACAATATCTTTCCGTCTCAGGACGAGAGTGTTGAAACGGCCATCGCCCGGGAAGAGCTGAAGGAGTTCATGAAAAAGAAAGCCAGCGCTTTTGAAGAGACCCTTTCAGAAAAGGAACGGCTCATCTGGAATGAGAGAATCATGTCTGAATCCCCCGCCTCGCTCCAGTCCATCGGGGATAAGATCGGTGTTACCAAGGAACGCGTGCGGCAGATAGAAAAGAAAATCTACGAGAAATTTCGTAAATTCATTCAGGACGACATTCCTACCCTGGATACCGTCCTGTAAT
>WGDA01000014.1 GCA_015493505.1 Pseudomonadota bacterium | reverse complement strand
TAAGACACAGATCTGGATTGCCGTTTCGATCTATGTTCTGGTCGCTATCATAAAGAAACGCCTCAATCTGGACGATATGAGCCTCTACACAATTTTACAGATTTTGAGCGTTACCCTTTTTGAAAAAATCCCATTATCTCAGATACTTGCAACTTCATACTACAACAATACAACACACCCAACTTATAACCAACTGAAACTATTTAACTTTTAACCGGGCAGCAGTGTGGTTTCATGAAGAATGGGTGGAACAAACGATTATCAAGGCCCCGGAAGAATTTGACCGGGCCTTTGGCCGGTGGAGAGAGCTTTACCAAACGGCCATGGCACAACTGATGGAATCCACACAGCTTCTGATAAAATCAACGGACAGAGCAATTCAGGACGAAGCCAACAGGGCGATAAGAGAAGCCAATTTTCAGCGGAATCTGCTCTTGAACCAGCAAACTTCGCGAGAGGAATCCGATTTTTATCCCTATCGCTACCTTGCCAGCGAAGGCTTTTTGCCGGGCTACAACTTTCCCCGCCTGCCTGTGAGGGCGTATGTCCCTAAAGACGAAGGGGAATATTTATCCAGGCCTCGATTCCTTGCTATTTCGGAATACGGCCCGCACAATATCATCTACCACGAAGGCGCCAAATATGAAGTCCGCAGCCTCATTACGCCACCCGGCGGATTGGAACAGCGCCTCTCCCAAGTGAAAATATGCGGAACTTGCGGCTTCTTTCATGACGGCATGGTGGATACCTGTGAGAATTGTAAGACAACGCTCGACGCCTCGAACAGCGAGATTATGAGCGTTCTGGAAATGCCCAATGTGAGGACGCACCGCCGTGAGAGGATTACATGCGATGAAGAAGAACGCGTCCGCTACAGGTATCAGATTGCAACCCATTACCGCTTCGCCCCGGCCCCGGGCGGGAAACAGCGGGTGGAAAAGGCCCTGGTGCTGGATGAGGGAGAAACGCCTCTGGTCAAGCTCCTTTATGCCCCTTCCGCCTCTCTCTATCGCGTGAATAACGGATGGAAGCGAAGTAGTAGCAAGGGATTCCTCCTCAATTTCAAAACCGGCTATTGGGAAAAAAGCGCCAGCGACAAGGAAGAAAACCATAACGACCATGAAGTAAAAGATATCCGGCTCGTGCGCCTCATCGTCCGGGATACCCAGAACATCCTTCTCCTCTACCCGCAGGTTCCCGAATGGCGTGAAGATCCTTCCTTGTTGGTTAGCCTGCAATACGCCCTCCAGCGGGGGATGGAAATGAACTATCAGGTGGAGGAGTCCGAGCTGGCGTCGGAAATCATCGGCGAGGGAGAACATCAGGCAATCCTGATATGGGAGGCGGCGGAAGGCGGTGTTGGCATCCTGAAAAGGTTGATGGAAGACCGTGACGCGATGGCACGCATCGCCCGGGAGGCCCTTCAAAGATGCCATTTCGATCCGGAGTCCCAGAAAGACCTCGAACCTGAAAAGTGCCCCTGTGCCTGTTACGAATGCCTCTTGTCTTATTCCAATCAGTTTCACCACGATCTTTTGGATCGCCACGGCGCAAAGGACGCGCTTTACAAGCTTTCGAAAAGCGTCGTCCAGCCGATGGTCGAGGGACGGTCCTACGAAGAACACTACGAATGGCTCCGCTCCCTCACGGATTCCCGTTCCGAACTGGAAAGGAAATTTGTGGATCACCTTTACAAAACCAAGCGGAGACTCCCGGACGACGCCCAGAAAATGCTGGAGGGGATTTACTCCATCCCGGACTTCTTTTATGATCCCTACACCTGCATCTTTTGTGACGGAAGTGTCCACGACACGCCGGAGCAGCGGGAAAAAGACAGGAAAATCAGGAACCAGCTTAAAAACAACGGATACAGGGTCATCGTGATTCGATACGATAAAGACATGGAAGAACAAATCTCCCGGTACCCGGATGTCTTTGGAGAGGCCAAATCATGAGAATCGGGTCTATCGTTCGTTACCGTGACAGGGAATGGATTGTGCTCCCCTCTGAAAGCCCGGAACTTCTCACCCTCCGCCCCGTAGGGGGAACGGACAGGGAAAAATGCGGAATCCATGAGAAACTGGCGCAAACCATCGCTTATACCCTCCCGTTTGAAAGGGTAAATGAAGCCACCTTCCCTCCACCCACCGCCGATCACGTTCTGGACCACGGGGCGGTCAAGCTCCTTCTGGAATCGGCCCGGCTCCTTTTAAGGGATGGTGCGGCGCCCTTTCGGTCGATGGGGAGGCTTTCCATCCGCCCCCGCCCCTATCAGCTTGTGCCGTTAATCATGGCATTGCGGCAAGAAACCGTCCGGCTTCTGATCGCGGACGACGTGGGGGTGGGGAAAACCATCGAGGGGGCCCTCATCGCGAGGGAACTCCTGGACCGGGGCGAAATCCGGCGCGTGGCGGTCTTGTGCCCGCCCTATCTCTGTCGTCAGTGGGAAAAAGAACTGCGGGAAAAGTTTCACATTGACGCGACGGTCATAAGCTCGGGCACCATCTCCAAGCTGGAAAGAGATGTCAGAACCGATGAAAGCATCTTTGAATACTATCCCCACCTTGTGGCGAGCGTCGACCTGGTCAAATCGGAACGATACAAAAACGTTTTCCTTCAACACTGCCCGGAGCTGGTCATCGTGGACGAGGCCCACGGCGCCGCCGAGCCTCCCGGACAGAATAAGGGACAGCAGCAGCGGCACGCCTTGCTCAAGGCCCTGTCCGAAACAGAAGGGCGTCATCTGATCCTGCTCACGGCGACGCCCCACAGCGGCATCGAAAGTGCCTTCCTTTCTCTTTTGGGCCTGTTGAAACCAAAATTTAAAACCCTCGACCTCTCGAATCTAATAGAAACAGAACGGGCTGAGCTGGCGCGTCATTTTGTCCAGCGCCGCCGTGTAGACGTAAAGAATTGGATGGGGGAAGATACCCCCTTCCCGGAAAGGAAGAACCTGGAGATTCCCTACAAATTTTCCAAGGAATATTCGGCCTTCTACGAAGACGTTTATAATTTCGCCCGGGAACTGGTTCAGTCCGCCGAAAGGGAAAACCTCACCCATTGGGGGCGGAGAATGCGGTTCTGGTCGGCCCTGGCCCTCCTTCGTTGCGTCTCTTCATCCCCGGCCGCGGCCCAGTTGTCTCTGGCGAAGAGGGCGAAGATGGACGGCGATGAAATCCTCAAGGAAAATGAAGAGGAAATGGACACCGCCTACAGCCCCCTGGTCTTCGATCCCATGGAGGCGGAAACGGCCCAGGATATGCTCCCCAGCGCCGTTTTCGACGCGCAGGAAAGAGACCCCGAGCTCCCGGACAAAGACAGGCGAGCCCTGAGAGAATTCGCCCGGCGGGCGGCAAAGCTTAAAGGCGAAAAAGACAACAAGCTTCAGGAACTGGTAACGCGTGTGGACGGGTTGGTCTCCGAAGGGTTCCATCCCATTGTGTGGTGCCGGTATATCGCCACGGCTGAGTACGTGGCGGAAGAACTTCGCAAACGCCTCGCGTCGCGGCACCCGCGTCTCGCCGTGGCATGGGTTACGGGCGTCCTCTCCGATGACGAAAGAAGGCTCAAGGTGGAAGAACTTGCCCAATATCCCAAGAGGGTCCTCGTTTCCACCGACTGCCTGAGTGAGGGCATCAACCTTCAGGAACATTTCACCGCCGTCATCCATTATGACCTGCCGTGGAACCCCAACCGCCTGGAACAGCGGGAGGGAAGGGTGGACCGTTTCGGCCAGAAGGCCCCGGAGGTAAGGGCCGCGTTGATGATCGGGACCAACAACCCCGTGGACGGCGCGGTTTTTGAGGTGCTTCTCCGAAAGGCCCGGCAAATTCACAAAAGCCTTCGGATTTATGTTCCCGTCCCCATAGACAGCGAAAGGGTCATGGAAGCGGTCTTCAACTCCATCTTTCATAAAGGGAAACCCAAGCCGAGACAGCGCAGTCTCTTTGGTGACCTCGAGAAGGAACGAATCGTTATCGAGAAAATCCACGAGAGGTGGGACATGGAGGCGGAAGCCGAAAAGGAATCCCGCTCCCGCTTCGCCCAGCGGGCGATCAAGCCGGAAGAAGTGGCGAGGGAGCTCAGGGAAACCGATGCCATCCTGGGAAACCCCGGGTCGGTCAGACGCTTCCTTCAGGAGGCAAGCCAGCGTTTGGGGTTCGCCTTGACGCGAAAGTCGGATGAAATCTGGGAACTGGAACCCGCGGCGCTGCCGGAGTCCATGCGCTACAGGCTGGGGGACGTGCGGGACCCGTGGAGAATCACCTTTGTTTCTCCCACCCCTGAGGGAGCGGAATACATCGGCCGCAACCACGAGTTGATCGAGGCCCTGGCGGAACACCTCATGGATCAGGCCCTGCATCCCATCTCTAAAAGCCCTCCGGTTTCCCGGTGTGGCGTCATCAGGACCTCTCAGGTGGAAAGCAGAACTACCCTCCTGCTGCTGCGGCCCCGCTATCTCATCCGGTTGAAAAAAAGGAAAGAAGCCCCCGCGCTCATGGAGGAAACCCTCGTCTGGGGGTTCAAGGGGATATACCCCGACATCACCCCCCTAACCCCAGAAACGGCCCGCGAGCTATTGGACACGTTGACTTCCACGGCCAACCTCAGTCCCCAGGAAAAGCGGGAGGTCCTGGAGGAATCCTTGGAGACATGGCCATCCTTGCAGGCCCGCCTGGAAGGCCTGATCAGGGAAAGGAGCCGGGGCCTGGAGGAGACCACAGCAGAATCAGAAACTTAACCAAGGAAGGGGCCGTGAAAACGGAGCCGTCCCTGCCGCCGGATCTCCTGGGCCTTCTGGTGGCGCTGCCGGTGCCGAAGGGAGCGCGCCCATGAGCCCCGCGAGGAACACCCACCGGGGAAGAAGGGCGGGACAGGGCGCCTTCCTCTCTGTCCACATCGAAGGGGGATTCTTTTCCCTCGACTTTCTGGAACGCCTCCCGGAAGCGGAAGGCCAAAAGCCGAAAGACTTCGGCATAAGCGGCACCCGTTCCGTGGCGGATGAGGCCTCCAACATCTGGACCGACGTCAAGGTCTATTGGGAGGCCTTCAAGCGCAGGCTGGAAAGGGCCTCGGGAAGCGAATCCCTGACCACCATCACGCGGGAACAATGGGTCATCCCGCTCCTGGAAACCCTGGGATACCGTCCGCGATACCAGAAAAAGGCGCAACAGATCGCGGGACGCGCGTTCCCCATCTCTCACAGGGCGGATGAACGCGAGGACGCCCCGCCCGTCCATATCGTGGCCTGCGATCAGAACCTGGGCGCCCGTCCGACCCGGGGCGCGAAAAATATGTCCCCCCACACGCTCCTTCAGGAGTACCTCAATGAGACGGAACACCTCTGGGGAATCGTCACCAACGGAGACACCTTGCGCCTCTTGCGGGATTCCTCCTATCTCACCCGGCAGGCCTACGTGGAATTCGACCTCAAAGGGATGCTGGAGGGAGATAGGTTCAGCGAATTCATCATCTTCTACCGCCTCGTCCATCGCTCACGCCTCCCAGAAGGCATGGACGATGCCACGGCCTGCCTCCTCGAAAAATATCACGCCCAGGCCAGGGAACAGGGAGGGAGGATACGGGAAGGCCTGCGGGACGCCGTCGAGGAAACCTTGAAAATCCTCGCCAACGGCTTCCTGCATCACCCGGATAACAGCAACCTGCGGGAGGCGTGCCTCAATGGAACCTTCACGCCCCTCGCGTTTTATCAGGAACTCCTTCGCCTCATCTACCGGCTCCTCTTCCTCATGGTGGCGGAAGAGCGGGGCCTGCTCACCGACAGTCCCGCCTATCACCAGGCCTACAGCGTCACCCGGCTTAGGAGATTGGCCGAGGTCCCCCTCACCGCGCGGGAAAAGTATCACGACCTCTATTACGGCCTCGTCACCCTCTTTCACATCCTGAGAAACAAGGAATACGCCGCCCTGCTGGGGCTGGAACCCCTAAACGGCGAACTCTTCAACGAGCTCAAACACCTCGAAAACGCCAGGCTCACCAACGCGCGGCTTTTGGAGGCGGTTCACCACCTCTCCTACTTCACGCCGAAAGAGGAAAGGGTGCGCCGCTGGATCAACTATACCGCCCTCGACGTGGAAGAGCTGGGCAGCATCTATGAAAGCCTCCTGGAGCTTCAGCCCGTCATCCTCCGGGAGGGGGACAAGCCCGTCTTCTCCTTCGCCCAGAGCACCGAGCGAAAGAGCACCGGGTCCTACTACACCCCCCAGGACCTGGTACAGGAACTGGTCAAAAGTGCCCTGGACCCCGTGATCGAGCAAAAAATCCGCCATGCCGAAAGCAGGGAGGAGAAGGAAAAGGCCCTCCTGTCCATGAAGGTCTGCGACCCCGCCAGCGGGTCGGGGCATTTCCTCCTCGCGGCGGCCCGGAGGCTGGCGAAGGAGCTCGCCCGCGTCCGGACGGAGACGGAGGAACCCCCGCCTGAAGACCAGCGGGACGCCATGCGGGAAGTCATCCGCACCTGCATCTACGGCGTGGATAAAAATCCCCTCGCCGTGGACCTCTGCAAGGTCGCCCTCTGGATCGAGGGCCACAGCAAGGGCAAGCCCCTCACCATCATATCAAATGTGGCGATTCCCTCGTGGGCGTCTTTGACCTGGCGGTGCTCAAAAAAGGCATCCCCGACGACGCCTATAAACCCGTGGGGGGTGACGACAAGCAGGTTGCCAAGCGATTGAAAGAAGAAAACAAAATAGGAAAAAGGAATATCCGCGCTCTTGGCACCCCCCTTGGAGAGAAAATCAACCTCGATGCCATCGCGAAAAACTTTGCCGCCTTCGCCTCCCTGGAGGAACGGCGGGCGGACGACGTCAAGACAAAGGCGAAGCTCTACCATCAGATTCACGGCCCGGGAACCGTCTGGGAGCGGCTGTGGGAGGCCTGCAACCTCTGGACGGCGGCCTTCTTTCTCCCCATGACCCCGGAGAATGAGCCGCTGATCCCCACCACCCTGACGGTGAAAAACTACTGTCATGTCAACATTGATATGTCGTAAGATGTGTGATATATTTCTTCATAATATAGTGGACCCCAGAAATGGGACAGTATGTTAAAGTGAAAAGGAGTAGACAAAAGAAAGGGGATTCACAGGGATGAAACAGCGCAGGAAATTCACAGATGAATTCAAAGCCAAAGTTGCCATAGAAGCCATCAAGGGAGACAAGACCGC
>WGDA01000013.1 GCA_015493505.1 Pseudomonadota bacterium | reverse complement strand
GGAGCCGGGGACACGGTGGCTGCCTTATTTACCCTTTCGCGGGTCAGTGGCGCCTCCTACAAGGAAGCGGCAAGGCTCGCGAACTTCGGCGGCGGCATCGTTGTCATGAAACGGGGAGCGGCCACGCTGACCCCTACTGAACTCATCTCATTCATCCAGAGCGAGTTGGAAACAGATGGGCCGCATCATCCTTGATCACGCCACGCTGCGGGACACGGTGGAACGCCTGAAACGCCAGGGCAAGTCCATCGTGTTCACCAATGGCTGTTTTGACATCCTTCACGTGGGCCACATCCGCTATCTCAGAGGAGCGCGCGCCCTGGGCGACATCCTGGTCGTCGCGGTGAACAGCGACGCTTCCACCCGGGCGCTCAAGGGCCCGGGCCGTCCCGTGACCCCCCAGGAAGAACGCCTTGAAATCATCGCCGCCCTGGAAATGGTTGATCTTGTCACCCTTTTCGACACACGGACGGTCGGCCCTCTGCTGTCTCTTCTCAAGCCCCATATCCACGCCAAGGGAACAGATTATACCGTGGATTCGGTCCCGGAACGGGCTATTGTGGAAGGATATGGTGGGCGGGTAGCCATCGTCGGAGACCCAAAAAACCACGATTCCTCTTCGATTATCGAAACCATCAGGGGCGCCGCTTCTTGAAAATCCTCAACCTCTACAGCGACTGGAAATGGACGGGCCCCATCGAACCTGTTCTGAACCTCATGAAAACGCTCGCCAGCCACGGGCACGAAATCACCTTCGCCTACGGCATGCCCCCCTACGATACGGATCGCTGCATTCATGCTTACATCGACCGCTACCGGGTACGGGCTGAGACGCGTTTTCGCCTCAGCCACGTCCTGAAATGGAACAATTGGTCCGCCATCCCCGGGACGGTTCACGACCTGCGCTACCTGCCCGCTTATATCGATTCCCAAGGGTTTGACATCATCCAGGTGCACCGTTCCCACGACCACCTCCTGGGAGGGGTCGCTTCCCGAATTTCGCACTCAAAACCGCCGGTCATCCGGATGGATCACAAACGGGACTCCCTGCGCCCTTCCTTCTCAAACAGGTTTCTTCTGTCCAGGTTCACGGATGGTCTGATAACATTTTCACAGCGTTCTCTGGCGCTGTTACGGGAACGGTTCGGCTTCCCGCTGAACCGCATGGTGATAACCAATCCGGCTCTGGACCTGAACCTTCCGGACTTTCACAGGCCTTACAAAGACATGCGGCCGGTTTTTGGCTTGCCGGAGGACGCCTTCGTTGTGGGTAACGTGGCGCGCTTTCAGAAATACCGCGGCACGGATCGCCTGATCGAAGCGGTGCACCTCTTGCGGGACAGCCTGCCGACCCTTCGGCTTCTCCTGGTGGGCCGAAGTGGGGAGATCAAGGAAAGCGTGGAGGCGCCCATCAGAAAGTTCCACGTGGAAGACCGCGTGATCCTCGCGGGATACCGGATGGATGACTACTTCGATACCCTGGCGAGCCTGGACTGCTTTGTCTTTCTGACCCCCGGCTCTGACGGGACGGCACGGGCGCTGAGGGAAGCCATGGCGCTTGGCCTTCCGGTCATCGTGGCGAAACGGGGCATGCTCCCCGAGCTGGTGGGGGCTGGAAAGGCGGGGCTTATCGTGGAAGACACGCCGGAAAACCTCGCGGGCGCCATCAGCCGCCTGGCGAAAAACCCTGAAGAGCGTGCCTCCCTGGGTCAAGAGGCCAAGGATTTCGCTCTGCGCATCTTTCGTCTCGACCAGCAGGCCCGAGTGGTCGAAAGCTTTTACCAGAAAATTTTAACACTTCACAAACGAGGGTAGCCTCATGAATAGAGACGAACTGATTTCCCGCCTGAACGAGCACATCCAGGCGGAGATCCTGGCACGTAGGATTTACACCGCCATGGCGGAACACGTGGCAAGCGTGGACCTGTCCCTCTCCCTGAAAATGATCGCCGCGGAGGAGGAAGAACATGCCCGCCTCCTGTCGGAACAGGTTCAACGCCTCGGTGAAGCGCCCGCCTCCTATCGAAGCGACCCAGAGGAAAAGATTCTTAAGATTATTAAAGAATCGAAGCATGATGAAGATCTGATCCGGCTCACGTTCGTCCTGGAAGAACGTGCCATCATCGAATACAAGAACGATTTGCTGGTGCTCGAGGACCCTACCGTTCACACCGTCGTCACGCGTATTCTTGAAGATGAGATTGACCACAGGAACGCGTTTTCAAACATCATCAACCTTTACAGGGCCAGCGCGGAGGCCGCTGAATCGGAAAGCCCTCTCGATGTCTTCATCGACTCCATCGACGCTGGTGTCCACCGGTTGAACAGAAACTGGTCGGAAATGTTCATGTCCGGGATCATCGGCGCGCTTCATGTCACCTTTGGGGCGCTCGCCATGTCCGCGGTGACGGGCGGCCTGACCGGCCTGCTGGGAGAAAAAGCGGCATTTGTCATAGGGGCAGCTATTTTCCCCATCGGATTCATCCTTCTGAAGCTCTCCAGAAGCGAACTCTTCACGGAGAACTTCCTGGTCCCCGTAGGGCCGGTTTTCGAGGGGAAGGAACCCATTAGCAAGCTCGGAAAGCTCTGGATGTGGACCCTCCTGGGCAACCTCTTCGGTGCGATCGCCTTCACTGGCCTGGTGGCGCTTGGCGGCGCCCACTCCCTGGGCACCCTGCCAGCGGAGCACATCAAACTGCTCGCGCTTTACAAGGTTTCACGGTCCTATCAGGAGGAGTTTTTCAGCGCCTTTTGGGCTGGCGTCATCATTACCACCATGACCTGGCTGGTTCTGGCTACGAAAGACCAGGTCGTGAAAATGATCGCGATCTGGTCCACCATCTTTGTCCTGGCTATTCTCTCCTTCACCCACGTCATCGTTTCCACCTCTGAGGTCTTTCTCGGGATGCTGATGGGAGCCGATATCACCGTTCTTACCTGGCTGAAAAAGATTTTCATCCCCGGCGCCCTGGGCAACCTGACCGGAGGCCTTCTCTTCATCGCCTTGCTGCATTACCTCCAGATTATTCATGCCAAGAAGGCTCATGAGCGCTACGAAGCGGAGAAAGAACGTTTCCTCAGTAAAATCATCATGGACAAATTAAGGCTATAATCCCCCTTCTGAGAAAACCATCAAACGGGTTGACAACCTGCCACGCATCCCTTAGGGTGTCTCAGGATCAACGACCTTGGCGAAACATCCACGGAGCGTTATCCGCCGCCAAGCTTGCCTGATTCGAGACTTGAAGATGGAAAAAACGGACCACAAAGACCGGCACACCCTGTCGTATTTCAACCTGCTGGACGCCCTTGACTCGGAGAACTGCCCCATCTGCGCGCTCACGGACGAGGAATCAAAAACCCACCTGCGTTCGCTGTATTACGAATTCGTCAATGACGCCCTCGTCCGGGACGCCCTGCATCACTCGAAGGGGTTCTGCAACGGGCACGCGTGGGCATCCATGGACATCCCATGCACCGACACGGGGATTTCCATCATCTATAACGACCTGATCCAGTCGGAAATCGCGTCAATGCGCGAGATTTTAACCCTGCTGAAAGATCCGGGCAAAAAGAGGCGCCCTTTTTCTGGGCGCCAGCGACAAAAAACACTGGACATGGTGATTCAGTCCTGGGAGACTCATGACCCCTGCATCGTGTGCGCTTCTGAGGCGCGGGCAACCATGTTTTATCTCAGGGAGTTCATAGACCACTTTCACGAGAAACCCTTCGCGGAGAAATTTCAGTCCTCACCGGGCCTCTGCCTCCCGCATCTCAGGATTCTGGTCAGAAAATTCAGCCATCACCCAAACCTTCCTTCCCTGCTCGAGTGTGAGATCGAAAAATGTCACACCCTGTCCTGGGAGCTGGGAGAATTCTGGCGCAAACACGACTACCGGTTTTCACATGAGCCCAAGGGTCCCGAGACCGACTCCTGGCGCCGCGTCATACGAAAGTTTGTCGGCATGCGGGAACACTTTGGCAACGATGTGATGGAAGCCCTGCCACAACCGCCCCGCGAATCACCCACCCGCCGGTTCATCCAGGCGATCCGCGACCGGCTGAAAAACCCAGGACCCTCAAAAAAGGCCCGTTCAACTTCTCAAACCGCCAGGGCAGACATCTCCAATCCCTTCAGCCACGAAATGACGCGCGCCCTGAAACAGCCGGGGTGCCCCGTCTGCCGCGTTGGGGAAGCGGCACAGGAAACCTATCTTTTCTGGCTGCTGAAACAGAACTATGACGCCCCCGCCGAGGTGGCCAAGATCCATGAAAGCGAAGGATTCTGCCGGGAACACGCCGCCTGGATTGCCTCGAGGGGCCCCGATTATGCCAACACCATCCTGTCCGAAAGACTGGCCACGCGCCTCCGCGGGGCCCTCGAAGCCTTCGCCCAGTCCCTTGAGAGGAACCCCTCCAGGAGGCGGCTTTCGACCGCCCAAAACATGCTGCGCCCCAGGGGTCCTTGTCCCGCCTGTCTGGCCGGAGAAAGGGCCGAAGCCACCATCATTCGCGCCATGATCGCGCTCCTCAATGGATCGAACCATGAAAAAGGAAGGGAGTTATACGAATCCTCCGACGGGCTGTGCGCGCGTCATCTCTCCCAAGCGATCCAGGAAGCACCGGCCGCCCTCGCCCTGTATCTCGCGCGAGACATGACCCGAAGATTGGACACCCTTACCAGTGAACTCAGGACATCCCTGAAAAACACGGATTACCGCCACCATGACGCCGGCTCGGGAGACGCCACAAAACCCTGGCGTCGGGCGTTTACCCGTCTGTTTGGCAACGTTGATGGTGATGGAGAGTGAGAAATGACCACCTTCTACTGCCCAAAATGCTGGGGAGAGATGAAGGAAGATTTAAAAATCTGCCCCCACTGCGGCGCGAACATCCCCAAAATCTGGGCCTCCTTCAGCTACGAGGACAAGCTCATCCACGCCTTGGGTCACCCTGAACCCACCACCGTTATGCGGTCCGCCTGGCTTTTAGGAGAGAAAAAGGTTGAAAAAGCGGTTCCCGCCCTGATCGAACTGATTAAAAGCACCAGGGACATCTACATCATTCTCGAGGCAACCCGCGCCCTGGGCAAAATTAACACCCCGGATTGCCGGCAGGCGCTCTCCGACCTCACCCATCACCCCGTCCGGATGATCTCACGGGAGGCACGGACGATTTTGAAGGAACTTCAAGACATCCCCGCGAAACCCGGCCAGTAAATGCCACATAATGATCTTGACGAGATCAACGGGATTGACAGGATAAGAAAAGCCCTGTCCTTAGCCACAGATTGACGTGGATAACCCAGACATCCTCTTTGGAATATCTGTATTTACTGATAGTTATAAAGCTACGACGCTTGACATTTAGAAAATCTTGACCCATCCGAGGCAGACGCAACGCCCACGTATTTGACGTTTTCATATCTTTCACTCAACCCATACAGGCAACTAATATTTGTGAAGGGGGCAAACCGTAATAGGGGTCATAACAACCCTTCATCCACTAAAAAAATCTTTGTTTGTCCAAGTCCCAATATTCTCTTTATCTCTCTTAGGGGTCAATACCCCGCCCGCTTGCGACGGGGTAGATTATTACCGATTGATAATCAGGTAAGAAATCGGTAATGCATTGCCCTTTCCGAGCTTTTGCGTGAAACATAAAAATCCGCGCTGACCTGAGAAAATCCGTGGCCTGACATATTCCGTTTCAGCTTTTCGCGCCTCGGATGGCGAAGACCCCCAGGGTAAAAAACACAATCCCGAAGCAAAAGACAGTAGCCATGGCAGCCCATGGAATGGGATGCCCCAGGGCCGTGGCGCGGATCGCCCGCGTGGCGGGGCTTAAGGGCAGCCACCGGATGAGCGCGTGCGCCCAGCCTGGCAGGGCCTTGAGGGAAAAGACGGTGCCGCACAGAAAGGCCATGGGGGTAATCACGAAGTTGTTGAGCATGGACTGGTCGGCGTGAGAACGCACAAGCATGGAGGTTATCAGGGCGAGGGAGCTGAAAGTGAAGGCATTTCCCAGAACGGCAAGCAGGAACCATCCTGTGATGTGGAGTCTGACATGGAAAAAGAGGGCGAAGACACAGATGATGGCGGTGGCGAAGAATCCCCGCAGGATGCCCCCGAGAACCTCGCCCACGGCGATAGCCAGATCAGAGACGGGGGCGGCCTGGAATTCCTCGAAAATATGCCAGTAGAACCGGGCGATGTTGATCTCGCTGGAGATGGCGAAGCTGCGGGTCATACTCCCCATGGCGATGAGCCCGGGAATGAGGAAGGTGATGTAGGGAACGCCCTCCACGGTCATGCGCTGCCCCAACCCCCAGCCAAAAGCGATAAGATAGAGCAGGGGGGTGACGGAGAATGATATCAACATCTTCAGGAAGCGCTTCCTGATAATCAGAAGCTCACGCGTGAAGACGCCCGTGAACCCCCTCATGATTCGACCCTCCGACCGGTGAGCTTGACAAAGACATCCTCCAGGTTCGCGTTTCGGATAGTGGCGCTGCCCTGGACAGTTGCGGCGAAGGTTCCGGCGGCAACCCGGTCCGGGAAGAAGTGGCTGGTCAGGCTTTCCCCTTCGAAGACATCCACCACGACCTTGCCCGCGGAGGCGATGAGGGCTCGGGGACTCTCCAGTGCGATGAGGCGCCCGTGATCGAGGATCCCCACCCGGTCACAGAGGGCCTCCGCTTCTTCGATGTAGTGGGTAGTAAGGAAAATGGTTGTGCCCTCGCGATTGATTCGTTTCAACAACCCCCACAACTCCCTTCTCCCTGAGGCGTCCAGCCCAACGGTCGGCTCGTCCATGAAAAGAACGCTTGGATTGTGCAGAAGGGCCCGGGCAATGGTCAGACGCCGTTTCATGCCCCCGGAATAGGTGTTGACGGGTTTGGCCAGGCGAGAGGCGAGGCCGGAGAACACACCCCATTTTTCCGCCTGCTCTCTTATCTCGAAGCGCCGCATTTGGTAAAGCAGGCCGTGAATCAGAAGATTTTCCCATCCAGTCAGTTCCATGTCCAGGTTGATGGCCTGGGGAACCACGCCGATGAGTTTCTTGGCCGCAAGCGGGAATTTTTGGATGTCAAACCCTCCAATGGTAGCGGTTCCCGCGCTTGGTTTCGCCAGGGAGGTCAATATCCTGACTGTGGTGGTTTTTCCCGCGCCGTTGGGACCCAGGTAACCGAAAAACTCCCCTTCTTTGACATGGAGAGTAAGATTTTCCAGAGCGGTGGTTTTCCCGTAACGCTTGGAGAGGTTAAATGTTTTTATCAAAAAAATCCCCCACGAACTGAAATTTGTTTACTATATCACAGCATTGAAAGATGGGAAAAGCGGTTTGAACGGCTACATCTCAGGAGGCTTCCTCGTTAATAGACGAACTTGAACCCAAGGCTGTAGGTAAACCTGGCCTCGATGTTCAGGTGATCTTTCTTCAGGCGATCAGGGATCGGGTTGAAGGGGGCTGCTTCTTTGACGGCGTTGATCGCTTCCTCGTCCAGTAACCGGTAGCCGGATGACTGGACAAGCCACACGCCCGCCAGGCGGCCATCCTTCAGGATGGTAAAGCGCAAGACAAGCGTCCCTTCCTGCCCCATTTCGACGGCCTCCCTGGGATACTCCCACACGAGCTCGATTTTCCTTTTGATATGCGTGAAGTATGAGATGTACTTGTACGATTTTGTATTGAGGGAAATAACGTCCCCCTTTGGCACATTTTTCGGAAAGGTTTGGGAGAATTTCCGCTCAATCTGATGCAGGGTTTCCTGTGAAGGGAAGAGGGAATGCGGAACCGGCGTAGGGGGGGCCTTGCGCGTCACGGGAGGCTGGGCGCGCCCCGGCGCTGGCGCGGTGGGGATTTCCTTTTTGGGCGTAACGGGAGCCGCGTGCCTGGCCGGTTTGTGGGTGGGGGGCGCCTTTTTCTTCGGAGGAACAGCCGTTGGCTTGGACACCCTCTTTTTGGGACGCGCCTCCGCGACCTTGAAGCTTCCTTTACGGCGGGAACTCAGGATTTCCTTTTTGGGTTTTATCTCCTTTTTCGCCAGATGGGTAGGTTTTTTGGTCACGACTTTAGGCTTTTTGGGTGGAGGTGGCACCTTTTTCTGGGGTTTGGGAGCGGCTTTTACAGGAGGTTTGGCAATTTTCACCGCAGGCTTTTTGGGTTGCGGCTTTGGTGCAGTGGGTTTTTGCGGGCGAACAG